>CAZUHN010000113.1:0-26775 GCA_964620535.1 uncultured Nitrospinaceae bacterium | reverse complement strand
GCGATCGCCGCTGTGTTTTTACTCCTGGCGCCGGCCGGCCGGATCAAGTCAACTAGCCCCCGATAGAAGCGGGGCGGGCCCTGCCGGGAGGGGAGGTGGGGTAGGTTAACTCTTGGCCCCGAAACCGATTTTTTTCAGCTTGTCTTCGATTTCCGTAAGTATCGACGGATCCTCGATGGTGGCGGGCACCTTGTACGATGCGCCGTCCGCGATCCGATTCATGGTCGCCCGGAGAATCTTGCCCGAGCGTGTCTTGGGTAGGCCCTTGACCACAGCCGCGTGCTTGAAGGCGGCGACGGGGCCGATTCTCTCGCGCACCAGGAGGACGATCTCCTTGACGACCTCCTCATCCCCGCTGTCGGTCCCTGCCTTCAGAACCAGGAAACCGATCGGAATCTGTCCCTTCAGCCCGTCGTTTGCCCCGATGACCGCGCACTCGGCGACGTCCGGATGGGAGGCGAGAACCTCCTCGATGGCGCCGGTCGAGAGACGGTGGCCCGCGACGTTGATGATGTCATCGGTGCGCGACATGACGAAGACGTAGCCGTCCTCGTCGATGTAGCCCGCGTCCCCGGTCTCGTAGTACCCCGGGAACGCCTTGAAGTAGGCGTCGACGAAGCGCTCGTCCGCGTTCCACAGGGTGGGAAAACTACCCGGCGGGAGCGGCAGCTTGATCACGAGCGCCCCCATCTCGCCCGGCTTCACCTCCCGGTTGCCGGGATCGGCGATCCGGATGTCCCATCCCGGCACGGGCTTGGTCGGGGAGCCGTACTTCACCGGCAGCGGCTCGATCCCCATGCAGTTGGCGCTGATGGGCCAGCCCGTCTCGGTCTGCCACCAGTGGTCGATGACGGGGACCCCGAGCTTTTCCTCCGCCCACTTCACGGTGTCGGGATCGGCGCGCTCGCCCGCGAGGAAGAGGGTGTGGAAGCGGCTCAGGTCGTATTGCTTCACGAGGCCGCCCTCCGGGTCCTCGCGCTTGATGGCCCGGAAAGCCGTCGGTGCGGTGAAGAGCGCCTTCACTCCGTGGGTGGAGATCACCCGCCAGTAGGCCCCCGCGTCCGGCGTGCCGACCGGCTTTCCCTCGTAGAGGACCGAGGTGCATCCGTGCAAGAGCGGGGCGTAGACGATGTAGGAGTGCCCGACCACCCAGCCCACGTCGGAGGCGGCCCAATAGACCTCGCCCGGATCGATCCCGTAGACGTTCTTCATGCTCCATTCCAGCGCCACCATGTGGCCGCCGTTGTCGCGGACCACCCCCTTCGGCTGGGCGGTGGTGCCGGAGGTGTAGAGGATGTAGAGCGGGTCGGTCGCGGCAACGGGGACGCACTCCGTTTTTTCCGCCTCCCGGAGAGTGTCGTTCCACTCCACGTCGCGGCCCGCCGTCAGCACGGCCTCGGCGCCCGGGCGCTGGAGGATGATGCACCTTTCCGGCTTGGACCGCGCCAGCTTGATGGCCTCGTTGAGAAGGGGCATGTACTCGACGATTCGGGCGGGCTCGATGCCGCAGGAGGCCGAAACGATCACCTTCGGCGTGGCGTCGTCGATCCGGGTGGCGAGCTCATTGGCGGCGAAGCCGCCGAACACCACCGAGTGCACCGCCCCGATGCGGGCGCAGGCGAGCATGGCGATTGCCGCCTCGGGCACCATGGGCATGTAGATGATGACCCGGTCGCCCTTCGCCACCCCCTGGGCCCGGAGGGCGCCCGCGAAGGCCGCCACCTCGTCTCGCAGCTCGCGATAGGTGAAGGTGCGGACGGCGCCCGTGACCGGGCTGTCGTGGATCAGGGCAATCTGGTCGGCGCGGCCGCCCTCGACGTGGCGGTCGAGCGCGTTGTAGCAGGTGTTCGTCTCTGCGCCGGCGAACCACCGATAAAACGGCGGGTTCGAGTCGTCCAGAACTTTTTCCCATCTCTTGTACCAGTGCAGCGCGTCCGCAGCCTCTCCCCAGAAGTCTTTGGGATCACGGAGGGCGCGATCGAATGTTTCGGTGTAGCGGCCCTTCATTGTCATCTCCTGAATCAAGGATGGAGAGGAGATATCCGACGGGGAAATATCCCATATCGAAAAAGGCCGCTCAAGGAGGCCGCCGCCACACCGCGTCCCCGGGCGAGAGGGGCGGGACGCACGAATGGGAAAGCCCACCGGCCCGCGCCCGCCAGCTTTCAATTTCTTTTTCCATCCGCCCGGGGGAGAGCACCCCCTTCTCGGTGAGGTAAGAGCCGATGAGGTGCGGAGGGAGCACCTCAAAGACTCGGTTTTCGCAATGGGGAGCCTCCTCCTCCCACACCTCCTCCCCGGGCCCTTCTTCGAGAGAGATGTTTTCCGATAAGACCATGGCGGCGATCTTGAACGTGTCGGTGGCCACGACGCAGGGTTTTCTAAACTCGCGGGCGGCGAGAGCCGCCAGGCGGCTTCCGGTCTTGTTCACGGCGGAAAGATCCGCGCATATGGTGTCCGCCCCCAGAAGAAGGAGATCCGAGGCGGCCATGGCCCCCGCCATCTGGGCGTCCGTAACGAGGCGCGCGGAGACGCCTCCCTCCCGGAGGCGCGAGAACAGCTTCCTCCCCTCGAGGAGGGGCCTCGCCTCGGCCACCCGCACGAGGGAAGAGGCCGCCGCCCCCAAAAGAACCGCCTCCACCGTGGACGAATAGCTCAGGGTGAGAATAGCTTCCGCCCGGGCCAGGAGCGGCCTTGCGAATTCAACTAATTCTTTCAATGCGGCCGACTGTTTTTCCCGCAAAGTGATATTGATCGATCTCGCGGCCCCGGGCCGGTCCGCATTTGGGTCGTTCCGGAGGCGATTTTGCAGCTCCTCATAGAAAATTAACGCCCAGTTTCCCAACGAGGCCATGGAGGGCCGGAGGGTTCCCAACCGCCGGACGAGTGCGGCTATCCCCTCCAGGTACTTGTCGGCGGGAAGTTCCTCCTCGAGGCTGGCCGCCTCCGCCAGGAGATCGAGGCTCCGCGCGGCGAGCTGGGCCGCCCCGTCCTCCTTGTCCGCTTCGATGGCGGCGAGTTCTTTTTCGACGGCGGAGTGCACGCGCTGCCCTCATATCCGCTAGAAGTATTCGCTCTTCGCCATAGTTTCCGGAAGTGGGATTCCCCTCATTCTAACCTATCCGGGCACCGGGGGGCGCATCGCTCCGAGGGGAAAAGGATGGATGTCCCTGGCGGATGGCTTTCGCAGGCGCAGTTTATCAGATACGTTGGGGCGCTTCTCTCGTCCTCCATCCCTGTTCCGGAGTCGCCGGCCATTAACGCCAAAGAGTGGTTGTGGCTCATTCTGCTGTCCAACATGTACGCTAGCTCCTTTCTGTTCCAGAAACTCTCCGTGGGGTCCGTGCCCCCCCTTACCATCTCGGCGGTGCGCACCTTTCTCTCCGCCTGTTTGCTCTGGGGATTTTTGGCAGTCGCGGGGCGGAGGGGAAAGGGGCGCTTTTCATCTCCCGGCTTGCGGCCCCTGATTCTCCTCGGCCTACTAGGCGGTGCGATTCCTTTTACCATCTCGGCCTGGACGCAGATTCAAATCGGGCCGGGGCTCGCGGGTACTCTGAACGCCCCGATTCCCCTCTTCACCTTCCTCCTCGCTCATTTTTTCACGATCGACGAGCGGTTGAGCCTAAATGGGGTGATCGGAATCGCTCTCGGCCTCGCCGGGGTGATCCTGGTGATCGGGCCGGCGGCGCTGGAGGGGCTGGGCGGGCATGTCCAGGCGGAATTGGGGATGGTCGTCGCATCTCTCAGCATCTCGAGCTTGGCTGTCTACGCGCGCCGCTTGCGGAACCATTCCCCGCTGGTGATGGCGGCGGGGCAGTTGACCTGGGGGTTCATCATCCTTCTTCCCTTCAGCTTGTTCGTGGATGCGCCCTGGACGCTCTCGCCCGGGTGGGATGTGATCGCGTGGCTCCTCCTCCTCACCTTCTACTCCACGGCGCTGCCCGCCCTGATCTTCTTCCGGCTCCTTTCGACCGCACAGGCGACCAATGTCATGATGGTTGCTTACCTCGTTCCGTTGAATGCGGTTCTGATCGGCGCCATTTTTTTCGGGGAACGGTTGGCTTGGGCGGAGGCGGCGGGCCTCGCATGCATTTTTTCCGGCGTCGCCATCATTAACCGGAAGGCGCCGGAATTTCCCCGGGCGGGGAAACAAAAAATCATTGCCTCTTCCGGGATTCACGGGCGGAGCCGCTTTGATCCATCGGCTCGACGCAACGGGGATCGTCGTTTCGGGGGTTGTTGACGTGGATGCTCACCGGATGGATTTTCATCGCCCTGCCGGGAAAGAGGCGGAGCAGGGGTTGGAGGGTCCGGCTGTCATTCTCGGCGGGGTCAAGCCAGCGGTCGAAGTCATCGGCCGGGAGGATGACCGGCATGCGGTGGTGAACCGGGCGAAGGAGCTCGTTCGCTCCGCAGGTCACGATGGCGCACGATTCCACATCATGTCCGCCGGGTTCCTGCCAGCGTTCCCACAGTCCCGCCATGGCGAAGGGCTCTCCCTCCCGCATCCGAACGAAATAAGGTTGTTTTTTCCCCTCCCGCTGCGACCATTCGTAAAATCCGTCCGCCGGGATCAGGCAACGCCTCTTCCGGAAGGCGGTGCGGAAGGAGTGTTTCTCGGCCAGGGTCTCGGCCCTGGCGTTGATCGTGCGTGCGCCGATGGAGGGATCCTTCGCCCAATGCGGGATCAGGCCCCACCGGAGGAGAACCAATTCGCTCGTTCCGTCCGCGGCGGCGCGGACGGCCCCCACCTCCTGGCTCGGCGCGATGTTGTACCGGGGCGGAAGCTCGATCTCCCTTGCGAGCTTGAACAAGGCGCAAAGACTTTCGGAGACCACCGCCAGTGAAAACCGGCCGCACATGGACGTCCTCAATTGGTCCCCGCGCCGAGGTGAAAGCGCGCGGTTCGCTTTTCATACAGGCGGGGAGGGGGTAAATTGTCATGATTTTCGAGGAGTAGAATACCACAATGCGGCATGAAGGCCGGGATAATGTTCCGCCGGGAAAGGGCGGCTGCCGCCTTACGGGACAGGTTTCGGGGAAAATCCGGATATGCCGGTGCGGGGGAAAATGCGGCGAACTTTAACGCGGGAAACGAAAACGGTTTTTTTTGTCCTGTTCCTGGCTCTTCTCGAGGGGTGCGGCTTTTTTTCTTCATCGAGAATCCAACTCGACCTCCGCGGGACGGGGGCGGTCCGGATAATTGTGGAAAATCCCGGGGCGGAGATCGCGTTCGACGGCTCTCCACGGGGAAAGGCCGGGAAGAGCGTTCCCATCGTCATCAAAGGTGTCGCCTTCGGATGGCACACCGTCCGAGTGAGCCTGGCGGGGTTCGTAACGCGCATCGATGAGGTGGAGGTCGGGGGCGAGGAGACGACTGTCCGCATCACGCTCCGGGAGTCGGTCGCCGGGCGCGTAAGCATTTACACCACCCCTCCCGGCGGCGAGATTTTCATCGACAGCCGGTATTACGGAAAGGCTGCTCCGGAAATCAAGCTGCTGCAGCTTCCCTTCGGAGCTCATTCCTTGTGGATACGGCTGGAAGGTTATGTGAACGAGTCGCGAAGCATCATTGTAGACAGGCAAACCGACCGCGCCTACCGAATGTACCTGGAAAAAAAGTAGCCTGCCCGGGAATCAATCCCGCGCGGCGTATTCCCTCTTCGCGATTTTACTCCTTCCGGAGCGGGAGGGACCTGGCCGAAGGCTGCTTCGAAAGGATCTTCCCGCCGCCGCTGCGAGTTTTTCTTCGATGGGAAAGGGCGAGAAAGATGACGGAGCCCGGTCCGCTGCTGTTTCTCACCCGCGATGAGGGAACCCGGATCGCCTGCCGCTCCACCCCGGGCAAGGCCCCCGGGGTCATATTCTTCGGCGGCTTCAAGTCGGACATGACGGGGACCAAGGCCACCGCCCTGGAGGAGCACTGCCGGGCGGTGGGCCGCGCCTTCGTCCGCTTCGACTACGCTGGCCACGGGGAGTCATCCGGCCGCTTCGAGGAGGGAACCATCGGCCGCTGGATGGCGGACGCGATCGCCGTCCTCGACCGGGTGGCGCAGGGGCCCCAGGTGCTGGTGGGATCGAGCATGGGGGGATGGATCATGCTGCTCACCGCGCTGGCCCGGCCCAGGCGGGTGGCGGGTCTGGTGGGGGTCGCCGCGGCGCCGGACTTCACCGAGGATTTGATGTGGGCGCGGCTATCGGAGGAGGCGCGCGGGAGGCTGATGGCCGAAGGGGTCTATCACCACCACGCGGAGTACGGCGAGGACCCGTATCCCATCACGCGCACGCTCATCGAGGAGGGGAGGGAGCATCTGCTACTACGGGGTGCCATTGGGATCGACTGCCCCGTACGCCTCATTCACGGTATGGCGGATGGGGATGTTCACTGGGAGGTATCGCTGAGATTGTGCGAGGCGCTCCGGAGCGAGGACGTCACCCTCGCACTGGTGAAGGGGGGAGACCACCGCCTCTCCGGGCCCGGCGACATCGATCGGCTCACCGCTACGATCGAGGCGCTCTGCCGAAAACTGGAGGGATGAGGCGGGTCAGGCCGTCCGCTTCCACTTCATCGCGAGGCCGCTGTTTTGCCGATTCGGCTATTTCGGTTCTGGATAGGAAATTATCCACCAGAAGGGGCCGCTGGTGCGGCATCGGCATGGTACAGCGCTATGTGGACTCGAAGGCCGGCGTCACCCGCGAAGATCTTGAGGCGCACCGGGAGATGGTGCGGGCGCTGGCCGGCGGTAGGCCCATTTCCACGGACACATACGCCACCCAATTCGCCACCCGTCTAGGAAATATCGCCAAAGGCGAAGAATTTATTGGCTCCGGCGGTAGGATTCGAACCTACAACAAGTCGGTTAACAGCCGACTGCTCTGCCATTGAGCTACGCCGGATCATCGGCCGCCGAGGGGGAAAAACGGTTTCCCCTTCCGGCCCAATAGTTGGCTATAAGAGGAGGGCACCGCTTTGTCAAGAAGCCGCCACCGCCTCAAAGGCCGTAGTAGCACGGATAACCCTGGTTTTCCCAGTACCCGCCCATGTCCACGTTCGTCAGGGTGATGTGGCTGATGTATTTGGCACTCTTCCGGCCCACGTTGGCGGACGAAGCGAGGCGGAGGGGGACGCGGTGGGCGAAGGGGAGTTTCTCCCCGTTGTATTCGTAGGCGAGCAGGTTCTGAGGGTGGAGTGCCGACTTGAAATCAAAGGTCACGGCATAGGGGGCGTAGCCCCGTGACCCTGAAAAGGAGTCGTTGTAAATGAACAGCACGAATCGGTTCTCGGGCCGACGCGGGATGCCCTTCAGAAGGTCGGCCAGGCGAACATCCTTCCAGTTGCAGATGGCGGTACATCCTTTCACGCAAACGTGCTCGACGGTCTGCTCCACGGCGGATATGGCCCGGAGCTCTTCCATGGTGTAGCTCTTTCGCCAGAAGCGCTCTATAATTTCGCCTCCCCGAAGACGCACCTCCAAAGAGATCCATCCGCCAGTCTTTTTCCTCCACATTTTGGAACCGCGTGCCCGGCGCGACGATGGGGCCGTTCGGGCGCATCAGCGCGGGGGTGGCGATGCTATTGGGGTAGGTGCGGGCGAGGCGGTGATTGTTGCCGAAAAGAAGCCCCGCCTTGTGGTTGGACTTGTCGAACCAGCTCAGGATGGATTGCGCGGCGGGGTCTCTATCCAGGCGCGAGCATCCGGCCAGGAGGGCCGTCGCCGCTATCTTTAATAAACTCCGGCGGTTTTTCCGGAGGGGCGTCCGCCGCCGCAGCGGGCCGGTTTTTCCCCATCGGATCCTTGTTCATGACGAATCCTCCACGGCCGCCCGGCGGCAGATTGCCGGGGCCGGATTATTCCCCGGCGGGCGGGCGTAGCAGTCTCCGCAGAATTGGAGCGAGAAGCGGCACCGTGAGTAGAATCGAGGCCGCGAACAATAGGGCGGACCATCCGAAAAATCCCAGGCAGAACCGGGTGAGACCCGCCGACGGGCCCGACAGTGCCCACCCCAGTGCCAGGGCGAGCACCAGGTTCATCACCGCGATGCCCAGTATCAACCGCCCCGCCAGGAGCCGCTTGCGCGCGAGGCGGGTCGGCAGAACGAACTCGTTTCCCCCCTTATTCATCTTATCCCGCCACCGCGAACCGCCGAAGGCGAGCCACTCTCGCGCGGCGGTACTAGACCCGGGCGGGGCCCAGGCGGAGGGTTCCATAAAGGAGGACGCCCAAGATCCAGCCCGAGGTCTGGTCGCCGAAAATCGGATTCACTCCTGCGGCGATGAACCCTTCCGCCCAGAAGGCGAGGAGCACGATGGCCGCCTCTGGGAGGAGCCGGCCGAACCGGCGGGCGAAGATCCGCCGGCGGGCGCGGAAGGCCTCCCGCTCGGCCGTCACCCCGACGAGGATCGGAGCGAGGCCCCTCCGCCAGACGTGCGCCAGTACCATCAGGGTGTGGCCGATGGCGATGAGGATGAAAAATATCATGACCCCGAAGTGCCAGAATTGTGTCGCCAGTTCGCCCACGAATCCCCGGTAATCGTTCCCTATGTTGATTCCGTGTGTGTCGACCTTTGTCTCTATTCCGGCGATCGCGCCGTAGAGGGCCGCGGGCTTGGGAAGGTCGGGATCGAAGGCGGGATAGGTCCACCAAATCTGGATCCCGCTCGCGATCATGAGGGCAAGAAGGAGGGCGTTCAGCCAGTGCGTCGCCCGAAGCAGGGTGGAATAGGTGTAGGCCCTGCCCGCCTGCCGGCTTGGCGGCCCAGCGTATGGGGGCGGCTGTCATTCGGCGAGAAGCCTCTGAATCATATTATCGGTCTTTTTGTAACTTCCTTCCCCAATCACTTTGAGCCGGATTACGCCCTTCTTGTCGATGAGATACTTCGTCGGCCAGTAGCGGTTCATGCAGGCGCGCCAATTCGTGAAGTCGTTGTCCATCACCACGGGGAAGGGGACGTTGAACAGGGCGATGGCGGTTTTCATATTTTGCTCGCTCTTTTCGAAGGAAAACTCCGGCGCGTGGTTCCCAACGACTATCAGGCCCTTGTCTTGGTATCGTTCGTGCCACGATCGGACGTGCGGAATGTCACGCACGTAGTTAATTCACCCAAACGTCCACATCTTGGGCAGGACCACCTTCCCACGCAGGTTAGCCATTTTCAGGGCCCGCTGTTGAGTCAGGGTCCACCCCGTAACTCGGGTGCCCAGGCCCCCGCTGAGAGGCCGGCGGCTCTGCCGTTCGTGAAGTAGATCGCCAGTGAAATCGCCACGGTGATGACGGTGTAAAGGCGAAAGTTGTGGATTTTCATCGGATACGCTCTCCTCATGAGGAAGATACTTTACTCCTGGAAAAAAAGAAAACAGGCCGTTTTGGGGCGTAAAAGCCAGCCTCTCCCTATGTGTGAAAGCCGGCCTCCTCTTGTGAATGCGGGCAAGGGGTTTTTCGGAGGAAAACGCTGTGAAAAGAAAAATAATTTCCTCTTTTGAACCTGCCGTACGAAATGAAGCGGTTGAAAGGGGGATCCGGCTTGAAATATTGAACATTCGTGAATTTCGAAGTTACCTGGAAATACGCTCGAGGGAAGAAAGATTGGATTCAGGGACCCTGCCAGGAAAAGCGATATCCCTCGTCTCTCCGTTCCTCCTGGGTTCGATATCTTTTTTGATTGATGATATCAATTTAACTGCAAGCGCATCGGCAACTGGCTTTTCGAGCCTGTCCAGCTTTATTTTTCAGTGCCTTTAATGCGCCACTGCTTAAACTTAGCTGCGGTTGAACCACAGCGGGCGAGCTCCAGCTTGCGTGACATAAACGGCCCTGCTGAGCGGCTCGAACTTCCAACGGCGAGACAGAGGTTGTTATCACTGCCAGGCCGAAACTCCAAAGATTGACTATCATAGTCGAATATTTGTGCCGAAGATGTGGATGAACAATCAAGCAGTCCAAAGGTACCCCCGGCAGCAGCAGATGCTAGTAGCGTTGCACATTTTCCGTCAAAGGTCGCCGAAATGATCTGACGTGACGCTTTGTTATAATAAAATTGCACATCCCCGCCAAAAGGTTTGCACGAATGGGCATGCAGTCTATCGCCAAATCCTCGCCCCACGGTATCGATGCACCAACCCAACTTATCCTGTTCATCGAGATTGTCGGCAAGATAAATCACGGGTTCCGGTGTTTTTAATTCCGGCGGCCCCGCATAAAGTGATGTAGGAACGAGCGCCAGCAGAATGAAGGCCGCGATGCAGGTTAATTTTTCATAAAATATCCGTTTCATTTATCAAATCTCCCCATTTTGTATTTTTTTCGTTTTTTCACTTGCAGACGTTAGCATACCTGCGATGATCGTATACAATAATCAACTGGTACCGAATTCAAAATAACACCAAAAATGTAAACGATGACATTAGTCTTTTCCGTCGGTACAGTTTATTTATTTTTACTTTTAAGGCTAATGCGTTCGTTGCTGTACCGAATTCGAGATTAAAAGAGAGATCTCATTTTGATATAAAAAACAATGTTTTGCGGCTTTGGGCCTGGATGGAAGGGAGCCAAGGAATATTGATTATTTCCAGAAAGAGTGTTTCGTTTCACAGTAAATCATCAAATTAAGGTTATTCTAGTAATGGATCACACACTGTTCATTCGGGCCGCCGAAGATTCGCATGGAGGAAACCCCCATGATCGCTTCGGAAACCCCGCAAACGAAAATGGGTTTGGCCAGCCGGGGATACCTCCCCACCGTCCAGATCGTGAAAAGCGGCCCCGGCGAGCGGGCGAAGTTCTACCGCCACCTGCGGGCGCGGAAAACCGACTCCCCGAACTCCTGCTAGCGTCCGCGCCCGTGGAGCCCGCATAAACGAAAAATTTGCCTACCATCAGGTGGACTTACTCCCCCTCCGGATTTTCGAGAAACTCGCGCCAGGCGGCCCAATAGTCCGGCCCGCCAGCGATATATGTGTTGTTGTGGCCCGCCCCCCGGATGCGGAAGAAGCGCTTGGGCCGGAGGGCTAACTGGTAGAGGCGCATCCCCTGGACGAAGGGGACGACTTCGTCCCGGTCCCCGTGGAGGATGAGGACGGGGAGCCGCGCCGCGGGGAGGAGCGCCGCGGTGTCGAAGGACTGGTTGATGAGCCAGGTCACCGGCAGGAAGGGGAACACCGCCTTCCCCATGGCGAGCAGGCTCTCGAAGGGGCTCTCCAGGATGAGGCCACGTGCTTCGGCGCCCTCGGCCGCGAGTTTCACCATGACGGCCGCCCCGAGGGAGCGGCCGAAGAGGAAGATGCGCCTGGGCGGTATCTTCTCCTTCAGCCAGGTGTAGGCCGCCCTGCCGTCGGCGTAGAGCCCCTCCTCCCCCGGGCTACCCGCGCTCCTGCCGTAGCCCCGGTAGTCGAAGAGGAAGACCCCCGCCCCGAGCTCACGGAGGATGAGGGCGACGTTCTCCGAGCGGTGGGAGATGTTTCCCGCATTTCCGTGCGCCCAGAGGAGGACGGGGCCGTCCGCCCTCTTGGGGGGGACGAACCAACCGTGGAGGCGGGTGTCGTCCCCGGCGCGGAAGCGGACTTCCTCGAAGGGGACCCCGTAGGCCGCCGGCGTCAGATTAATGTCGCGGGCCGGGTGATAGAGAAGGAAATTTTCAACGGGTGAGAATATGCCCATCAGTACGAAGGCTAAGAGGATAAGCGTCCCGCGGCCGGCGGATCGGCTGCGTTCGCGCAAGATGATATTTTCATTCCGATCCGCACGCCGCAATACGGAGCGCGTGGGCGGGCTTGATGCAAAGATATTCGATCACCTCGATACCGGATCGCCGCAGACGCTCCCCGGCCTCCGTGAGGGCGATGTCCATCTGCATCCAGAAGACGGGGGGCGGGCGCGGAAGGCGGAGCATTTCTTCGGCCAGGGCGGGAATAGTTTCGGCCCGCCGGAAGACGTCGACGATGTTCACCGGATGCGCCACCGCGGCGAGGGAGGGACAGGTCCACTCGCCGAGCGCTTCCCCGATGTGGGGGTTTACCGGGATGACGCGGAGTCTTACTCCTTGAAGGTAGGCAGCGATTTGGTGGCTCGGCCACCAGTGTTTTTCCGAGAGGCCCACCACGGCGACGGTGTGGGAGGCCCCGAGAATTTCCGCGGAGTGCTCATCATCGGGGTTCATGGGTGCCTCCAAGCCTGAACGTTCAGCGCGCGTCCCTGAATTCATGGAATTATAACAATATTGTTCGTTTTTCAGCATTTGGGAGGGATGGTTTTAATAGAGAATGAGAGTGTTATTTATATTAATTATTCTTTTATAGTTTTTCTTTTCCCACGAGTGAGCACCTTCCTTCCGAGGGGATGGGGCTTCGGGGGAAGGAAAATTTCGGGGGTCGTCCCCTCGGATCCATTCTACTGTCACGGGGCGGAAGAAGATGTTTCTGGCATTGGAGCCCGGGTTCTCCTATAAAAAGTACCTTGGGTTGGATTCTCTTTTTCCGGCGGGGAGGGCAATGCCGTTGGGTGCCGTCAT
This sequence comes from uncultured Nitrospinaceae bacterium, assembly GCA_964620535.1. Taxonomy (GTDB): domain Bacteria; phylum UBA8248; class UBA8248; order UBA8248; family UBA8248; genus CAZUHN01. Next base: position 14,270 of record CAZUHN010000113.1, on the reverse strand, counting down.
CGAGATATTTCACGAATATCACTGACCTTGGGCGTACATGGCCGCGGCGCGGCTGGACGCCGTTTTACCGGAGTTTCGGGAAGGACTCTCGGTGCGCTGGCGCGCCTTTTCCTTGGAAATCATCAACGATCGACCTGCGTCCCGCCACATCGTGGATCAGGAATGGCCCCTCATCGCGGTGCAGGAGCCGCGCTCTCCCTGCCGGGCCTGGCCGCACGAGGAATTTGTCCGGACGACGATGATGGCCTACGACGCATACCTGAGCGCGAACAGGCAGGATTCCGAGAGGGCGCGGGTTTACGACCTGAAGATCCGGCGCGCCTTCTTCTACGAAGGCCGGCGGATCGACGAGGCGTGCGTGCTGTGCGCCCTCGCGGAGGAGTCGGGCCTTGATCCCGCGCCCATCCTGGCGGACGTCGAGGGGGAGCGGTACAGAGAGGAGACCCTGGCGGACTGCCGGGAGGCGCTACGGCGGCGAGACGACGAAGGCCTTCCCATGACGAGCCCGACGATGTTTCTGCCCTCGGGCGAGCCCTTCTTTAATCCCTTCGCCTCGGAGAAGCGGTTCGAGAGCGGAAAGATCGTCGAGGTTCACCCTCCTTCCCGTTACGGCGAGGCGGTTCTGGAAGGGTACCGGGATATTCTGCGCAAGGCGGTCGCCTGAGCCCGGCACCGGGTGCGCGCAGGCATTGCGCCGGATTTTCATAATGGGGATGCCGTTTGTCCGGTTCGCCGGGGCGGTCATGGTTCTGGAAAAGAGAGAGGGGCTAAAGTGAGCGCAGAGTTTGTGGAGGGTGTGTACTACGAGGAGAAGATCCTCACCGGCGGCCTGCATGAGCAGGTCAAGTATTGGGTGCGCAAGGGCGAGGAGGGTTATGTCGTCGTCGAGTACCTCAAGCTGAGCGGCACCTCCACCGGCATGGAGGCCGACAGGTTTTCTCCCGAGGTATTCGGGAAGCGGTTCAACAAAATAGAGGAAGAAAAGTCCAGCGAGCCCGAGAAAACGGCGGAGGAAAAAACCCGCGATAAGCATATCCAACAGGGCGAAATCCATATGGAGAAGAAAGAGCACTTCAGCGCCCAGTTTGAGTGCAAGCAGGCGTTCAAGGCCGACAAGGAACACCTCGGAGCGAACTTCGGTGGGCAAGGCCTACCTCGCCGGAGGCGATAAGGAGAAGACAATAGAGGTCTTCGCCGACCTGGTCGAGAACGAAAAGCTATATGAAAAGGAGGACAATCACTTCAACGATCTGGGAATCGAGCTTCGCAGGCAGGAGATGTACGAGGAGACCATCGAAAAATTCCGGCGCCCCCTCGATACCGATCCGCACATGATGAAAAGGCCGATCGATCGGAGCGGAATCCCGGTGGGTGAGGTCGGCATGGGCACCTACCGGACCCTTTGTCTGTGGCGCCGTGGCCCCGGTGGTCGTAGGCGACCACTGGGAAGCGGCCCTGGGGCGCCTCCGCGGCGCCCTCCTAGGTGTAGGAGCCGGTGGCGAGCCCGTGGGCGAGGGCCAGGTGCGGCCCTTCCCCTGGGTCCGGTAGCCGAGGTTGATGCCGTTGACCGTCGCGAAGAGCACGAATAATCCCTCCGGGGGTGCGCACCGGTTGGGGAAGGCGCCGGATAATGATATCCTAGTGCAATCGGGTCGGCCCATCGGTCGAAACTCTGTCCATACGCTTTTGCATGTTTCGAAGAGTGACGCGATGCAATATCCCTTCACTGAAGAGCAACGCGCGATCGGAGACCTCACGAGGGAATTCATGGAGCGTGAGGTCGCCCCAGTCGCGGCCGAGATCGACGCCCGGCCTGACTCGCGCGACTGCTACCCGGGTGAGTTGATCAACAAGGCCTCCCAGGTGGGCCTCCGCACCATCGCTATTCCCGAGGAATACGGCGGCATCGGGGCCGACACCACCACAAAGACCCTCTCTCTCTGGACGGGGGGGCAGATCGAGATCGGCACCATCAAGTGCCTGAGCCAGTGCTGGAAGGTCTCGACCGCCGTCTCCAAGTGCGGTACGCAAGCCCAGAAGGACAAGTGGCTCAAGATGTTCGCCGGGGACGACGACTGCGTCTGCTCGATCATTTTGACCGAACCCGAGTACGGCTCGGACAACATCCTACGCCAGCCCGACCCCGCCCTTGGCATGCGGACCTCGGCGGTCCGGGATGGGGATCATTACGTCATCAACGGCACCAAGCGGTTCACCTCTCTGACGAGCTTCTCCAAGCTCATTCTTCTCCTTGCCCGCACCGACCTCAAGGCCCCCGTGCACCAGGGAGTGACCGCCTTCCTCGTCCACGGGGAAGAGGAGGGAATCTCCTACGGGCGGGTGCACAACAAACTGGGCTACCGCCTTTATCCGAGCGCCGAGAGTTTTTACGACAATGTGCGGGTCCACAAGGACGACGTCATCGGGGAGGTGAACGGGGGCTTCGATGTGTTCGCCTCGGTCTTCCGGGGAAGCGCCGAACTCGCCGCCTGCAATACCAGCCTCGCCCGGGGGCTGTTTAACATCTGCCACGCCCACGCGAAGGAGCGCATCCAGGGGGGAAAGCCCATCATCGAGCACTCCACCGTCCAGCTCATGCTCTCCGAGATGCTCATGAACATTGAGGTGGCGGAGCAGTTCATGTGGCGCATTTGCTGGGGGGTGGAGGCGGACGAGACCTACAACCCCCGCTTCACACGCCACGGCAAGGTATTCTCGGACAAGATGGGCCTCAAGTCCATCGCGCTCGCAACCGACATCCTCGGCGGGTCCGGCATCATGCGGGATTTTCCGGCCGAGAAGATCATCCGCGATATCCTCACCTTCCAGCACGGCGACGGGACCGACTCCCTCACCCTCCTGCGTACCGCCCAGACGCTCGACGACCCCGCCTAAGGCGGATTCTTCGGGAGGCGCGCGCCTGCCGCGGAGAGGGGTGCGTTTCAGAAAACCTGTAAAAAAATCTGCGGGAGGAGGCTCAGAGTTTCTGGGAGAAGATGGAGGTCGCATCCTCCCCCGGCTTTTTGAGCCCGAGCGCTTTGGAGACTTTTTCCTGGGCCATCGCCTGGGAGAGGGGAGCGGTGAGGAAATCGTTCACCCCGGCCTGGACCGTCGCCATGATTTCCTTCTTCGTCGGCCCGTCCACGTAGAAGAGGATATTGAGCTTATTTCCGAGCTCTTTCCGGATCTGCTGGACGATTTCGATTGCGTCGGGGAAGCCCCCGTCCAGGATGAGGAGTCGCAGGAACAAGTTTCCCTTCAGGGATGTCACCGTGTCGTTCACCGTAGTGCGGAGGAGGAGATCTTTGCTTCCGATGGCCCGCAGGCCGTCGCGGATCGTCTGGCGGGAAAGTTCCTTCCCGATGGAGTTCAGTATCGTTTTTTCTCGTCGTTCATGCCGGCTCCCAACGGGAGGGAGTGCGGAACCGAACCGGATCGCCGGGTGCCGCACGCCTTTCGCAAAGGGAAAGGCGAGTCAAGAGTCCTTTTTGACGGTCTCGATTTTTCCGTCGCGCTCGGCCTCGAGGGCCTCGCGCTCTTCGCGGAATTGTTGGCGGAGGGCGTTCACGGCCTCCCGCGCCTCGGGCGGAAAGTGTCCCTCCACCGCCTCGACGGGCGCTCCGTCGGTGCCTTTCATGATCTCTTGCTGAAGAAGAATGTCCTTCTCGGCGATCTTCCCCGCATAGATCTTCTTTATCTCTTCAATCTCTTCGCGCTGCAGGGGAGAGAGCTTGCTGAGTTCTTCGCGGGCCCGCTCGCCGATCTTGGTGGTCTTTTCCATCGCAATTTCGAGGGCGCTCTTCATCCCCAACCCCTCCTTTGACGATTCACCCGAAAGTACCCGGAAGCGCCGGGCGGGGCCTTCCGCCGCGCTCCCGCCCAACGGTTTCCTTTTATATTATTGTAGGCGGCCCCTCCCCCCCGGTCAACGAAGCGGAGGGTTTTCCGGGGATCCGCGGCGGAAGTCGCGTTTCGCGGCGGGACTGGAGGCCGTGAAGTCTGCTATAAGAGATGCGCCCTCGTGCCCGCCCTCCAATCCGGAGACTCAACTTGCGCGAGCTCGCCTTCGAGGATGTCCTGAGCGCCCGGAAAGCCGTCCGCAAGGATCTTTCCCCCACCCCCTTTCACGAGATCCTCTCCCTCTCGGAGCGCTTCGGCTGCCGCTACTTCCTGAAGTTCGAGTCCATGCAGCCCGTCGGTGCCTTCAAGGTGCGGGGGGGGATCAACCTGGTCTCGAGGCTCACCCCCGAGGACCGCGGCCGGGGGCTGATCACCGCCTCGACCGGTAACCACGGCCAGTCCATCGCCTACGCCGCCCGGGCGTTCGGCGTCGCGGCCACCATCGTCGCCCCCGAGGGCTCGAATCCGGACAAGGTGGCGGCCATGCGGGCCCTCGGGGCCGAGGTCCCCCTGGTCGGGGCAGACTTTGACGAGGCCCGCGAGTGGTGCGAGGAGCGGGCTCGGACCAAAGGACACCGCTACGTCCACTCGGCGAACGAGCCCCTCCTCATCGCGGGGGTTGGGACGTACGCCCTCGAGATTCTGGAGGCGCTCCCGGAGGTGGAGGTCCTCATCGTGCCCGTCGGGGCGGGGAGCGGGATTTGCGGGGCGGGGCTGGTCGCCAAGACCATCAACCCGCGGATCCACCTCGTCGGGGTCCAGGCCCGGAACGCCCCCGCCGTCTACGAAAGCTACCTGGCTCGGGAGATGTGCTCCCAGCCCTCGGCCGCCACCTTCGCCGACGGCCTTGCCACCCGGGTCCCCTTCGAGTTCCCCATGGGGATGATCTGGAAGTTCGTGGACGAGATGATCCTCGTCAGCGAGGAGGAGATGTGCGAGGCCATCCGCCTGCTCGTCGCCGAGACGCGGACCATCGCCGAGGGGGCGGGCGCCGCCGCGACCGCCGCCGCCATGAAGATGGATCTGCAGGGCAGGAAGGTGGCCGCCGTCGTGAGCGGACGCAACCTGACGGCGGAGAACCTGAAGATCATTCTCGCGGGGGGCGTCCCCGCCGCGCATTGAGATGGCCGGGGCGAAGGGAGATCCCTTGCACCAGTATGTCGAGGTCGCGCTGAACCTCCCCCGGTTCCAACCCCTCATCTACCGGGCGGAAGCCTCTCTCGCCGAAAGGCTGGTGCCGGGGATGCGCGTCCTGGTTCCCCTGGGGTCCCGCCGCGTGACCGGTTACGTGATCTCCTCCCTCACCAGCGCCCCCCCCGCCGATGCCGGTAACACCACAGGTGCCGGGCGCATCGTCTACCGCGATGTGTTCGAGGCGCTCGAGGACGAACCCCTCCTCACCCCGGATCTTATCGAACTCACCCGCTGGGTGGCGGGCTACTACTGCTGCGGGTGGGGGGAAACGCTGCGGGCCGCCCTCCCCGGGATCCGAGAGAAAAAAGGCGTTGAGAAGTACCGCCTCACCGATGCGGGGCGGCGGGAGGCCGATCGCGAAGCCAGCCGGGTTGCGCGCAGAATGGGGCCGGAGCTCCCGGGGCTGGAGGCGGCACCCCCCCGCCTTCCCCTCCGGCTGCGCCTTCTCGGCGCCCTACGCGGAGGGCCCCGGCGGGCGGGCGCTCTCGCCGCCGCCCACGGGCGGGGCGCCCGGCGGGCGCTGGAGCGCCTGGCCGGGGCTGGGCTGACGGAGCGGTTCACCGGGGAGGTGGGCGGCCCTCGCCGGGCGCGGTTCGTCCGCCTTCTGCGGAGACCGGACGCGGAAGAGCGGGCGGCGCTCTGCAAAAAAGCCCCCCGGCAGGCCGCCGCGCTGGAGGCGCTGGCCGGGCATCCGAATGGGCGCGCCCTGCTCCGCGACCTGGAGCGCGCCGCGCCCGGGACGCGGGCCGCTTGCGCCGCGCTGGCGAAAAAGGGCTGGATCGGCGTGGAGGAGGATGTCTGGGAGGGCCCTCCCGCGGCCGGAGGGTCTGCCGAAGGGCCGGCCGGGGGGCCGCCGCCCGCCCCGCTTCACGAGCTGTCCTCCCCCCAGCGGCGGGCCTTCGAGGCGGTCCGCGCCGACATCGAGGCGGAAAAATTCTCGGTCACCCTCCTCCACGGAGTGACCGGGAGCGGCAAGACCGAGGTCTACCTCCGGCTCGCCGAGGAGGCGGTCCGCCGCGGCCGGACGGCCCTCGTTCTCGTTCCCGAGATCGGCCTCACCCCCCAGCTCCTCGGCCGGTTCCGGGCGCGCTTCGGGGAGCACGCCGCTTGCCTGCACAGCGCCCTTCCCGAGAGCGGGCGCGCGCGCGCCTGGCGGCGGATCCGGCGGGGGGAGGCGGAGGTCGTGGTGGGGACGCGCTCGGCCGTCTTCGCGCCCCTCGCCCGGCTCGGTCTCGTCGCCGTGGACGAGGAGCACGACGGCTCCTACAAGCAGGAAGAGGCCCCCCGCTACAATGGGCGCGACACCGCCATCGTCCGGGCTCGGCGGGCGGACGCGCCGGTAGTGCTGGGCTCGGCCACCCCTTCACTGGAGAGCTATCGCCGCGCGGTGGAGGAAAAGTACCGCCTCGTCGAGCTGCCCGCCCGGCCCGGGGGCCGGCCCCTCCCGCGGGTCCAGGTGGTGGACCTGCGGAGGTTGCCCGCGAGCGATCCCAAGGTTCCCCCCCTCCTCGGCCCCGCGCTGGCCGGGGCGATCGGGGATCGGCTCTCCCGGGGGGAGCAGACCCTTCTTTTCCTGAACCGCCGGGGGTTCTCCTCGGTCATCCTCTGCCGGGACTGTGGCGCGGCGGCCGAGTGCGCGCACTGCACGGCTCCGCTTACCTTCCACATGGCGGAGCGCCGCCTCCAGTGCCACCTCTGCGACTTCACCGCCCCGCCTCCCGGGCGGTGCCCGGGATGCGGGAGCGGTCGCGTGGGGTTCTTCGGCCTCGGGACCGAGCGGGTGGAGGAGGCTGCCCGCGCCCGATTCCCGGGCGCGCGGATTAGCCGCCTTGACCGGGACACCGCCCGCCGGGCCGGGGCCTACGACCACATTCTGGGCGGGATGCGGCGGGGGGAGATCGACATCCTCATCGGGACCCAGATGGTGGCCAAGGGGCATGACTTCGCCCGCCTCACTCTGGTGGGGGTGGTGGCGGCGGACGTGGGGCTTCACCTTCCGGATTTCCGCGCCGCGGAGAGGACCTTCCAGCTCCTCACCCAGGTGGCCGGCCGGGCCGGGCGGGCGGACCTGCCGGGCGAGGTCATCGTCCAGACCTTCCGGCCCGAGCACTACGCGGTCCGGTACGCCGAGGCGCACGACTACCATTCTTTTTACGGGCGCGAGGCGGCCGCGCGCGAGGCGGCGAGCTACCCCCCCTTCCGGCGGTTGGCCCGGCTCCGTTTCGAGAGTAAGGGGGCCGGCGCCGCGGCCGCGGCCGGGAAGTGGGCGCTCGGATTCCTGGAGAAGCGAGGGGCGAGGCGGTCCGTTTTCGGCGGAAAAGCGGCGGGGGCGATCGAACTCCTCGGCCCCGCCCCCGCCCCCCTCCGCCGGGTGCGGGGGATGTATCGCCACCACATGCTGATCAAGGCCGCCTCGGCCGCCCGGCTCAACGCCGAGGTAGAGGCCACCCTCGCCGCCTTCGCTGCGGAACCCGCCCTCCGCGCCGCCCGCCTCATCGCCGACATCGACCCAATGAGCCTCCTTTAATAGAATGCGGAAAATCCCGATTCAACCGGGGAGACTGGATTGTCAAAAAAACCTTCGATGAAAGCCGCACCGGGGGGGGCGCGATGCAGCCCTTGAGCCATTGCGCGGATTTCCACGCCGCCGTCGAGGAGTACCACCGCCGGGGGTGGACGGACGGTCTTCCCGTGGTCCCGCCCACCGGAGAGCGCCTGGCGGAGTTTCTCGCGGCGGGCGGGATGGACGAGGGCGAGGTGGTCTTCCGCCTCGAAGAGCGGGGGTGCGCCGTCCCGGCCGGGAAGGTGGCCCTGAACGCCATCATGGCGGGCTGCCTTCCCGCCTACATGCCCGTGCTGCTGGCGGCGCTCGAGGCCATGGCCGACCCGGCCTACAACCTTCACGGCAGCGCCGCAAGCACCGGGGGCGCCGCCCCCCTCATGGTGGTGAACGGACCGGTCCGGAACGAAATTGGCATGAACGGCGGCGGCAACGTTTTCGGCCCGGGCAACCGGGCGAACGCCGCCATCGGCCGGGCGATCCGACTCGTCCTCATTAACTGCCTGGACGCGGTGCCCCACCTCCTCGACCGCTCGACCCAGGGGAACCCGGGGAAGTACAGTTTCACCTTTGCCGAGGACGAGGAGGCGAGCCCCTGGGAGTCCCTCCACGCCGAGCGGGGCATCCCCCCTGAGCGGAGTGCGGTGACTCTCCTCGCCGCCGAGGGACCCCACAACATCCAGAACCATTACGGGCGGGCGGAGGGAATCCTGAGAACCGCCGCTCACACCATGGCCTCCCTGGGGAGCATGGGCCCGGGGCAGAGTTTTGTCGTCTTTGCGCCCGAGCACGCGAATATCATCGCCGGGGAATTTCCCGGCAAGGGGGCTGTCCGGGAGTTTCTCTTCGAGCGCATGGGGGTTTCGCAGGAGTTGCTTCAGCAAACGGGAAAGATCGACGGCCCCGCATGGTCCGCCGACCCCGCCCGTGTGCCGCACGGGCTGGACCCCGGGGACATCTTCATCGTTGTGGCGGGTGGGGAGGCCGGGGGCCATTCCGCCTGGATCCCCGCCTGGAGCCGGGGGCGCAACGGCCTCACCGTTACCCGGCCCGTCTTGTGCGCCGAAGAGAGGCGGGCAAAAAAGGGTTAGAAGTCCTTTTGACCCCCTCTCCCTTCGGGAGAGAGTCGGGGGGACCCAATAATCTTTGATTTTATTGGACCTTGGGGTGAGAGGCTTTTCACCATCGAGACTTTTCCCTTACCCTAGCCCTCTCCCAAGGGGAGAGGGAACAAAATTCGAGGAGGAAAAAAGTGGCGACTGAAACCCCTGTTCCCATCTTCGATCCGACGGTGGTCCCCGAGATCGATCTCTCGAAGCCCGCCCCGCGCGGCGGGGGGTTGGCGGGAAAGCGGGTGGGTACCCTCTGGAACGGCAAGGTGGGCGGGGACAAGCTGATGTGCTTCGTCCTCGAGGAGCTGCGGGCGGGCGGGGCGGATCTCCGCCTCGCCCTCGAGCGCCGGAAGGACACCGACACCCGGCCCGCGAAGCCGGAGACCTGCGACGAGATCGCGCGGGAGTGCGATTTTGTCCTCATCTCGCTCGGGGACTGAGGCTCCTGCTCGTCGTGCAGTGTGCACGACGGAATCGAGATGGAAAGGCGGGGCGTCCCCGCGGCGGTCATCTGCACCGAGCCCTTCCGCCCGACGGTCGAGTCCGTTGCCAAAATCCGGGGGATGGCGGGCTATCCGGTGGCCTACATTCCGCACCCGGTGGGCAGCCTCCCGGAGGAGGGCCTCCGCGCCCGCGCGCGCGAGGTCGCGCCCGTGGTGAAAAGCCTACTCACGGGATGACCGGCGGCGGTGGCGGGCGGCCCCCGCCTCCCGCGGCACGGCGCGCACCATTCTGATCATCGACAACAATGAAAGGAAGACGAATGAAACTCGGCCTGTATCTCTGCAATCACTTCCCGGCGGAGGACAGCATGGCCGCCCGCCTCGAAGGGCTCGTCGCGCAGACCCGCTTCGCCCGCGAGGCCGGGTTCGCCTCGCTCTGGGCTCCGAACCATTTTCTGACCAAACCGCTCCAGATGATCCAGGCGATACCCCTCCTGGCCCGCGTGGCGCCCGAGGCGGAGGGGATGATGATCGGCCCGAACGTCTTGATCCTGCCTATGCTGAACCCGATGAAGGTGGCTGAGGAGGCGGCGAGCATGGACCTGCTCACGGGGGGGCGGTACGTCCTCGGGGTCGGTCTTGGCTACCGGGAGGGGGAGTTCGTGGCGGCGGGGGTGGCGAGATCCGAGCGCGTCTCGCGGCTCGAAGAGGGGATCGAAGTGATCCGGAGGCTCTGGTCGGAGGAGGTCGTCATCCACCGGGGCAAGCACTTCACCATCGAGGAAATGGGACTGGGCCTCAAGCCGCTCCAGCGGCCCGGCCCGCCGATCATGGTGGCGGCGAGCGTGGAGCCGGCCATCCGCCGTGCCGCGCGGCTCGGCGACGCCTGGCTCATCACCTCCTATCCCTCGGGCCAGATCCTTAAGGGGCAAATGGGGACCTACCGGGAGGCGCTGACCGCCGCCGGGAAAGAAATGCCCGCGGACGCGCCCATCATCCGGGAATGCTACGTTTCCCCGAATCATGGCAGGGCGCTCGAGGAGTGCCGCGGCCCGCTGGCGTACAAGTACGCGTCCTACGCCTCCTGGGGCCAGGACAAGTTTCTTCCCGAGAGCGAGCGTTTCGATCAACCCTTCGAGAAGTTCGTTCAGGATCGCTTCATCATCGGGGATGCGTCCTACTGCCGCGAGGAAATTCTCCGGTACCGTGAGTCGCTCGGGGTGACCCACTTCATCATGCGGGTTCAGTGGCCCGGCCTGGATCAGGAGAAGGTGATGCGGACCATCGATCTGCTCGGGCGCGAAGTTCTGCCATCGCTGGCCTGAGGCCCCCGCGCCTTCGGTGCCGATCCGCGAAGCCGGCTTCAGCTGGCTGTTCGAAGTCTTTATGATGCAGGCAATGCGATGTGCCTTCGTCCGCAGGGCCAGAAGCAGTGGGCGAGGGCGTTTGTCTTCTGGGAGTGGAACCATGCCGTTTTACCAGATTGCGGAGATGAAGAAGGAGCGGCCGGACCTGAACCCGGCCATGGTGATCCAGAGCGTGGCGGGCGACCTCATGAAGGCGGGGATCGTGACGAAGCCAGAGGGGGAGGGTCCCCCCCTCCACATGCACCCGAACGAGGAACAGTTCACTCTCATCCTCGAGGGGAAGCTCCACTACATCCTCAGGGACGAGGAGCGAATCGTAGAATCCGGGGACCTCATCCATATCCCGCGCTTCGTCAACCACAGAAGCCGCGCCGTGGGGGGGGCGGCCGTCTTCTTCACCGTCAAGAGCCCGGCTGGGAGCGGAGACCTGAACCAGGACTACAACAAGGCCGAGGGCGCGGAGGCGGCCGAGCGGAGCTTCCCCGGGAATCGGTGAATCGTCCGGCGTTTTCTTTTTCAGGAGGGAGAGAGCCATGTCCGTCAACGAAGCCACCGGACTCCAACCGAAGATGGGCGTCACCGAGGAGATGATGGCCGCGCCGGAGCCGCGGGTTCCCTTCATCGCCCCGGAAAACATCCCCGAAGGGCTGCGGGCGGATCTCGAGCCGCTCTACGCTTGGTCGGGGCGGATGTGGGGGACGGTCCCGCGCTACCTCCAGATGCTCGCCCACGCCCCGCCGGCGGTCGAGGCGTGGATGCTCCTCGACCAGAAGCTCCGGACCGACCGGCTCAAGTCCGACCCCGGCTACGTCCGGCTCATGGAGCTGGTCATCGTCAAGACGGCCCTCCTCACCCAGTGCAACAACTGACTGGGGCACAACGTCGAGCTCGGTCGAGCTCTAGGCCTCACCGGGGAGCAAATCGACCTCCTGGACGGAGACGGCTGGCAGGAGAGCCCCCTCTTCGGTGAGAAGGAGAAGGCCGCCGTCCGCTGGGCCGACGAGGTCTCCCGCCTCCGGGCCAAGGGGAACGAGGCCGCCTTCTCCGAGATGAAGAAGCATTTCACCGACCGCCAGATCGTGGAGCTCACCTTCATCTGCGGGATGTGGAATCTCTCGGGGCGGGTGGCTGAGGCGCTCCACCTCGTGGTCGAACTCCCGGGCGGGCGGATCGCCTTCCAGGAGAAGGACCCGGGGGAGGGGGGCTGAGTCCCCGCGCCCCGTCTCCTGCGCCCGCGGGGCCTGCGGCCTGAATCTGGAGGATATAAAGGCCGAGGGCGCGGAGGCGGCCGAGCAGAGTTTTGGAAAAAGATCCGATCGCCAAGATTTTTTTTACGTCATATCGTGTAACAAATAATCTTTAACCGCTGATCCCTTTTTCGGGAGGAAATCCCCGCCTCCGACCGCCAGGCCGCCCGCCTCACCCCGGGGATGGACTGGGGAGTTTCGCGGGGATCCCGTCGGTCCGTTGGGTTTGCTTTAACAAAATAGATAAATCCAAAATCATTCAAAGGAGAGCCGCATGTCATTCGAGCCTGTGAAAGTCGCCCTGGTGGGGATCGGCTGGTGGTCGGAGCCGGTCGGGGCGGCGGCGAGGGACTGCCCCCTGATCGACCTCGTATCCTGCTACACCCGCACCCCCGAGAAGCGCGCCGCCTTCGCGAAGGAGCACGGCTGCGCCGAGGCCGGGAGCTACGAGGCCATCCTGGAAGATCCTTCAATCGAGGGGGTCCTGATCACCTCCTCGAACAAGGCGCACCAGGGACAGGTCGAGGCCGCCTTCCGGGCGGGGAAGCACGTCTGGGTGGAGAAGCCGATCACCCCCGCCCTGGCCACGACGCGGCCCGTCCTCCAGGCCTGGCGCGCGTCGGGAAAGGTCCTCTCGGTGGGGCACTGCTACCGCCGGGCGGCGGGCCACCGGAAGATGAAGGCGCTCATCGAGGAGGGGGCGGTGGGCCGGCCCCTCCAGGCCGAGGCCTACTGGGCCACCTGGACGGGCCAAAAACTCACCCCGGAGAAGTGGCACTACTACCGGGAGGAGTGCCCGGGCGGGCCCCTCACCCAGCTCGGGATTCACCACGCCGACACCCTGCACTACCTGCTCGGAGAGCCGGTGCGGATCATGGGGATGCACCGGCGGCTCGCCACCCCGGCCGAGATCGACGACGTGACCTCCACCCTAGTCGAGCACGCGGGCGGGGCGGTCTCGAGCATCGGGTGCGGCTTCTGCAGCCCGAACGTCTACAGCCTCCGCCTCCACGGCACCGAAGGGGTTCTGTTCATGCAAATTCAGCGGGTGGACATCACGAACGTCGGGGCCACCGACGCGCAGACCACCCTGACCTTCCAGAAGGTGGGCAAGGCCGAGGCGGAGCCGGTCGCGCTCCCCGGCCTGCCCCATATGGTGTACAGCGAGATCGAGGAGTTCGCCGTGTGCGTGCGCGAGGGGAAGGCCCCCGAGACCGGCTCGCGCGAGGCGGCCCTGGCCCTCGCGGTGGTGGAGGGCTCGGTGATCTCCTCGGAGAGGGGCGCGACCGTCGATGTGGAAGAACTCTTGGATGGGATGGAGATTTAGCGCGGCCCTCCTGGCTCTCTGCCTCCTCGGGGCGCCTCCCGCCGCGGGAGGGGCGCCGGAAATCTCCGGGAAGGGGGGCGTTCCGGAAAGTTCCGGGAAAGATGTCCTCGAAGGGGTTTTCTCCGGTGAGATCCTCCGCCTGCCCGGCCCGCAGGAGCGCGACGCGCTCTCCCTCCTCTTCGGGGCGGCCGACCTGGAGGGTGGTCGGTTCGGCGCCGGATCCCTTCATCGCCCGTGACAAGATCCGCAAGCTGGAACCCCATGTCTTGACGACCGACGTCGAGATGCCGCGGATGGACGGCCTTACATTTCTGGGAAAACTTATGGCGGCCAGGCTGCTCCCGTAGTCATGGTAAGCTCGCTCACCCAAGCCAGAGCCGAAACAACTTTGGCCGCTTTGGAGATTGAGGCGGTTGACTTCGCGGGAAAGCCCAACGGCGCCCTCGAGGGAAGCTTGGAGAAGCTGGAGGTGGAACACATCGAGAAGGTTAGAGCGGTGGCCTCGACAAAATTTTTCTCTCGCAACATTTCATCTCGACCGATTCCGCCATCAACGCCCTTCCCAAAACTACGGAAAATATCGTTTCCATCGGAAGTTTGACCGGCGGGGCCGAGGCCCTTCGAGTGGTTCTCGCCGCACTTCCTGCCACGGTCGCGGGGATCGTCATCATCCAGCACATGCTCGAACATTTCACCGGGCGCTTAGATAGTCCTATTGTTCGTTCTGTACCGATTTACGAGGGGACATCCCCTTTGCCAGTGGAGTGTGTTGCAGAAGGATCACATCACCAGTCCTTTTAGAAAGGAGGATTATGATTCATTTTAGTTTATGGACAGGACTGGCACTTGACAGAGCACTTGAGCAGGAATCAAAGCAGGAAAGCCGGACCTCTGGCGGGGCTCATTAGGCACCGAGGTTTCTCGAAGAGGGGGGAGATTGGGTATCTCATTGAATAAGTTGGTGGGCCGTACTGGATTTGAACCAGTGACTTCCGCCGTGTGAGGGCGGCGCTCTTCCGCTGAGCTAACGGCCCGCAGCCCACGGCTTTAGCACAGCCCCGGGAAAGAGGTCAATATTTCCGAAGGGAGGGGGAGCGCGGAAGGTTTCCGGGGACGCCGA
>CAZUHN010000112.1:0-4504 GCA_964620535.1 uncultured Nitrospinaceae bacterium | reverse complement strand
ATCGTCATTTCTTCCTGAATTTCCACGCGTAGTAATTCAGCGCGTCTTCCATCCATTCCACGCAATTGGCCCGGAAGCGCTCCCACCTCACGTTGGAGCAATGTCCCCTCACCGGGTCGGCGTTTCCCTCGACGATGAATCCGCTTACGGGGGAAATGTCGAACTCCGCCCGGACAGGCAATTTTTCTCGTTCTTCCTGGGGCAGAAGCGACAAATAACAAGCGAAAGCTTGAAAAGCGTTTTGAATTTTTTTTACGAGAGCATCCCTGCCGCCCACCAAGGCGACCAGGGGCGGGACTAGAGGGGCATACCGGTTGAATTCCATGCCCCCGTTCTCTCGGTTTGTGATGCTGTCCACGCCGATTCCCCCGATCGCTTTATTGGAAAATTCCACGGGGAAAAGTCTTGCGTAGAGAGCTTCCATGACAAGTCCCTTTCGGCTTATGCGGAAATGGGCGCGGATGCCGAAAAGACCGAAATCAATCCACTCGCAAATGAGAGGCTGGTAAGGAACGCCGTAGAGTTGTTGATAGTTCATGATCGCCCTGGCGAGACGCATGTGGGCCTGTTTCCGCGTTTCGGCGGCCTCTTGCAGTTGGCCTCGAATTTGCGCGAAACCTTTATTGTACACATGGGCGACGGTTGCCCCCCCCTTTTTGGACCGGATCTCGTCGGCCAGCTCCGTATCGTGGATATAGGCCCTGGAAGTCGCCGGGCTCGAGGCAAACCGGTTCGCCACCCAGTTTAAGGCGGTGATGTGGTCCCTGTTGTCCGGATCGAGGGTGAGGGGCAGGGGAACGATATGGTCGTCGGGCGAGCCGAGCCTTCTAAGATCGGGCAAAACATAGCCTTGCGGCAAGACGTCCAGGCGGAAGGTTCCCCGCCCGCCGCCTCCTTCCTGGGGTTTTACGAATAAGGTAGAAGTCCCCCATTTTTCGCCCAATAATTTCGCTGTATCCAGGATGGTCTCTGCGATGGCCGAAGTGCTGGCTCCGTTGATTGATACCGGATGATAACGTCCGGTGACCAGGAGGGGTCCTTCATTTTGCTCTTCCAGTCCGTACCAACCGTTGTTGAGGATTTCATAGGTATTTTTCTTGTTGGAGAGAGGGCCGCCCGGTGCCGTTAGAGGTCCGGATACGATAACGGCGCTGCGCTCCTGAAGGGCTTTTGCGAGTTGAACGTCGAACAAACTCCGCTGGGCCGCTTGACTGAGGATAAGCGTTCGCTCGGGCGCTTGGGCGATTTGCGCAAGAAGATCCTCGCGTCGATTCACAACAATAATCGGGATGGACAATCCCTTCGCGTGCAAATATTCGTCGGCGACGCGCTTGGTCTCCCCGGCAAGGGGCAGCCGGTTGGGAGAACCGTCGAGCAGGAGAATTTTGTCGGGGTAGTGTGACCCCTCGGCATTGTGGAGGTGAAAATTCCGGAAAGGACTTGTCTCTGAGGACCAGTAGTTTAGCTGTTCGATTATGGAATCTGTTGTATTTCCTGAAGCGGAATCAAATTCCCGGCTGACGCGCGCGAGGTCCCAGTGCCCGTTGCTAGCGTCGGGGGTAAGGCGGTAAAGAGAGATTTTTCGCCGTGCGGTAAAGGTTTGGGACGGAGAGGATGGCGTCTGGGAGGTCAAGCCTATTTCCATCAGATGTTTTTTTTCCTTCTCGTCATTATATTTTGTAGCGCCCAATCCGCAAGGGCGCCGCCGGCCGTCTCCCCACCCAGAAAATCGGGCCCTCCGGGCGAGGCGCAACTGATGACGGAAACCCCCGATATGTGCTCGGCCTCGCGCCGCGCCGAAACATCGTCTGCGATGATTCCTGATATGACGATGTGGTTTCCCTCAAGGCCTAAATGACTCCGAAGCCATTGGACGATCAGTGTAGAACTAACTGTATCACAGGCGCACATGACAAGGCCATTTTCTTTTAGCCAGTCGATGATCCACGGATCTGTGGAAACGAAAAGACTCGCGTCCATTGTGGGACCGTCCGCCAACTCGGCGATGATTATCTCCCCCTGGCCGGCGGCGTACCGGAGCAGGTTTCGCGTATGCTGACGCACGATTTGCACATCAACGCCTGCGGTCGAAGCGAGGCCGGCATCGACGAAGTCCCAGCCCTGTCGAGAAGAATCGAATCTCCCCTCCGACCTGCCGTAGCATACCCGGAGGACGTCCCGGATCCGGCCCGTCCCCGTTAATTTCACGTAAGCGAGGCGGATTCCCGACGCCTGGAGGGCGGCTGTGAGGGAAGCGGCGCAGGTTGTTTTCCCCACTTCCATGTCCGAGCCTGTTACAAGAATGAGGGGCGTTTTGGGAAGGGAGAATTCATCAGAATCGGAGGCGAGGAGGGGAATGGATTGCAGTTCGGGCAGGATCACCGGTTTGCCGTTTCGCGCAACACCCCCGAGAACCCTGAATTTCACCACCGGCTCGTTCGGGTTATTGCAATGGCCGGTGACGCCTCCGACATTCAGAAGGTCCACCTCCGCCCCGACCGGAGTCAGTCCGGCGGGCGGCCTTCCACTGATGCTGCGGTTTGCGTAACGCCCGCCAAACGCCACAACCAGACGCATTCCCGGAGACAAAGGGACATCGCTCACATTCCATGCGTTCCTGGAGCCGGGAACGGGTTGAATCACTTCGAGCCTGTCGATTTCGCTGCCTTCCCTTTTTTCCACCACTTCAACGGCCACGCTGGCATTTGGGGGAACGGGATTTTCAAATAAGGGAATTTCTTGTGCGCCGCTCGCGAGGTCGCCCGGAGCGAGGAACAAACCCCTGGCCGTCGAAGAAAAATAATCTACAATAATCCGTTTTCCGCTCATCCGGGCAACTCCACCAATTCGGCTGCCTTTGAAAAACACTCGACCCAATTCGACACATAGGGCATTAAGTTTTCCACAGCCTCATCAAAAAGTGTTTCCAGGCCTTCCACTTTAAATAGAACAGAGCGGGGATACAAAATCTTCCCTTTTTCTGGCGGTGAAGAAGTGATGAGGAATTCCGCTGGCCCCACCAAATCCGCGATCCGGTTCCCTTTCCTAATGTGCCTGGGCACTCCGGAAGAAATTTCGTATATGCCCGGTTCCATAGAACGGCCGATCTGGACGGGCCGGTTGCTGGTGTTCCGAAGCACGAGTTGAAATCCTTCGAGCCGCAGCGCGCCCAATTCCCGAAAGGCGCCGGAAACTTCCTCCTCCGTAGTTTTCAGCGAGAGGTATTCGGCGATGTGCCAAAATGCCGTGGCCGGGGAGGCACCCGCCCGGAGTTCGAGTTCCGTCAGGAGTTGGGTCGTTCCCAAGAGGCGGGGGTTTAGTTCGAGCGTATAGGCTTTCCCTTCATGTACAACGAAGTCCACGCCGTAAATCCCCCGATAGCCGAAACTTCCCGCCCAATTTCCGATAGCCAGCGTGGCTTCCTCGATATTTCGCCGCGAAGACTCCGGCAGCCGGTGGTATGCTGTGTAATCACTTCCCGCGTAAGAAAACCGGTGCATCGAACTTCCCGCGAGCCCCGAGACGATGACCGAGGAGTGAGACATTCGCGCCTTTCCCTCGTAGACGATGCCGGTGGCTCCGACCGACGGGCCCGTGACGAACCTGCAGACGATGACCGGCTCTTGCCCTCCCAACTTATTGACCAAAACCACTTTCAGCGCCTCCAGTTCCTCGGGGGTTTTGATAAGATGCGTTTGGTTTCCGGATGATCCGATGCGTTCTCTTACGACGAGAGGAGAGCCCCATTTCCCGAGCAGCCCCTTCTCGATGCCCTTTACTTCGATAATTTCTCCCTCCGGGGTTCTCAGCCCGAGGCGCTCTGCCTCCGTGACAAACGCGATTTTGTCGTCCAGTCTTTTTTTGAGCCCGACGGGATTGGAGAGAATCGAAATGCAGCCGGAGCTCTCTTCGGAAAGCGCCTCGATGAATTCGGTGGCCCTGTAGGGGAGAATAAAAGAGGGATTCTCATCGGAATTTAGATACGCGCGAATCGACTTTCCCAATCCTCCGCTGTACGCTTCGACGAGGGCGTCGTGGGACCATACCTTGCGAAAATTTTTCCCCCGTTCGGCGGAAAAAAATCGAAGCCGTGAATCCCAATCCGACCCGTCGAGGCCCCAGTCGCAGGCAATGAGAAAATCGAGGGGGAGGTATTCCTCGACCGTGATGGCGTCTTCGGCCCGGAGGCCCTGGAAACCGAATTTTGCGGCTCCCGGTGCCGCCGATAGTAAGCGTTGGCGGAATTCGGCAGTTGAATACGGCGCCACTGTTCCGGGCTCTCCAATCGGGTCAAAAAGAATTAATCGAATATAAAGATTGCAACAAAATGTATAAATTGAAATAGAGAGATTGCCGCAATTCTTGCGGCCTGTTCAACAGGACTTTTCATCCGCCCGGAAAAAGAATTGTCCGGATGGAAGGCAGGATGCCATTTCATTCCGAAATGATTGAATAATCCCACATTATGCGGCGGAACGGAGCAAAACGAGTCCGGAATCTTTGT
>CAZUHN010000111.1:0-4674 GCA_964620535.1 uncultured Nitrospinaceae bacterium | reverse complement strand
CGGGAAATGTCAGATGAGACCATTTCAGAAGTTCGCTTACCTCTGGCACCATCCCGCCAACCGAGGCTCACACCTCCGGGCGGTGCTCCTGAATGGGAGGATTTCATCGAAAATGACGGGATAAATAGAAGGAAACGCCATGCCTTGCGAATCAACATGACCAATAAAAACGGCAAATTGTTCCTCGATTTTCGCGGGACTTCTCTCCAGGTGAGCGGCCCAATCAATTGGCAGGCGAATTCGGACGGTGGAATCTTCTTGCGGAAATGGCTGGGGGCGATTCTTTTGCACCTGACGGAAGACCCCGGATAAATCTCCGAGATCGAATTCAACCAGGGGATTTGCCGTCTCATCGACACCACCTTCCCGCCACCGGGAACGCTCATCACCCCGGGCCTCCTCGCTCCGACGGGAATTCCCGCCTTTACCCTCTACCGACTGCAAAGCCTCTTTCTCGGCGTGTTGGGCCTGGCAACGGGCGGGAAGATGGCCGCCGACCAGGATTGCCTCCATTACTGGAGATTTCATCGAAAAGAGGTCGGCGAGAAATTTTTCTTGTTTCCGGAAATCCTGGCGGGCGGCGGGGGCAGCCCGGCGGCCTCTACGCAATCGCGATTAACCCGGGCTCTCCCGTAGAAAGCGAGATTCCCGCCTTCAGCAACCGCGTGCCGGTAAGGGAGGACGATCTCATCCGGGTGAACACCGCCGGGGGAGGGGGGGGGCTTCGCGCTGCCCGCGGCGGACCCTGAAGCCCAAGAAAGTGGATTATGAAAAACCCAAGTGGACCCAAATCAAATGAAGAATTTCAAAAAACAAATTGCCGGGTGCAGGTCGGTCCTTTGGGCATGCTTCCCGCCCCTAGCCGCTGATCAAGATCGCCCGGATAAATTCTCGGTTCATCTTCGCGATGTGGATCACGCTTATTTCTTTCGGACATACCGCCTCGCACTCGGCATGATTCGTGCAATTTCCGAAACCCTCGATATCCATTTGCTCGACCATATCGACTACGCGCCTGGTGCGCTCGGTGTGCCCTTGCGGAAGGCGCGCGAGGTGGGAGACTTTCGCGGACACGAAGAGCATGGCCGATCCGTTCGGGCAGGAAGCCACGCAGGCGCCGCATCCGATGCAGGCGGCGGCGTCCATGGCCGCTTCGGCGTCTACCTTGGGAATGGAGAGAGCGTTTCCGTCCGGCGCGCCCCCCACGTTAGACGAAATAAATCCCCCCACCGCCATGATCCGGTCGAAGGCGGACCTGTCCACGGCAAGGTCCTTGATCACGGGGAAGGCCTTGGCGCGCCACGGCTCGATGGTGATGGTGTCTCCGTCCTTGAATTTTCGCATGTGAAGCTGGCAAACCGTTGTCCCCCCATCGGGGCCATGGGCGACGCCGTTGATCATCAAGGAGCACATCCCGCAGATGCCCTCCCGGCAATCATGGTCAAATGCAATGGGATCTTCCCCCTGGACGATCAATCGCTCGTTGAGGACGTCCAGCATTTCCAGGAATGACATGTCCGAGCTGACATCAGAGGCTTCGTACGTAACAACCTGGCCCTTGTCCTGGGTGTTTTTTTGGCGCCAGACCCGAAGGGTGAGGTTCATTATTTATAACTCCTCACGGCGAGCTTGACTTCCTCGAAATCGAGCGCCTCTTTGTGCATGGCAGGTTTGTTTTCAACGCCGGTGTACTCCCAGGCGGACACGTAACTGTATTCCGCGTCGTTGCGCATGGCCTCCCCTTCCGGGGTCTGGTATTCCTCCCGAAGATGGCACCCGCAGGATTCTTCCCGGTCCAGGGCGTCGTGGCACATCACCTCGGCGAACTCCAGGAAATCGGCGACGCGTCCCGCCCTCTCGAGATTGGGGTTGAACTCCTCGCTCCCCCCCGGGACGATGACATTTTCCCAAAACTCCTCGCGAAGGGCGGGAATGAGTTCGAGCGCCTTTTTCAAGCCGGCCTCATTCCGGGCCATCCCACAGTTCTCCCACATGATGCGACCCAGCTCGCGATGAATCGAATCGACCGTCCGCCTGCCCCGGACGGAAAGGAGTTTTCCGATAAACTCCCTTGCTGCCGCTTCCGCATTGCGGACCTCGGGATGATCGTTTCCCACTCTTTCCAGACTCGCGCCCGCCAAGTAATCGCCGATTGTGTAAGGCAGAATGAAGTAGCCGTCCGCAAGCCCTTGCATGAGCGCGCTGGCGCCCAGCCGGTTGGCGCCGTGATCGGAGAAATTCGCCTCCCCGATAACATACAGGCCCGGGATATTGCTCATCAGATTGTAATCCACCCAGAGGCCCCCCATGGTGTAATGGACCGCCGGATAAATCCGCATGGGGGCTTCATAAGGGTTCTCGCCGGTGATCTTCTCGTACATGTGAAAAAGGTTGCCGTACCGTTCCCGGATAACCTGCTCGCCGAGGCGCTGCGTCGAATCGGCAAAATCCAGGTACACCCCGTACCCGCTCTCGCCCACGCCCCGGCCGTCATCGCAAAGATTCTTCGCCTGACGGGATGAAACGTCCCGGGGGGCGAGATTTCCATAACTCGGATAGATCCTTTCAAGGTAATAATCTCTCTCGTTCTCTGGGATCTCGCCGGGCGGCCGCTTGTCGCCGCCCCTCTTGGGGACCCAAATCCGGCCATCGTTCCGCAGCGATTCGGACATGAGAGCCAACTTTGACTGATGCTCTCCGCTCACCGGAATGCAGGTGGGATGGATTTGCGCAAAACTCGGATTCGCGAACAAAGCCCCCCTCTTGTAGGCGCGGTAAACCGCGGTCACGTTGTTTCCCATCGCGTTGGTGGAAAGATAGTAAACAGGGCCGTATCCGCCCGTGGCAAGCACAACGGCATCGGCCACGTGCGATTCTATTTTTCCGGTAATCAAGTCCCGGACAACAATCCCGCGCGCGCGTCCGTCAATCACTATCAGTTCCTGCATCTCCGTCCGGGTGCGCATCCGCACCCGGCCCGCCCCTACCTGGCGGCTCAGCGCCGCGTACACGCCCAGGAGCAGCTGCTGTCCCGTCTGGCCGCGTGCGTAGAAAGTCCTAGATACCAGCGCGCCCCCGAAGGATCGGTTGTCCAGCTGCCCGCCGTATTCCCGGGCAAAGGGAACGCCCATTGCCACGCACTGGTCGATAATGGCCGCGCTTACCTGTGAAAGCCGATAGACATTCGCTTCGCGCGACCGGAAATCCCCCCCCTTGATCGTATCGTAGAAGAGTCGGTGAACACTGTCCCCATCATTTTGATAGTTCTTGGCCGCGTTTATGCCGCCCTGGGCGGCGATGCTGTGCGCGCGGCGCGCGCTGTCCTGGAAGCAGAAGCAATCCACCTCGTAGCCCAACTCGGCCAGGGTGGCCGCCGCCGACCCTCCGGCCAGGCCCGACCCGACAACGATGATGCGGTATTTCCGCTTGTTGGCGGGGTTGACCAGATTCAACTCGAAGCGGTGCGAGTCCCACTTCCCGCTTAACGGACCGGAAGGGATATTGGAATGGAGGGTCATGGCCATCACTCCCCTAGGGCACCTTCACCATCCCTGACAAAACGCTGAAAGGAATTGATACAAAACCGATGAAAATAATAATCGCGCTGATTGGCCCAAGTCGCTTGAACAGGCGGTTGCAACGCGGATGATTCAAGCCGATGGATTGAAAAAAGCTGGTCACCCCATGGCTCAAATGCATGGCGAGAAGCAACATGGCGATGATGTAGACAACCGAGACGACGACGTTTTGAAAACCGGTAATGACCATCCTGTAAACATCAGCCCGCCCATGGGAGTCCACCAGTTGGAGATACTCGGGGTTGGTCACGCCCAAGGTGAAATGCAAGAGGTGATACACGACGAAGGCGAGAAGGATAAGGCCGCTCATCAATATCGTGCGGGCCGCGAAGGTAGTTTCGACGGTTGCAAGAACCATATAGGGCACCGGGCGCGCGTCCCGATTCAGGCGGGAGACCCGAATGGCCGAGGCGACGTGGAGGATGAAAACGAGGAGGAGGCCCAGCCTTGCGAGCCAGAGCAGGGCGGACATTTCCCGGAGGCCGTGGCCATACGCGTTCGTTGCGTCCGGCCCGGCGAAAAACAACAGATTTCCCAGCAAATGAGCGATGAGAAAGAGAAAGAGAAGAATGCCGGTTACGGCCATCACCACCTTACTTCCAATCGAAGTTTGGAAATAATGCGAAAAGTGGATCAAGCCCAATCTCTCCTTTTAATGGCTAACTCGATCGCATCAAATTTCCGATGGGATCGGGCCGCACGTTTTTCATAAAGGAATAAAATCCCTTTTGAAATGTAATGGGAATTACGCATTTCGGTCAACCGATTGGCCAAAGAACGGGCCCTATTCCAAAACGCTCCGGCGACAGACAAGGCTGTGCCACAGACACATCCGTCCTTGAGAAAGGCGGCAAATTGGTCTGGATTGGAATTGCAGAACAGAATCGCTACGTCCGAATTGCCCTTGGCCGCCCTTCAGTCCTCTTTGTGGAGTTTGTCCAATCTTTCATGAACCCGATCTTTGGGATTGTATGTGGCGGTGGGGGCCGCAGAAGCGGGGGAGGAAGCCGTGGGATGAATCCGCCTCGCAACCCCCCCATGGCCGCTTAATTGCCGGTAGATATATGCAGCGGCGACAATTGAAAACGGATAAGTG
>CAZUHN010000110.1:0-3705 GCA_964620535.1 uncultured Nitrospinaceae bacterium | reverse complement strand
CTTCTTCCCATCAACATTCACCTTCTAACGCACGCAGAGAGTGTATCGGACATCCAGCGAGTTCTGAGCCATCCCCACGCCGTGGCCCAGTGCCGGACATGGCTGCAGGAGAATTTGCCGGATGTGTACGTGGAGGAAGCCGCGAGTACGGCACTCGCCGCCAAGGAAGTGGCGGGGGACGTCCGCTACGCTGCGCTCGGGAGTCAGCTGGCGGGGGAGCATTATGGCCTTCCCGTTCTCGTTTCGAAGCTCGACACCGAGGGTATCAATGTTACGCGCTTTTTTGTCCTCGGAA
The DNA here is from genome assembly GCA_964620535.1 of uncultured Nitrospinaceae bacterium. Classification (GTDB taxonomy): domain Bacteria; phylum UBA8248; class UBA8248; order UBA8248; family UBA8248; genus CAZUHN01. Next base: position 3,410 of record CAZUHN010000110.1, on the reverse strand, counting down.
AGGAAAAGCCGCCACGACAGCCGAAATGCCTAACGAGTATATTGTTCGCCCTGCCTAACAAACCGGGGGGGCTGTACAATGCTTTTGCTCCCCTCGCCGAACGGGGTCTCAACCTTACGAAGATTGAGTCTCGCCCCTCACGGCGCAAGGCATGGGAGTATATTTTTTTCATGGACGTGGAAGGGCACGTCGATGATTCTGTGCTGGCAGAAGGACTCGCCGCCCTCAGGGAGAGGGTGAAATATTTGCGTGTTCTGGGCTCCTATCCGTTGGGCCGTTAGCCTGATTCCTCATCCGAGGGAACATTAGAAATGGAAATTCGCCCTGCCCGCTCGGTGGCGGATATCATTGTCTACCAGCCCGGAAAGCCCGTTGAGGAACTGGAGCGGGAGTACGGTATTTCCGGTTCGGCCAAGCTCGCCTCGAACGAAAATCCGCTGGGTCCCTCTCCCAAGGCGCTAGAAGCCGTTCGGGCGGCCGTGGGCGGAATCAATCGCTATCCGGACGGGGGCGGATTCTATCTGAAGCGCGCCCTTGCGGAACATCATGGATTGACGCCGGAGCACTTTCTGCTCGGAAACGGTACGAACGAGGTAATCGAAATTCTGGCGCATACTTTTTTCGATCCGGACGATCCGGTTGTATTTTCCGAGGGGGCCTTCATTGTTTATTTGATCGTGTCCCAACTGAGCTCTTGCGATATGCGGGTCGCCTCGTTGCGGGATTACACCCACGATCTGAAGAAAATGGCGGAACTCGCTGACGATCGGACAAAGGCCGTTTTTATTTCCAATCCGAACAATCCGACCGGAACCGCGGTGGGGGAGAAGGCGCTTCGGAAATTTCTGGAGCGTGTTTCCGGCCGAACGCTCGTCGTTCTGGACGAGGCGTACAGCCATTTCGTCACCCGGGAGGATTCTCCCTCGGGGCCGGACCTCATCGGCGAGTTTCCGAACATTGTGGTGTTGAGGACGTTTTCTAAGGTATACGGTCTCGCTGGGCTCCGCGTGGGGTACGGTGTGGCCGCGCCGGAGATAACCGCAGCGATGGAGAAAGTTCGGGAGCCTTTTAATGTAAACTCGCTGGCGCTCGTCGCGGCGGAGGCGGCATTGGGCGATAGAGAGCATGTCGAGCGTACCGTACGCATGAACGCCGAGGGCAGAGAATACTTGGTGCAAGAGCTGGCGGCGCTGGAGCTTCCCTTCGTTCCTACCCAGGGGAACTTCATGATGGTCGAGGTGGGCGACGGGGCGGAGGCGTATAATGCTCTGTTGAAGGAGGGGGTTATCGTCCGCCCCGTAACGGGTTACGGTTTCCCCGCGCATGTGCGGATATCGATCGGCACCTCGGATGAAAACCGGAGGCTTGTCGAGACGCTGGCAAAGGTACTCGAAAAATAATGCCCAAAGAGCGGGACGCGGAAAGGGAGGGCGGCCGAAACCGATCGGATGCACCTCTTTTCGAGCAGATGACGATTATCGGCGTGGGCCTGATCGGAGGCTCCTTGGCCCGGGCGGCCCGCCGCGCGGGGCTGGTGTCCCGTTTCGTCGGGGCGGGCAGGAGAGTGGAAAACCTGGAAAAGGCCCTTGCCTTAGGTGTTATTGACCGGTTCGAGGTGGATCGCCTCGCCGCCGTCAAGGGCTCGGATCTGGTGGTGATCTGTACGCCCGTCCATGCGCAATTGAAGGTGGTGGAGGCGATTCTACCGGCCCTTGATGATGGCACTGTGGTGACCGATGTGGGGAGCGTGAAGGGTCCCTTTATCCGGGGGGTAGAAGCACTCAAGGCAGGACGGGTTCATTTTGTCGGTGGTCATCCAATTGCCGGCACGGAGCATGCCGGCGTGGAAGCGAGCTTTGCCGACCTTTTCGTGGACCACAAGACCATCCTCACCCCAACCGTGAAGACGGACCAAATGGCCTTGGATAAGATAAAGTCCCTATGGGAGGGCGTGGGGGCTGAAGTCGAGGTTCTCGGCTTGGATGAACACGATCAAATTCTCTCCGACGTGAGCCATCTGCCCCATCTTGTGGCTTACGCCATGGTGAACGCAGCGTTGAGGGGAGGAGGGGTGCCTTACGGCGCGGGAGGATTTCGAGATTTCACCCGGATCGCCTCAAGCAGTCCCGAGATGTGGCGGGACATTTGCCTAGAGAACCGACAGGCGCTTCTCGCCTCCCTGGAGACCTTTGAAGAGTGTCTTGGGGAAATTCGACGGGCAATTGATATGAAGGATGGGAAGGTCCTCGAAGCGGAATTCCGCCGCGCCAAAGAGGGACGTGACACCTGGCTCATAGACAAAGGATGGGCATGAGCGTGGCCGGACCCCTGCTGGGAGGCGGTGCAGGGATCGTCATTCCGGTGGACGGGCCCGCGGGATCGGGCAAAAGCACTGCGGCCCAAAAAATATCGGAACATTTGCAGTGGGACTATTTGGAAACGGGTGCCCTCTACCGGGCAGTGGGGCTTCGAGTCCTTGGGGTTGGAGGAAATACTGGCGACCTCGTCGAAATCCTCCCGCATTTGGACGATTTCCGGTTCGAGTGCCGCAAAGTGGAGGAAGGCTGGCGAAATTTCCTGGACGAGTGGGATGTAACCCAAGGCCTCCGAGAGGAGAGGGTGAGCTTTGCTGCCTCGAAGGTCTCTTCCTTTTCAGAGGTACGTGCCGTGCTCCTCGCCTATCAGCGGAGCTACGGGATAGAGCGTGGGGCGGTGCTCGATGGACGGGATATCGGCACGGTAGTGTTCCCGGACGCCAAGTTGAAGTTCTTCTTTGACGCGGACATCGAAGTGCGGATTCAACGGAGATTCGATGAATTGGGTCGGAACGGGATTTCCTTTGACCCGGTGCGGCTGGGCGCCGATTTGCGTGAAAGAGACAGACGGGACCGGGATCGGGAAGCGGCTCCCCTGAGGTCGGCGGAGGACGCCGTTTTGATAGATACGTCGGATTTGCCCATTGACCGGGTGTTGGCGGTCATGTTAGAGAAAGTCCGCCAAGTGTACGGCGAAGAAGAAGCCATTGAGGTCAGATGAATTGCCTTGACCCCCCAAATGTTTGGAAGTAATATAGTTTCTTGTCCCAATCGAGTTCATTTAGTTAGAGTGGGGATGCCGGACATATTCGATGGGCGGTCGATTTTTTTCTCTTTGAGGTTTTGAATTCTGATGGAAGAAAGCTCCTCCACTCCCACCGCGCCTTCCTCCGATGTCGCTGCTTCCCCCACCCCTGCATTCCAAGCCTTATCGGAAATTATTGATCCTGACTCTCTCACGGCAGAGCAGATGGAAGAACTGTACACCTCCACCCTCGACCAGGTGAAGGACGGCGAGATCATCAAAGGAACCGTCGTTCGAATGGAGGGCGATTACATTTTAATCGACGTCGGCTACAAATCCGAGGGCCTCGT
>CAZUHN010000109.1:0-4623 GCA_964620535.1 uncultured Nitrospinaceae bacterium | reverse complement strand
GTAGAACTCAGCAGGGCCAAACGCATACCGGCCCCCGCCCTCGGTCAACCAGGAAAGAGCCAGGTAGAGCGGGGCGCCGATAATCATGGCCCACCGCGTCACGGCGAACATATCGGAGCGGGCCAGATATTTCTTGAAGTGTATCGCCTGGAATGCCCAGATCAACGCCGAAATGACGATGAATAAATCCGCCCAGAGCGCGCTCTCGCCACCCATCCGTTGGGAGAAAATAACTATCGTCCCCGCCATTGCCGTACCGAAACCCAGGGAGCGGTGGGCGGTGATGCGCTCGCCCGGAAGAAGGGCGGCGGCGAACAGCATGACCCAGATGGGCTGGGTGTAGAAGAGCACTGAAGCGCGGGCAGCCTGGGTCCCCGTCATCCCGACATACAGGAACAGAATGTAGGCGTTGTGGAGGATGCCGTTAAGGATGCGGTGCGCCCTCTCCGCCGCCGGGGTGGGTAGCGTCGTTCGATCGGGCACCTTCATCAAAACCATCCACGCCGTCAGGGTCAGGGCTGAAACGGCGGCGCGGATCCAAATGAGCGCAAAAGGGCTCAGTCCATCATACGAGGCCTTGATGACCGGCTGGGTCATCCCCCAGACCAACACCAACGCCAGGCTTCCCGCGGCCAATTCGACGGCCCCGCCCCGCCCCGCCGCCTCGGAATCAGCGCCGGATTTGGTCAAGTGTTCTCTCCGGCGGGCGGCACACGCTCGCAGATTTCGATACGAACATTTCCGGGCCCCCGGATGAAGGCGATCGCCCTTCCACCGATACCCGTCCGCTGGGGGGCCATCAGGATATCGGCTCCCCGCGACTCCAGCCAGGCGGTGGTGGCGTCAACGTCATCAACGGCGAAACCCACATGGTCCAGGCCCTCGACGAGGCTGGGCGCCCGCGAGTCGGGTGAATCGTCCTCCCTCACGCCACGAGTCCTAAGCGTACCGCCCCCAAGGCGAAAAATAGCGTAGACCGCCCTCTTATGGTTATCGATGTACTCGACAACCTTCATCCCGAATACGCGTTCGAAATAATCGGTCAGCGCGCGAGCGTCGCTGACGAGGAAATGGACGTGATCAAAATCAAACTCCACGCTACCTCCGCCACAATTCGGGAAATGGGCCGCACGAATATCTCAGGGGCAATTCTCTTTTCGAGCCCGGCATAGTACGCTGATTGCTCGAATCACCCAAACGAACCCACTCGAACTCCTTCACTTTTTTCGACTCTATTGAAAGTAACCACCATGGCGAAACCCAAGATCATCGGAACCAAACACTGGACCCATCACAATGGCGCCGACCTGTTCATATGGAGAAAGCGCCGCAAGGGGCTCCGAAAACCCGCCGGATCGGTCATCCTCGTGCACGGCTCCTCGGTGGCCTCCACTCCCTCGTTCGACCTTCAAGTCCCGGGGCGGCCCGGTCACTCCCTGATGGATTACCTTGCCGAGCGCGGATACGACACTTGGTGCATGGACCACGATGGCTACGGGCGGTCGACCAAGGACAGAAAGGTTCACGCCGGAATCAAGCGGGGAGCCGAAGATCTTTTGGCCACGGCAAAATACATCCGCAAGATCTCGGGCGCGAAATCCTTTCTGATGTACGGGATTTCCTCGGGCGCTCTCCGCGCCGCCCTTTTCGCACAGAAATATCCCCAGTTCGTCAAACGTGTCGTACTCGACGCCTTTGTGTGGACGGGAAAGGGGAGCCCCACGCTGAAAGACAGAGCCAAGCGCTTCGCCAAGGCCAAGGGCACCGATCGGCGGCCCATTCACTCCAAATTCATCCGGACCATTTTCAGCCGCGACAAACACGCGAAAGCCGCATACCCGGACGTGGTCAAGGCGTTCGCCGAGGCTTGCTGCGATCTCGACGACTCGGTGCCGAACGGCACCTACATCGACATGACCCGGCGGCTGCCGGTGGTCAACCCGCGCAAGCTGACCGTTCCGGTTTTGATCACGCGCGGGGAGTGGGACGGCATCGCCTCCTACGAAGACCTGATGGAATTCTTCCACTTGCTCCCGAATCCGGACAAGCAATTCGCCGTCATGCCCGGCATCTCGCACGCCAGCCTCCAGATGAAAAATTTCCAGATTGTTTTCCATCTGATCGAGCGCTTTTTCAGCCAGCCGGAGCCCATCTACAAAGGCTAGCGGGCGGGCTATTTGCTTGATTCGGAAGCCCAGTGGGGATAAATTAAAAGCAAGCTCAACCGGGAAATACCGTATATCGAAGACGCAAATCCCGCTGGGCGGCGGGCTGAGAGAGTTCGCCCGCCTCCGGGTTTGCGCCATTTCGAGGATTTATTTCTATTCTATAAGGGAGATCCAATGGACACTCAGGACTGGTATTCCGTCAAAGAGTTCGCGCCTGGCAGCTATCAAATCACCGAAGGCGGGCGGTTCAAAATGTTCCTGCTGGTGGGAGACGAAAAAGCCGTCTCCCTTGACAGCGGCATCGGCGTCGGAAACCTGCGCCGGCTCTGCGAGAGCATCACCGACCGGCCCATCGACCATATACTCACCCACACGCACTGGGATCACATCGGCGCCTCTCACCTCTGGGACAAAGTGGGGGTTCATCCCGCCGGAAAAGACCGCCTCGCCCCGGACCTTTCCAAGAACACCCAGGGATTCGTGAAAATGTGGACCTCAAGCGGAAACTCGTTTCCGGACTGGTTCGACCCGGAGAAGTACACCATCCCGCCGGCCACCTTCGGCTGGACCCTCCAGGAGGGCGACACCGTCGACCTCGGCGGGCGGAAACTCCGGATATACGACACGCCGGGCCACTCTCCGTGCAGCATTTCCCTTTACGACGAGCGGGAGAAAATCCTGGTTTCGGGCGATCTCATCCGGTGCGAGGAGTATCTATTCCTCCAGGTGCCCACCGCCGTGCTCTCCGACTACCCGCCCTCGCTCAGGAAGATGGAAAAGCTAGCCAACGAAGTCGAGATCAGATGGATCACCTCGGGCCACACCGAGCCCTACGGCGACCCCTCGATCATCGGGGAGCTCGCCCTGCAGATGGAGGAACTCGAGGCCGGAAAGCATGACCCGCCCAAGAAGGTGGACGGCGGAAACTGGGGCGAGGTGGACGAATACGAATTCCCGCGCGCCAAGGTCTGGATACAGGACAACGCCCGGAAATAGACCGGCGGCAAGTCCCCACCTCTCACCGGGAGGAAGCGCATGGATACGCAAAACTGGTACGACGTTCAAGAGTTCGCGCCGGACACCTACCAGGTCACCGAAGCCGGCCGGTGGAACATGTTTCTTTTCGTCGGCGGGGAGAAGGCCCTCGCCCTCGACGGCGGGATCGGGGTCGGCAGTTTTCGCAAATTATGCGAGAGCATCACCGACCTTCCGATCGATCACGTCCTCACGCATACCCATTGGGATCACGTCGGCGCGATTCATGAATGGGATTCCGTCGGCGTCCACCCCAACGGCAAGGAAAAACTCGCGGGCGACTATTCGGCCGGGTGCAAGGATTTCGTGGAAAACTGGAAAGGAAGGCCCTTCCCCGAGGGTTTCGACCCCGTTACTTTCACGATCCCGCCCGGCCGGTTCGGCCGGAAGGTCAAGGAGGGCGACGCAATCGACCTCGGCGGCCGCACCCTCCGCGTTTGGGACACGCCGGGCCACTCCCCGTGCAGCATCTCCCTATACGAGGACCGGGAGGGCGTTCTCATCACAGGCGATCTGGTCAAACCGGGCCAGCCCCTCTTCATCCAGGTGCCGACGGCGGTTTTCTCCGACTACGGCCCCTCGCTACGCGTCCTCGAGCGAATCGCCGCCGAAAATGAGGTGAACTGGGTTTGTTCGGGCCACACCGAGCCGCACCCGGATCCCTCCGTCATCGGCCGGATGGCCGCCTTCGTCGAGGAGGCCTGGGCCGGGAAGCACGAGCCCCCGAAAAAGGTCGAGGCGGGCAAATGGGGCATCGTGGACGAGTACGAGGGATCGGGCGTCAAGGTCTGGACGAACGACAACGCGAGGCGGTAATTCACCCAGGGATCGGAGCCGAATGACCACCCCCGATATCATCTGGCGGCCCAACGAGGATTTTCTCGAAAACAGCCACATCGCCCGGCTGATGAAAAAAACCGGCGCGGCGGATTACAGGGAATTCCTCGCCTGGTCGGTCGAGGACATCCGCCGCTTCTGGGAGGTTGTCCTCGATGACATGAATTTCGAGTGGCAAAAGCCCTACGAAGAAATCCTGGACCTGAGCGGGGGCTTCCCTTGGCCGAAATGGTTCGTCGGCGGGGAGACGAACATCGCCCTCAACTGCATCGACCGTCATCTGGACAAAAATAATAATCAAACCGCCATTATCTGGGAGGGGGACGGCGGCGAGGTCCGCGAGTTCACCTACGCCGAGCTCTCCGCCGAGGTGAGCCGCCTGGCGAACGCCATGCGCGCGATGGGCCTCAAACCCGGCGACTCCGCCGGGGTGTTCCTGCCGCTGGTGCCCGAGGCGGTGATCGTCATGTACGCCTGCTTCAAGACGGGCGTCGCCGTGCTTCCCGTATTCTCGGGGTTCGGGCCCGAGGGATTGGCCGAGCGGCTGGCGCACGCGGAGGCCAAAATCCTCTTCACGGTGGAC
>CAZUHN010000108.1:0-4397 GCA_964620535.1 uncultured Nitrospinaceae bacterium | reverse complement strand
TAAAAGGGTTAATTTATAAGCATCTTCGGGATCCGGCAGAGCGAATCCTCTTTGTCGAGCATCAACTCTCCCACGCCGCGAGTGCATATTTCGCCTCCCCGTTTGATGAGGCCGCGATCTTGACCGTGGACGGGGTGGGGGAGTGGGCCACTACCACAATGGGCAGGGCGAAGGGAGGAAAGATCGTCCTCGACCGTGAGCAGCGTTTTCCTCATTCCCTGGGACTTCTCTACAGCGCCTTCACGGCCTACCTTGGCTTCCAGGTGAATGAAGGGGAATACAAGGTGATGGGGATGGCTCCGTACGGCGAGCCAATATATCTTGAGAAAGTATGGAAGCTAATTCGGCGGGAGGCGAACGGGGGTTTCTCGCTTGATATGGATTTTTTCGCATTCCATCGCTCGGCGACGGACAGTTTTAGCGGAAAGTTTGTGGATTTGCTCGGCCCCTCCCGCGAACCCGAGAGTAAGTTTTTCACCCGGAGTTCGGGATATCCCTCCTACTACGGACCTAAGCCCGCAGACTTCGCAGAGGCCCAACGGCGGAATGAGCACTATGCAGATATTGCCGCAAGTATCCAGCGGGTCACCGAAGATCTGCTTCTCGATATGGCGAAGGAGGTCCGGCGCGTCACCGGTCTCGACCGGTTGTGCATGGCGGGGGGTGTGGCCCTCAACTCGGTGGCGAACGGCCGTCTGTTGAGGGAGGCGGGCTTTGAGGAACTATTCATCCAGCCCGCGGCGGGCGACGGCGGCGGCGCGCTGGGTGCCGCGCTGTATGTCCACAACGCCCTTTTGGGTGGAGACCGCTCTTCCCCCATGGAGCACGCTTACTGGGGCGAGGAATACAGCCCGGCTGAGACCGCTGCCCAGTTCAAAGAAGCAGGCGCCGAATGGGAGGAAATCGAAGACGATGAAAAGCTGCTCGATCAAGTGGTCGATCGGCTGGTGAGGGGTGAAGTCATCGGTTGGCACCAGGGCCGGTTCGAATGGGGTCCGCGGGCGCTTGGCAATCGTTCCATCCTGGCCAACCCCGGCAAGGAGGAAATGAAGGAGATCGTTAATACGAAGATTAAATTCCGCGAGCCGTTCCGCCCGTTCGCACCTTCGGTTCCGGTGGAACGGGCGGGGGAATATTTCGAAATAGATGAACCGGATCGGATGTGGCCCGCGCGCTACATGCTTCTTGTCGCGCCCGTGCGCGGGGAAAAACGCGAAAAGATACCTGCCGTCACCCACGTGGACGGGACGGGAAGGCTCCAAGCAGTGCATAAAGAAGTAAGTCCACGCTACCATTGGCTTATTGAGAAATTCGGAAAAGCGACGGGAGAATCCGTCGTGCTCAACACCTCCTTTAATCTTCGTGGAGAGCCTATCGTCAATACGCCGGCGAACTCATACCGCACCTTTATGGCATCCGAGATGGATAGCTTGGTAGTGGGCAACTTCCTGCTCACGAAGTAACGATCAGTTTTCCGTGCCTCCATTATTTATGTCTCGGGTTTATATTTGTACGCCTTCTCCTTGTATGACTAGAGGTAAGTTTGTCCCGCTTCCGCTGGTTCTCACCGCCGAAAAGCTCCCTTCGTATTCGGATTATTCCCGCGTCTTCGATTATTTGCTCTACATTGGCGGTTTTACTTTTTGGTGACGAGGATGCGGTGCCCCGCCACGGAAGGTGGCGGCCGGCCGCCATTGCCGTTCCCGGAGAGTGGACTCCTCCCGGCCTTCGTCATAGCAGGGAATTTGCGATCGAAAACCGGGCCGGAAAGGCGCATCTGCGTCTCAGGTTTCCCGCCCCGGACGCCTACCGGGTGCGAATTTTCTACGTTCTCGAGGGCGATAAACCGGCGGAAATCTGGATCGGCGGTAAGCGCGCGGGTATGCTGCAGGCGGGGAGGGGATGGCAAAGAGGCTTCGCCCGTACACCCTTTGCGCAAAAAAACGAAAATCTTTCTCTAACCTTCGGCCTGGCCGGGGACACCCGTCTCACCCTTCGCCGAGTCGATTACCGAAATTATGTATTCAGGCTGGGGAAGGGATTTCTCCTAAAACCCGCGGGAGCGAATCGCGCCCCAACAAGTGTTTTTCCGATCGCCTTTGCGGCGGGCGGGCTGATTCTTCTTTGGGGCTTGGCCGCTTTGATTTTCCGCAGCCGAGGGAAAGTGAATACTACGCCAGGGGATATTCTTCTCCCCGCCGGGATTCTCAGCCTGGGATTCTTTGGTATTCATTTGGCTTCCCCCTGGGCGATTCATGCCAAGCCGGAAATCCTTCTCGCCGGATTCTTCGGTCTTTCTGCGGCCTCATTGGGCCTACGTCTTCTGCCTCCCGTGGACGGCCGCGTGGCCGTGAAGCGGATCGGGCTTGCGGCGGCGGGAATCGTTGCCGCCATCCTTTTGACCGAGATATTCATTTGGGTTTGGGACCCGCCCATCAGCCGGCCGCGGGTTGGAAGCTACACTCGCCACTCGCCCGAATACGGCTGGTTGAACCGCCCCGGAGCCAGCGGCTGGCATGTGGATATCGGCTACCATATCCGAATCAACCGCCACGGCCACAGGGGGCCCGAGTATCCCATGAAAAAGCCCCCTGGCGTCTTTCGCATCCTGGGGTTGGGGGATTCGTTCGCCTTCGGCTGGGGGGTGGAGGAAGAGCAGACTTTTCTTCGCGTTCTGGAGCAACGCCTCCGGGCGGCGGGACATAATGTAGAAGTGCTGAACGCGGCGGTTCCTGCGTGGCACAGTATCCAGTCTCTCCTGTATCTAATGAACGAAGGGCGCCACTTTGAGCCGGACCTCGTCGTTGCGGCCTTTTTCCACGATGATGTGAGATTCAACTCTTTTGCCGATATCCTTCGAGGAGAAATTGCGCTCAATCTGAAAAAGGCGGAGGCAGAAGTCGCCCAGCGTAAGAAGAGTAGCTTTTCCCGCAAGTTCCGTCTGTATAATTTTTGGTTCAATTGGCGGAAGATTCGGGCCGCAAGCAGGAAGTATCGCCGCAGCAATCCTTTTCCGAGTTTTGAAGAAGAGCGTGAAATTTTCAAGCCGGATTTTGACGGGGATGAGAGGTTGGCCGCCACCCTCGAGAAAATCCTCAACGATTGGGATAAAGCTCGAAAGAGTCTGGACGTACCCGTCGTTTTCACCTACATCCCAATAGGTGGCGCGCTGCATTTTCCAGAGTTTCAGGGCGATGCCCGTGCGCTTGCCCGCCTCAGCAGCGAGAAAAGATTCCCATATTTCAATCTGATTCCTCACTTGGAACGCCACCCCGCCCCCCGCATCCTTTATCTTCACCCCCGGGACGGTCATATGAGCGCTGCGGGCCACATGATATTCGGAGAAGCTTTTGCAAAGTGGTTCCTGGAAAGCGGAAGGTTGAAAAAATGAATCGGCTAAATGGTGGATGTCGACTTTAAAGTTTATTCAACGATTTTCGGCGCAGACGCTCTTTTTTGGTGAGGCGCCGTGGGTTCCCCCTTTTTTTCGTAGTGGTCCGGCGGTGCGGCGCTTCTTCCTCCTCGTCGGCACTTCCTTCTTCTATGTGGTGCGCCTGAAGAAGCTTGCCGGAGAATTCCCCGGAACGGATCACCGCCCCGGCGAACGGTGCGGCCGCCTCCCCGAGGGCGCGGTCGGAGGTGACCAGAACGGCTCCTCGTTTTTCTCCCGAAAGAAGCCGGAGGATGAGATCGTCCGCCGTTTCGTTCCGGGAGAAGAGGACCTGGATCCCTCCCAAACGGGTGGAGACGGCGCCGCCCGTGTTTCCCTTCCCGTCGAAGACCACGGTGACGGCGGAGAGTCCTGCGGATCTCCGGTAAATCTCAACCAGTTTCAGGAACGCTTCCCGCCCCTCCTCGAGATTCTGGCGAAGCAATCGCCCGAGTTCGGGTATTGCGGGGATAACGTTGTAGCCGTCGACGATCAAGTCCATCGATTATAAGGGTCTGCGGCGCGCCTCAAGAAGAGACGTTCCAGGTTTCCTTCATCTCGGCACCGCTCGCCGCGAGGACCGAATAGACAGGACATCTGCGCCTTCGATCAGTCTTGATTTGCACCAACTGTTCGGCCGAGGCATTTGTGGCGATGCGCACCTCTGCTTCCACCTCGCTGTAGCGGGGATGGTACCCTTCCATTCCGGCGATGCCGCGGGGGCTGTAGGTGCCCCGCGCGTCTACCTCGAGAGATTTTATGGTGACGCCCATGGCCTGGGTTATCCGCCAAATGATCATGGCGGTGGCTCCTGCATACGTGCACATCATCATCTCGGTTGGCGCGGGCCCCTTGGGCGTCCCTCCCGCGTAGGCGGGAGAGTCGATGTAGACCGACTGTCCCGACGGGGTAGAGATGCGCGAGCGCTCCTCCCCCTCCCAGACTGCGTGGGCCTTCGCAACGTTGA
>CAZUHN010000107.1:0-14022 GCA_964620535.1 uncultured Nitrospinaceae bacterium | reverse complement strand
TTTACATCTGGAGCCTCTATGGGACCGAGACCAACGCGCAAAAATTGCTCTCAGGAATCCCCAACATGGTGGATTTCCTCTCCCGCATGTTTCCGCCGGATCTGAGTATCTGGGAGATGATCGTCCGCCGCCTCATCGAGACCATTCAGATCGCCATCCTGGGCACGACGTTCGGGGTCATCGGGGCGTTGGCCCTGAGCTTTCTTGCGGCTCGAAATTTCATGCCGAACCGCTTCGTCCATCTCAGCACGCGGGTGATCCTGAACGCCTGTCGGGGGGTGTCCGAGCTGGTCTACGCCCTTCTCTTCGTCGCCATGGTGGGCCTGGGGGCTTTCCCGGGTGTCCTGGCGCTTTCGATTCACACTATGGGGGCGCTGGGGAAGTATTTTTCCGAGGCGGTCGAGAACATGGAGCCGGAGGTTCTCGACGCCGTGAGGGCCACGGGGGCGACCCGCCGGCAGGTCGCGTTTCAGGGGATTCTGCCGGAGCTGCTGCCCGGGTTCATTTCCTACTCCCTCTATTATCTCGAGCACAACATCCGGGCGGCGACGGTGCTCGGCCTCGTGGGAGCCGGAGGGATCGGCATCGAACTGCTGACCAGCATCAAGCTTTTCAAGTATCCCGAAGTGCTCACCATGCTGCTCGCCATGCTCCTCCTCATCACGGTGGTGGATTGCTTCAGCGCCGCGCTTCGCAAGTGGGTCATCGTTTAATTCGGCGTGAAGCGGGGAGGGGGGGCGAGGCGTTTTTCCTTTGTTGACAGTGATTCCGGTATGATTTTAGACTGGGGCGGTTGAAGGGCCCTGAATCGCGAATCGCTTGGCCGGTTGAGCGCCAAGCTTCATTCATGGAACTCGGATCCCCCATGCGCGCCATTATCCTGTCGGCCGGCAAGGCCCGGCGGCTGTATCCACTCTGCAACAATAAGCCGAAATGTCTCCTGCCCATCGACGACGAACCCCTGATCGCCCACACCGTGGCGGCCCTGCGGGGGGCGGGGGTCCAGGACATCTCCGTGGTGACGGGCCACTACGGCGAACGGGTGGAGGCCGCACTGGGTGCTGAAATCTCCTACGTGCGAAATCCCTATTTCTCGGCCACGGCTGACCTAGTCTCTCTGTGGTGCGCGCGGAAGGTGATGTCGGGAGCGTTTCTCTACATGCACGGGGACCTCCTCTTCCGGCCCGACCTCTTGAAGCTCGTCGTGGACTGCGCCCACGAGGCGCGGGTGGCCGTGGAGTCCAAGGATTGCGACGCCGAGGACGAGAAGGTTCGGATCGAGGGGGGCCTGATCCGCGAGATCGGAAAAGAGGTGAGCGAGGCGGCGGCCCAAGGGGAATTCATTGGGATCGCCGTCTTCTCCCCCGGAGCGGCGGCGATCTTCCGGGACTGCGTGGTGGAGCTGGTGGAGAAAGAGGGGCGCGTCGAGGATCAGTGCACCTCCGCCGTTCAGCGGCTCATCGACCGGGGACACCCCGTGCGCGCGGTGGACGTGGACGGAGCGTCCTGGATGGAGGTGGACTTTCTGGCGGACTACGATCAGGCCTGTGAGGTGGCGCATCGGTTCGTGGGAGCCTCGGACGCTGGTTGATGACGGGAGAGGCCACATGCGAGCCATCATCGCGGCGGCGGGGATGGGCACCCGCCTTCGGCCACACACCGAGCTGGTACCAAAGTGCATGCTGCCCGTTCGGGGACGGCCCATCCTGGACTGGGTTCTAGAGGCGCTGAACAAGGCGGGGATCGAGTCCGTCGCGGTGGTGAGGGGGCACGGCAAGGATTTCCTCAAGCGCCCCGGCCTGGAGTATTACGAGAACTGCCGATTCGCCAAGACGAACATGCTTTACTCCCTGTTTTGCGCCGAGCTGGCCATGGAGGAGGGGTTCGTCTTCTCCTACTCGGACATCCTCTACGGCACCACCCTCGTGAAGAAGCTCTTGGAGGGGCCGGGGGAGGTCAAGGTGATCTGCGATCGTGCCTGGCTCGCCCGCTACGAGGGCCGGATGGCCCATCCCCTGGAGGAGGCGGAGCTCATCCACGCCCCCGGGGGAGAGGTCCTCCGCATCGGGAAGGCCGTGGTGGGCCGGGACGAGGCCCGGGGGGAGTTCATCGGCCTTGCCCATTTCACGTCCGAGGGCGCCCGGCAGTTTCGGGAGCTCTACCACGAGCTCGACGCCCGCTTCGACGGGCGGCCCGGCCAGCCCTTCCAGGAGGCGAAGTCGTTCAAGAAGGCCTACATGACGGACATCTTCCAGGAGATGGCCGACCGCGGCTTCTCGGTGAAAACCGTGGATGTCGAAAGCGGCTGGATCGAGGTGGACACCGAGGAGGACTTGGCCTTCGCGGATGCGAACTGGCCCTGAGGGTGTATATCCCTCCGTTCGGGCGGCCGGCCGGGGCCTGCCGCAATCGATTATATTGTTTAAAAACAAAGGATTGAAGCTGACTTTTCATTCGGTCACAATTCTTCTCCTCTTTTGACAAGATTTGCTGTCTTGTCAGACGGTTTGGGGCTCTTGGGGGCTGGTGGCGACGTCGGATGTCCATGGCAGAGGCAAGCCGATGGGCCGTGGGGAGGTATCTATTCATGGGGCATGAGGATGAAGTCGGCTTCGGGGTGGTCGGCGCCGGCTCGTGGGGCCTGAACTGGGTCCGCATTCTGGCGGGACACCCCGACGCCGAACTGCACTATTGCTGCGACCTGGACGCCGGGCGCCTGGCCCGCGCGGGGAAGCTGGCCCCCGAGGCGAAGCTCGTCGGCGAGCTCGAGCGGGTGCTCGACGACCCCGGCGTGCGCGGGGTGGTAGTCGCCACGCCGCCAGCCGACCATTTCGCCTCCGCCCTCACGGTCCTCGAGGCGGACAAGGACGTGCTGGTCGAGAAGCCCATGTGCATGCGGGCCGAGGACGCCCGCCGTCTGGTCGAGGAGGCGGAGCGGCGGAGCCGGATCCTGATGGCGGGGCATCTGCTCTTGTACCATCCGGCCATGCGGAGGCTGAAGGACCTGGTGGAATCCGGCGAGGTGGGAGACCTCCACTACGCCTACAGCCAGCGAGTGAACCTGGGCGTCATTCGCCCCGACGAGAACGCACTCTGGTCGTTCGCCCCCCACGACGTGTCCATGTTCTTGGATCTGTTCGGCGAGTGGCCCGTGCGCGTCGCGGCCTTCGGGCGCCACTATCTGCAGGTCGGAGTGGAGGACGTCGTCTTCTTCATTATGCAGTTTTCCGGCGACCGGCTGGCGCACAGCCACATGAGCTGGCTGGACCCCAACAAGGTCCGCCGCCTGACCCTGGTGGGCAACAAGAAGATGGTCGTCTTCGACGACATGGACCCCCAGGAGAAGCTCCGAATCTTCGACCGAGGGGCCAGGGTGAAGAACACGCTCTCGCCCACCATGCTGGACGCCGTCAGCGTCCGCTACGGGGACACCTGGATCCCGGCGGTTTCGGGCAAGGAGCCGCTCTTTCTCGAGGCGGATCATTTCCTCGCCTGCATCCGGGAACGGAAATCTCCCTATTCGGGTGGCCGGGAGGGGGCCCGGTTGGTGCAGATCCTCGAGGCAGCCCAACGTTCGCTGGCCGAGGGCGGAAGTTGGATCGATTTAGGCGAGCCCGTCTGTTGAAGGGTCCCGCGCGTAGCCCCCGGTTTCCCTCAAATGCGCCGGGGGGAGTGTAATGGAGGTAGACCAACCTAAGCCGGCGTTGCAGCCTGATTCCTCCCCGGGGATGCCTCAGACCGTCGCGGCCAGCGGGAAGGGCGGGGAGGGTATCGCCTCGCGGCTTTGGACATTGTTCCGCGAAGTCAGCTTCTACGGGGTCGGAATCGTCCTTGCCCGCAGTCTGAGCCTTCTCGTCACCCCCGTCCTCACCCGGCTTTTCTCTCCCTCCGACTTCGGCCTCCTGGACCTACTTCAAACGGTGGGCGCCCTGGCCATGCTGGTCATCTCCCTCCGTCTGGAATCGGCTGTTCTTCGCATTTATCCCGGGCACGCCAATCCGTCCTCCTTGGTCACGACCTATCTGGTCAGCCTGATCGTCATCGGCCTGACCACCTTCGGTATCCTGGCCCTCCTCTCGGCCCCGCTTGCGAACCTCCTCGATCCCTCCGCCCATCTTCAGTCGCTGGTGGTCCTGATGGCGTTCACCTCATTGGCCACCATCTACTTCATACACGGACAGACGGTGCTGCGCGCGCAGCGCAGGGTCCGTCTCGTCAATGTGGCCATCGTGCTCAATACGGCCCTCTACTTCGGTCTGATTCTTTTCTTTGCGGTTCATATGCGGCTGGGGATCGCCTCTGTGTTTTGGGCGAAGGCGCTGAGCGACTTGGCCGTCGGATTGGCCATTTCCTTCTTGATCCGGGGCCATTATGTCTCCCGTCCCTCCTGGTCGATGTTGAGGGATTTTCTGGCGTATTGCTGGCCTCTCATCCTAGAAAGCTTCTTCCTCTTCGTTGCGAGCAACATCGGGAAGTTCATCCTCCTCGAAACCGCCTCCCTGCACGAAGTCGGGATCTGGGCTGTAGTCCTCAAGCTCCGCGTCCCCGTGCTCCTTCTCATCGAAGCTTTCCGGCAGGCGTGGCAGCCCTTCGCTTTCTCGGAGTCCAAGACGCCCGAAAGCCCCCGCCTCTTCTCCGAGGCCCACTTTTGGTATGCCCGAGGAATGTTGCTGTTCCTGATCGGCTATGGTTTCTTCGCTTGGGAATTCGCGTGGCTCGTGGTGGGTCCCACCTATCTTGAGGCGGCGCCATTCGCCACCATGATGGTCAGCGCATCCGTCATTACGGGACTGGGTCAGATCACCGGTATCGGCTTATTCATTTCCAAGCGAGTCAGCCTGTACACCGCCGCGGTGATCTCTGCGGCGGTGATCGGAATGGTGGCCAGCGTTCCGTTGACGATTTACTGGGGAATGAACGGGCTTGTCCTCGCAACGATACTCCGTACCGTGATTTTTGCATTCCTTGTGACTCGTTGGTCCCTGATGAAATGGCCTGCCCCCTATGCGCGTTGGCCCTTGACGTTGTTCACCGTGCTTGCTCTGATTACAATGGTGGGCGCCGCTCCGGTTCTGAATTTGCCATGGCCTGTCCGGGCGGTGGTGGTCCTACTAGCCGCGCTGGGATTGTTCGGCGGACCACTCCTTCAGTTTCTCAAGGGCCAGGCCGCTGAAGGGGTAAGCGGTAGATATCCTCCCACCATGGTCCTTTGATTGAGTTCGACCCCAGCTGAGCAGGATAACCCGAAGGACCCGCAAGAGCCGAACCGGGGGTTTGGTACGGATATAAAAGTAGAGGGAGATTTCATTTTGGAGAGTGACGGAAAAACACAACGACTCGATGGGGGTGGCGTGTTCGCTCCCCTAGTGGAGTGGATGCTGGCCACGATCGTGCTCTTGATGGTCGCCTACAGTATTTTTCTTGCCGCCGTGGAGAATCCCGAAAACGAGGCTCCGGTGGGATACGTCTTCCACTTGCTTCCTTCGCTGATTTTGACGCTTTCTCCCCTCGTGATTCTCGCTTGGTTCGTGATGCGGGTCTTCGGCGCAGCCGGTAGTAAACTCAAAGATTTTCCATGGGTCAGCAAAATTCTCGGCAATTGGGCGGCCATGCTTGCGCTCTATTTCGTGGTCGCCTTGCCGCTCAACTTCATGCTGTTCCGCCGCCACATCAACGTGCCGGTCACGGCCTTATACCTGGTCACCTTGCTCAACATCGCTGTTTGGCTGCTGGCCTTTCTTGCAACATTGGCCGGATTTTATTTGATGGGCGAGCGCCGGGAGGACGAAGACGCCACCTTGCTGGGCAGTTTTCGCCGCGATCGGCTAAGCCTTTTGCTCATCGTGTGGTTGTGGTACGAGGCAGTCTATCGGGGTGGAATCTGGCTCTACCTATCCGTCCAGACGCGGTGGCTTTTCATCGTCTATCCCTTCCTGTTTGCCTCCTCATTGATCGTCATCCTGGGTCTTCTGAGCCTGATACAACGATTCAAAAGGTGGGTAAGGGACCGAATCGATTGGCGAGTGCCCGAAACTGTATGGACCGTCTCCAGTTTGGTCCTTGTTCTGGTCATTGTTACCTGGGTGGTCGCTTCTTTCGAGTTCAACCCAGAAGCCATCCAGAAATATGCTTCCTTCTACCTGGGTGGGCTGCTGGGCGTGGCATTGGTCTCGGCCCTCGTCGCTATCGTTCTGCCAGGGGGGGTGTTCCGGCGCGTTCCTCCGACCGCCGTTGCGGCTGGATTCATTTTGCTCTGGGCCGCGAGTCTGGCCTATTACGTCCTCCCGTCCGTCTTGGCGACGGGCGCTGGTGAATCCGTTTCGCCGACTTGGAGGCTCGGCCGCCCGGGCGATTCGGGTCGTTTTCCGGCCACCCTGCGGGTCATCCTAGCGCGGGCGTACGACTTCGACCGGGATGGGCTTTCCCCCATCGACGGAACCGATTGTCGTGACTTGGATGTCGCGGTGAACGTCCTGGCTCGCGAGATTCCGGGAAACGGTCATGACGACAACTGCGACGGGCTTATCGACGAGCCTGAGGGAACGCGAAATCCCTCACCGGCAGGCGGCGGAGAGGTCCGGTCTCCGGTGGTGCGCGAGGCGGTCGCTCGCCTGCGGGAGGCCAACCGCACCAGGCATGTCATCTTCTTTTCCATCGATGCGGCACGGGCAGATCATCTTTCCCTTAACGGCTACTCCAGACGCACCTCACCCAACCTTGAGACTCTGGCGAAAGAGGCCTGGAACTTCCCGGAAACTTACAGCCCCGGAACTTCTACCGAGCTCACGTTCACTTCCTTGTTTCATGGGCGCGAGTTCCTCAATGTGTACCCGAAACTGCCGAACCTGGGCCGCATCCTGCTGGAGAATGGGTTCGAGACCCACGCCGTTCCAGCGCGCATCACAAAGTTCACGGGACCGGGGGCGGACGCTTTCGACTTCCTTCACAAGGCGAATTTCGGCGACCCCGAGGACGTCCTGAAGCGCGCGTTTGAAGTCATTGACCGCATGAGCCAGAGCGGGCGACGGACTTTCCTATGGGTCCACTTTTTTTCCATTACGAATCCCTATCCGAAGAGGCCGGCCGGGGAGGTGTACGGCTCATCCCGGATAGACCGCTACGATCACAATATCAGCTACCATGATCATCTCCTGAGACGTTTTCAGGAGCGGCTCCGCGAGCGCGGGCTTTGGGACAAGTCCCTTCTATTCTTTTTCTCAGACCACGGGGAGGAGTTCGGCGAGCATGGCTACTTCTACCACGGGCAGTCCGTGTATTCTGAGTTGACCCGGGTGCCCTTCCTGGTGCGTATCCCCGGCGCGGCTCCCGTCCGCGTGCCGGGCCGCACCCGGCTCTTGGATCTGACCCCAACCTTGCTCGACGCGCTCGGAATCGTTCCTCCAAATGAGTTCACCGGAAGGAGCCTCCTGCCCCGCGTTTTCGAGAAAAGCAACAAATGGGTTGCTACTTCGTTCATCCAAGGGTGGACGGATTTCGGCATCCTCGACGGTCCTTGGTATCTGGTCTGGAGGCAGGGCAACTGGTGGGAGTTGTTTCGGGAGTCCAAGGATCCTGGCCACCAGAGAAACCTCGCCCGTGAGCACCCTGATGTCGTCGAGTCGCTCATCAGGAAGCACCTCCCCCGCCTGAAGCAGCACCTCGCCTTTTTGAAGAGCGTGAGCCTTCCCGAAGATGCCGGATACTGAGGAGAAGAGCCTCCCGTCGGCCAGGTCCCAGGGAGACCTCACGCCTCCCCAGCGGGCTTGCTCCTCAGCCCCGGAAAGAGGAGGCTGCGCAGAAGGTGCAATTCCTCCGGACCCACCATGCGCAACGCCCAGAGCAGGAAGAGGTAGACGGCGGCCAACGCCCCGAGTTTGATGAGGACGAAGGCCGGGCGCTCGACCGAGGGCATCAGGTGAGAGGCTCCGGCGAGCAAGAGCGCGGCGGCCGCGCAACGGAGCCATGCAAACCAAGCCGGCGGGCAGCCGAACCGCCGCCAGATGTAGGTGCGGGCTGTCAGGAATCCGCACAGGGCGGCCGTTGAGGTGGCGACAGCTGCGCCGAGGATGCCCAGTCGCGGGATGAGGAGGTGGTTCAACGCGGCACTCAGAATTAGGGTTCCCAGCCCCACCAGGAGCGAATGTGAGGGTCTTCCGCTCCCGGTGATAATGGTGGTGCAGACTACCAGCAGCGAGAAGAAAAGAATGCCTACCGAGAGCACAGCCAGGGCAGGCGCCGCCTCCTGGTAGGGAGCGGGAAAGAGGAGGCCGACCACCCCCGGCGCGTTCGAGGCGAAGGCGGCCGTGGTTCCTGCGAGGAACAGAAGGGCGTACTTGAGGGAGCCCTGGATGTAGACGGTGGTCCTCTCCCGGTCTTCGATATGGGTGACGCGGCTGATCAGGGGAAAGAGCACCAGAGTGAGGGCGATTACCAGCGCGTAGGGGATCTCGGCCAGGGTCTGGGCCGCCTTGTAGAAGCCCGCGGCGGTGTTCGAATCGGCCGGAGCGACGAGACGCTTCACAAGCATGAGGTCCACGCTGAGGAGGAGTTGCATCACCAGGGTGAGGCCCATTACAGGAAGGGCGAAGCGGACCAGCCGCCCCCGCGTCTGGCGCTCTGGGGCGTGCTCGGCGGCGATCGGGGCGGGGCCATGCAGGGTTGGCGAGCGGTGGACGAGAAAGAGCGCGACCCCCAAAACAGCCAGGGAGGCCGCGGCGAACCCTCCCACGGCCCCTCCCAGGCCCAGGAGAGCCCCCATCCCCACCACTCCACACAGCTTCAGGGTGGAGAAAGTGATATCCAGGCCGGCCTGAAGGGGGAAAATCCGAAGGCCGTTGATGTAGCCGACCTGAATCCCGTAAAAACAGTAGGCTAGGAGAATGAGGCTTGATATGTGGATGTAGGGGGCCAGGCTCGGATCGCGGTAGAATCCAGCCAGCAGCGGGGCAACCAAGTTGAAGAGGAGGAAGATCCCGATGCCCGCCATGGCCTGGAGACGCATGGCGGTACGGTGTACGAGCCAGCCGTGTTCGGGTTCCTCGGAAACGAGCTTGGAGACGGCCTGGATGGTCCCGGTGATGAAGACCATGTTCAGGATGGACACCGAGGCCACCACCACGCTGTAGGCGCCAAAGTCTTCTGGCGAGAGAATACGGGAGAGAAGGAAAAACAGGGCGTAGCCGGCCGCGAGAAAGTAAAGTTTGGATACTGTGAGCCAAAATGCTCCATTTCCCACCTGACTTGGTTGGGAGAGTGTGGGCTCAGGTATCGAGGTTTTCATAGCCTCTCTCATAGACGGGAAGATATCTTTGACCTTTAAACGCATTAATCAGACCGGTTCAATGGCATGTAATGGATGCTCTCATAGCCCCCTTCATGTGACAGTTCTGACAAGTTCTTATCCGCGATACCGCGAAGACTTTGCGGGTCTATTTATACAGCAGCTACTATACAAGCTACTATACAAGTCATCGCAAGAGCGACCCATCCGGATTCGTGTTATTGCCCCTGATTCCGCTTCTCCCGTAGCCAAAACGAGCGGTGCGGTGATAGGAGATAAGAATGCCGAGTTACCCGTTACACGATTCCGTTACTTCTTGCCAGTCGGCTTGCAAGTTCTGGCATATGGCTCAGGAATTCCAGAAAATCTTCAGCGGAATCCCCTGGTGTGGTTTCAGGTGCCCTTTTTTCTAGCCAGTTTTCTTTCGACTGCGCTACGCATCGCAAGGGGTTCAGATGTTATTTGGTCTCATTGGCTTCTTCCCGGTGGCCTTATTGGAGCCTTGTGCAAGTGGCTAACCGGTATCCCCCATGTCCTGACCGTACATTCAGGCGGCCTCCATTTTCTTCGGAACATGCCGGGACGTTCGACTCTGGCCGCTTTCGTCGCAGGGAACACCGACCACTTTGCCTTCGTTTCTCAAGGTCTGAAGAAAGAATTCTTGGATCTCTTGCCGGGCACGCGGCGTTCAGAAATATCTGCCAGGAGTTTGGTCTGCCCGATGGGAGTAGCGGACTGCGGTTCCTATTTCCACCAAGGGAGTAGTCCATATAAATCTCCGAAAATACTATATATAGGGCGTCTGGAACGTATCAAGGGCGTGGATGTCCTGCTGCGTGCCGCAGAGCAGATTCCGGAGGCGGATCTTCTTATCGCAGGAGCCGGAGCAGAAGGGATGCGTTTGCGCAAGCTTGCTGCTTCGCTTGCGGTACCCGTGAAGTTTCTCGGCGCGGTGGGAGCGGAGGAGAAGTTCCGCCTATTGGCTGAAGCGAACGTTTTCGTGCTCCCTTCGCGGGTCATGCCCAGTGGACGGACGGAAGGCCTGCCGGTGACGCTCCTCGAAGCAATGCAAGTTGGTTGCCCGATAGTGGCGTCTCGGGTGGGAGGAGTGCCTGAGATTGTACGCGATGGAGTCAGTGGACTTCTTATTCCACCAGAAGAGCCTGATTCGCTTTCGAGAGCCATACGGTCGTGTCTTGAAGATCGGGCAGCGGCTCACCTTCGTGCCGAGCGTGCTTCTAGTGAAGTACAAGCCTTTCACCTCGGGCAGGTAGCCGAGACCTATAGGTGCTTGATCACCAAAGCAGCTGAAAAAGGATAACTTTGTAAGTTATCCGATACTTGTCACTTTAATAGCACCAAACTTACTTTTTGAGGATCTCTCTGATCTGCTTACGTTTCATGATGAATTTCGGATCTCGACGGATGTGAGTTCTTGCTTTAAGAAAATAGTCTTGATGTATTAATAATAAGGACCGCGCGACTTCTTCGTTTTCCCGAATTATGTTTGTGCGATGGGTCGGGTCCTTATATTCATCGTAAAGTTCAAATGAGAGCCCGTCATTCCAGATTAGATACCACCTGCCGTCGATGACGCTGTAATCGTTGATGCTTTGGAGATAGAACGGGCGTTCAGGAACGATGGATGGGTCGATAGTTGCCTCGACCAGGCTTATGCCTTTAAGGCCTCGCGGAATAATCAAACCAAGCGCTTGAAGAATGGTAGGCATCATGTCCAGGTTCGATGTGCGGAAATGGAATTTTCCGGGTGGAAGGCCGGGAATGCGGAGGATCAAGGGAGTCCGGATGTGTTCATGATATAGGGAGTAACCGTGGTGATATTGGCCGTGCTCCATGTAGGCTTCGCCGTGATCAGAGAAAAAGGCAACGACGGTCTCATCGAGTACATTCTTTGCACTGAGTCCATCTAGAATCTTGCCAACCACGCCGTCGTGATAACGAATATTTTTGTCGTATAGTTTGATTCGGTTTGTTGGAGTGTCGACCTTGAGAGTTCGGTAGTGGTGGGGAGAACCCTTGAGAGAGTACAGGTAAACCCAAACAAGTTTTTTTTGGTCGTCTTTCCTGGATAGAATATTTACGGTTTCTTGGGCGATCTGGTCAGGATTCCCTTTATTGATGACATCCAAGTCATCCTCCACCTGAAAAATATAGTTGCGGAGAATGTATTTCCCGTCGGACAGATGATAAGTTCGATATCCTTTTCCGCGAAGCACTCCCACCAAATTTGGGAGATCGGTGCGGAGGTCCATAAAACTCTGTGAGTGAAGAAGGACAGGTAGGGAGATAGGAGTAGATGCACCGTTAGTGTAATGATTGAGGAAAACCTGTCCTTTCTTAGCCAACCGGTCGAGATTGGGTGCTGTTTCGATGGGATATCCATATGTGTTCAAGTGATCGGCACGTAATGAATCAATGGTAATTAGGAGCAGATTGCGTCCGCGATTGCGCTTAGCCACTTTTTCGACGGCCGAAAGAACATGATCGCTTGTTTTGCGTAAGACGCGTTTCACCGAAGGACGCTTGAGTTCCTCAGTGGAGTTTCCGCCGCAGCCGCCGTTCAACAGATTCGCGTGAGGATCCCAGTCTTTGCAATCTATGCCATGAAGCAAGGGAAAGCCGTCCCTGTCGAAGTCATATACCTTAGCCAGTTGAGGCAATAGGATGTTGTTCAGACGAGAGCCTTGTTGGACTTGGTTGATCGTAAATATACCGAAGCTTCCTTGCTGCGGAAGCCATCCCGGGGTGAAAGAGTGAAATCCCAACGAAAGCACCCAAAACCCGAGGTTTGCCCACATCGCGCTACGCACTAAGGTTACATTTAGATCAGAATCGGAGATGGAGTAAAACGTTGTCCATCCGAGCGCCAGGAGGAGGCCAACATAGGCCAAAGTGTAAAATGGATAGTATGTCTCGATGATTTCGGGATGGGACTCGAGAATCTGTAATGCTATGGTACTCAGGAAAAACGCGGCGATTGCCGTTAGTAAAATGGGGATCCAAACTGATGTTCTCCAGCGGCACAAGATCGAGCTGGCCCAACCCGTTAGCACGACCAATGCCCAGAAGGCAAAAATGAAGAGCATCGAGTAAAAAATAAACAACCAGTAGATGGATCCCAAATGATAGATGGCAATCGTACCTTGGATGAAAAGGATCGACCCTGATCCGAAGAGGACGATGGCCACCGAACCTTTCCACGCGTTTGGCTCTGGAGTCCCGTCCCGACAAGGCGCCACCACCGAGGAAAGCAGAGCGGCTCCGATTAACATGAAGACGTTGAATAAAAATATAAGGAACAAGCCGTTGAAAGGCACGCTGATGTTATGTTGAAAAAGTTTCCAGTTCACCGGCAGTGCGAATATTAAATAAATAATACTTAACCACGACAGGCGAGGGATTTCAGGAGACCGCCATAGGGAAATCAATACTTTTTTCAGGATAGCGCTTGCGATGCCAAGGATAAGACCAGCCGGAACCAAGAGGAGCTCAATGTAGAGCGCTGAGTTGACAAATTCTGCAGAAAAGTGAAATCCCTCTAGTGCCAAGCAGCCGCTCAGAACATAAACGGAACCCAACAATGAGCTGGCGACTGCTTTCGCGATTAGAGAATTACGCCGTGTTAATTTTTTTTTGTTCGTCAACATTTCTTCATTGCTCGTGTCAGTTTCTCGTACATTCTGACCCCGAATGTTGAAATTGGCGGATATTAAATCCGAGATATTCTCAAATGTTGTAGACGGAGCATGATCAGGCGGCCTCCTTTTGTTCCTCCTGAACTCCGTCGATGAACTTCACTCCGGCCCGAATGAGGGACAGGAGTTTCGGTCCATTGATTCGCCGCCATCTTCGCTGGACCATCTCGAGCAGCTTGAGGGCAATCATCAGGCCCTTCGCCCTGGAGCCGGATCCTTTCGTCACCCGCTAGCGCAGGCGCACTATCGCGAGAGGGGACTCGATCACGTTTGTGGTACGCAGATGCACCCAGTGTTCGGCTAGGAACTCGAAGTAGGTCAAAAGTTTCTCCTCATCGCGGCGAAACGAAGCGACAGGCCCGCCGCATCTTCTCCCAGGAGCATGGGTAGCGCTTCGCGAAAATTGCCCGTCGAAAGACCGCGCAGATAGCACACCGGCAGTCTCTCTGCGACCTTGGGTGAACGCCGCATGTAGGGCGGCAGAATCCGGCTCGTGAAGCGCCGCCTCTGGCCAGACTCATCGACGCGCCGGTCATCGATGCGGGGTGCTCGGACCTCCACCGTCTCCGCTCTCAGCGTTAACCGCCGAGACTTGGCTCTTCCGTTTCGCACCACCAGCGCCCGGCCGCTCTCGTCCCGCTCGTGCCGATGGGCTTCGATGCAGGAAGCGGCTTCTGCCTCGATCGTCTTGGCCAGCATCCACCTGGAACCTCCACGTGCAATCTCGCCCAGCATCCGCTCTGGCTCTTCGTACCTCCCATCCGCCGCGCCTTCGATTACCTTAAACATGGGTGGCGTCTCCTTCCCCCTGGCTCCCACCAGGGACGTGTGGGTTGGGCTCACACGGAAAAATACGCCGCCTGCTTCATTCCCTCGATCCACAACTTTTGGTTATAGCACTTTAAACCGACATTTCCCATATGGGTCCTTGAATAGAGGCACTTTAGCCTCAAATGGCATCTCCATGTAAGGATTTTCTTCTGGCACCCGATTCTTCGCAGAAATAGCTTCTCCCCGCGCTGATGT
>CAZUHN010000106.1:0-28157 GCA_964620535.1 uncultured Nitrospinaceae bacterium | reverse complement strand
AAGCGCCGAAGATGGAAGACGGCTCCGGCCGGTAGGTTTTTTTCCGGCGAGCATCTTTAAAAAAATATATTTATCCTGGGTCCGGGGTTTTTGCCCCGGTTTCCTCCGCGATCTGGCGCAGAGCCTCCCACTGGGCGGGGTCGTAGGGAATCCCCTTCGCCTCGGCCTCGGCCTTCCGGCGCGCCTCGCGCTCCCCGGGGAGAAGCATCCCGTTACCTCCGTGGCGGCGGATGTCCGCCGCGGCCTCTTCGATTTTCCGCCGCGCATCCGCCCCGGGCATGAGGAAGTCGAGCCGCCACGCCTCGAAGGTCTGGGACACCCGGCTCAAGGGTTGCTCGCGCATGGAGGGGATGCGCTCGGTCGTCCCGCCCCCCATGACGGCGTCCATCTCCACCAGGATGGCGAGTCCCGAGCCCTTGTAGCCGAAGCGCTCCCCGCCGAGGGGGCGGACCGAACCCCGGAAGAGCGTTTCCAGGGACACGATTCCCTCGAGGGGATTCATTTTTTTGTCCATGAAATAATCAGGTGGGAGGGGCTCTCCCGCCTTGGCGGCCCGCAGGGCGGGGCTTACCGCGCGCTGGGTCATGGCGATGTCGATGACGATGGGCTGACCACCGCATGGGACCCCCCAGGTGATGGGGTTGGTTCCCAGGCGGATGCGGTCGCCCCCGAAGGGGATCATCCAAGCGCCCGAGGTGCAGGTGGCTCTCCCGGCGAAGCCCCGTGCGGTGAGCGCCTCGACATAGACGCATGTGGCGCCGAAGTGGTTCGCGTCGCGGACGTACACCTTCCCGTAGCCGAACTCATCCGCGATGTCGCCGGCCAGGTGGGCGGCGTCCATGGCGGCGGAAGGCCCGAGACCGCCCTTGGCGTCCATGGTGGCGAGCGCCCAGTTTTCCTTGCGGTTCACCTCGGGCTGGGCATTGATGATTATGGCGCCCGCCCGGACCCGCTCAATCGTCTCGATGAGGCCGGTTCCCCCGGCAACGCCGTGGCTTGATATGCCCCGCAGGTCGGCTCCCACGAAAACTTCGGCCGTGGCCCGGGCGGCTTTTTCCTCCGCCCCGAGCGCGCGAAGAGCGGAGAATGCGAAGTCGGTGAGCGCGTCGGGAGAGATCCGTTGGTCTTTGTCCAAGAAACGAGAACTCCTATCTGGAAGAGGGACTGAGGGAAGATACGGTCTGTCCTTCCCTTCGGCCGGGCCGGCCCAGCGGGGAAGGGCAGGAGAATTTCGTTGCGGGCGAAACTGGATTTAAGGAGAAGTGCCGGAATTTTTCCACCGTTCCGCCGCCTCCAGAATAACTTCGGCCGTTCCCGCTGTCATGGGTTTTAGACGGGCGATTATCTTTAACGGGAACCAAACCGCCTCTGGCACATCCCTCGAGGGGCGTAGCTCTCCTCCGGCGGGACGGCAGACGAAGTCGATGAGGATATAATGGTATCGGACCCGGTTCCACCGGTCCCGGGTGAAGCGGTCCAAAACCTTGCACTGAAACAGGGTTTCCACGGAAAGCCCCGTTTCCTCCAGGACTTCCCGCCGGCAGGCCGCCTCCAAGGTCTCGCCCAGCTCGACGCCCCCCCCGGGGATACTCCAAACTCCCTTGTTGGGCGGATTTTCCCGCCGGACCAGCAAAACCTCCTTATTTTTCAGGACTATTCCCCCTACACCCGCATAGGGTCGGGAGGGGTATTCGCGTCCCATATCATCTCCTGTCCAAGCGGGGGAGGCTTCCGGGGGCCGGATTCAGGGTAAAAAGGGCCGCGAGGAGGCCGAAAAAAGGCAATTTCTTCATTGACACTCATGGATTCCGCAACGTATCATTTTTGTATATTTTCTGATAATCCTGCCCACCGGAGAACCTGTATGACCAAGAGTGACCTGATCGGTATCATGGCTAAGGCGGGAGATGTCTCTAAGGCCAAAGCGGACACCATGTTCAACTCCTTGATCAGCGGTGTTTCGGATGCGTTGAAGACCCGGGAAAGGGTGGTGATTTCGGGATTTGGGACTTTCTCCGTCCGCGAGTCGAAGGCCCGGATAGGCCGCAATCCCAAAACCGGCGAATCTATCCAGATCAAGGCCAAATTCGTGCCAAAGTTCGTCCCGGGCAAGCAGCTGAAGGGAACCATCGCTGCTTCCTAGGATATCCCGCTAACGCGGATTTCCCTCGAATTTTTTCTTAATGAAGGGAAGGAGCGGGCATTGCGCCCGATCCTTTGTCTGGCAAGGCGTTTGTGCGCCTAGATGTTGTATTCGCTCTATTTGCGCTCGGACTGCTCGGTCTTAATGGTTTTCTCTTATTAATGGGGCCAGCGCTGGGAGTTGCGCCCGGGCCCCTTTATGCTCGTTCAAAACATTGCGTTTTTCCCAACCGTGGAATAGCGTGGTTAGGGGATAATAGAAGTTACCAAAGTGACGTTGAAGCCTACCTTTCAATTCGAAAAGATTATGATATATCAAAAGTTGAAAAATTGTTTTAGAAAAATTGATCAAATTTCAAGGTCCAGGTTGCGCTAGTACAAACTTTTATAAATGTTTAACTTTAAGCACTCTTCCGAAACACTCGGTCACCGCGTTTCTCGCGGCCCATATCCGGGGCGAGTTGGTTTGGACCCCCTCCCTTCTCCTGGGATATCTGAACGGTCTTGTCGCCTTCATGGTTTTCCTCTTTCTGTTTCTCGCCATGCGCGGGGGCACGGCATGGCCCTCCCCTTCGCGATCTACGCCCGAGACCTTATCCCCCGGGGCGGTGGCGGTCCTTTCTTCATTCCCGTCGCCTGCGGTGATCACCTCCCTCAGCTTTGTCTCCTTCTCTGTGGCGCATTCCCACGGGGAGGGAATGGTGGTTGCCCCGATTGCCCAACTCAGTTTCGTTCTCATGGGGATTCTCGCCGTTTTTTTCCTGCGCGAAAAGATCACCGCGGGGATTGGAGCGGGAATCGTTCTCGCCGTGCTCTCGGTTTTTCTGTTTGCACAAAGTTGATTCCTCGGCCGGATCATTCGGAGGCCGGGAAGCGCCGAGTTACACGCGGAAACCGGGATTGGTAGGATCGGGGCATCGCCCGAAAATAAAAGGGGGCGGCTGAGGTTTTCCTTTTTGGAAGGAGGAGATGTTAGATGGCGCACGAGGTCCGACTTACAGGCATCCACCACGTCACCCAGGTGGCGCGCGACATAAAAGCCATGGTGAGGTTGTTGACCGAGGTGGTGGGGATCTGCCTCGTGAAGGCCACCGTCAGCTTCGACGCCCAGGAGAAAAAAACTACTACCTGGGCGATGATATCGGCCGCCCCGGAACCGTCGTGACCTTCTTCGAGATTCCCAACCTGGCGGACAACCACCTGGGGGCGGGCGGCATGCACCACATCGCCTTCAGTGTGGAGGACGAGGCCGCTCTGAGGGCCCAGATCGGGCGGCTTGAGGAAATGGGAATCGGCCACTCAGAGATTCTGGATCGAGGCTACTTCAAATCGATCTACATACGGGGGCCCGAGTGGCTGATCGTGGAGTTCGCGGCTGCGGGCCCTGGATTTCAGATGGACTGGAACCAAGTGGAGGGAAAATACCGCCCTGGCAGCGTGGCGGTCCAATGAAACGTATCTGCGTGTACGCGGGATCCAAGCCGGGAAAGAACCCGGATTATGTTTCCGCCGCCCAGGCGCTGGGGCGGATGCTCGCCGTCCGGGGGCTCGACATCGTATACGGTGGCGGCCGCAACGGAATGATGGGCGCCTTTGCGGATGCGGTCCTGGATGGTGGTGGAGAGGCCATCGGCGTTATCCCCCGCAAGCTCACGGAGATCGAGATCCCCCATGATCGCCTGACGGAACTTCGCCTCGTCGATACCATGCACGAGCGGAAGTCCCTCATGGCAGACCTCGCGGACGGCTTCATCATCCTGCCGGGCGGATTCGGCACCCTGGAGGAGGCGCTCGAGACCATCACCTGGGCCCAGCTCGGGATACACGAAAAGCCCATCGGTCTGCTAAACGTGGCGGGTTACTACGACCCCCTGCTCTCTCTTTTCGCGCACGCGCAGGAGCAGAAGTTCATATTGAAGGAGCAATTCGGCCTGTTTATCCCGGAGACCGATCTCGGCCAGTTGCTCGATAAGATGGAGGCCTACTCCCCGCCCGCCCTTCCCGGGGGGAGGTGGGGAAGGAGATCCTCTGAATTTCGGTTTGAATAATCGGGCCCCGCCCCGGGGATGTCCTTCTCCGCGGCTTATTCCCAGGTGAGCAGCCGAAGGTACCCCTCATCCGGGATGACGTCGGCGGGGGGCAGCCCCTCCGCTTCCTTGTGTTTTTGTATGGTTTTGAGGTGGGCGTAGGCCTCCCACGAAACATGCTGGAATGTGTATTCCAGGTTGTAGTGGAAAAGGTCGGGGTCTTTTTCGTCGCGCCAGTACCGGCCCGGATGCGCTTTCAGGGAGATGTTTTCGGTCCAGTCGCGCATGGCGTCCCCGGAAGGCCAGCGGTAGTCCCTCGGCACGCGGCGCGAGAGCGCCTTTTCTCGAAGCGAGGCCAGCGTTTCCTTTTCGAGAATCTCCCAGGCCAGGTTAAATCCGTCCTCAAGGGCGTCGAGCAGGTCCGCCATCGCGTGAAATCGCTCGAGATCCATCTTCCGGTCGGTGCCGCCCGTGTCCACGAGAGATTTGTCGCGGGGCCATTCGTCCTCGAAAAGAGTCGACCCCCAATTGCCGAGGTACCAGCGGTAGTTGACCATCGCCATGTGACTCACCTGGTCCCGGACGGACCACCGCCCCCAGCTTTTCTCCGGCCGGCGGCGGTCCAGCTGGCTTTCTGTGAGTCCCTCGACTTCGTTCCGGTACATCCCGGCGAGCTGGGGATACTCGGGAAAAAGCCTTTGACCGGGTGTGCCGGTGTCTTCGCTCACGGATGCGCTCCTTCTGCGGAAAAGGTTTTCCTTCTGGGCCACCGTGCAGGGAAGTATATCAGGGGCGGAAAAGGAAAGGAGGCGCAATGCCGCGAGTCGAAAGGGTCGCCCCGACTTCCGGGCGTGGCAGGCACAATTCCAGAGTGCCATAATCGCCGAACATTTTTTGCTCTGACAATTTCTTTTTTGCTGCGGGCGCATTTGGGCGGGCGGATGGGATCTCGGTATCGTGGGCGTCTTTCTTTCGGCCGAGGGCCTGCGCCCCGGCGGCGCGGGACCCGGATTCGCCCACCGGCGGGATTCGCCGGATCCGGCGCCGGGACGGTGGTAGATGCTTGATATTTATTCGGCCGTCCCGCCCGTCATCCGTGCGCTGATCGGCGCCTTCCTTTTTGCCTTGAACCAGATCATGGTCCGCCGGCTGACGGACCATACCTCCCCTCTCACCCTGGCCGTCATGGTGAACCTGTCGATGGGGATGGTGGCGATCCTTTTGTCCTCGTCGGAGGAGGCGCATGAAGGAAACCTATTGTGGGGTTTCTTTATCTTTCTGAGCGTCGGATTCCTGGGGACGGGCCTGGGGCGCTATCTCACCTATCACTCGAGCATCCTCGTCGGCGTCAGCCGGACATCGACCATCATCTCCCTGTCGCCCATAGGAGCGGCTCTCACG
The DNA here is from genome assembly GCA_964620535.1 of uncultured Nitrospinaceae bacterium. Taxonomy (GTDB): domain Bacteria; phylum UBA8248; class UBA8248; order UBA8248; family UBA8248; genus CAZUHN01. Next base: position 22,587 of record CAZUHN010000106.1, on the reverse strand, counting down.
GCAATCTTCTGGCTGGGAGAAGCGCCGGGGCTGACCTTGTGGGGGGGGACGGGCCTCGTGGTGTTGGGCCTGATGATTATGACGAGCGAAAAGAAAACGGAGGCGGTCCCTCTTGCCTATTTCATCTTTCCCTTATTGTCGATGGTGGCTTTTTCTTTCACGCCTGTTTTGCGCAAGGTCGGTCTTCAGTTCGTGAACGCCCCGTTGATGGGTATCGCGGTAGCCAACCTGGCCGCCGTCACCGTCCTCTTGTTCACCTCGCGCTTCCTTCCCGAAGCGCAGAAGTTCCGCGTCACCTTCCGGGCGGCACTGGCCATCTTTCCCGCGGGTCTGGTCGCGCTGGGAGCGGCGATCAACTTCTGGACCTCGCTCCGAGACGGCCAGCTCACCGTCGTCGCGCCCCTCTTCCGGTTGACGCCGGTTTTCGTTTTGGTCCTTTCAGCCTTTTTTCTGCGGGGAAAGGAAATCATCACCCCGCGGATCGTGGCGTCGGTTCTGGTCGTCGTGCTAGGGGCCGTTCTTGTGACTTCGAGCCGATGAAGGCGCCGAGGGGGCGCCCGCGGGAGGGTCCGGCCAGGTTTGACCATCCGCTCCCGCTCTGCGAAAATGCCGCCACAATTCCGCTTGGGTCAATCACTCCCCATTTTAACCGCACCGGCCGGGTTTCCGCCCCGTGGCGGTCTTTTGAATCGGGAGAGAAACAATGAAGGTGCTCCAAATTATTCCGGAGCGCTGCACTGGCTGCATGCGGTGCGAAATCGCCTGCTCCTATGAGCAGACCGGGATGTTTCAACCTTCTAAGTCGCTCATCCGGGTTTCCGCCTTCGAGGGGCACTCGAGCTATGCCCCTTACACCTGCACCCAGTGCGCCGAGGGATGGTGCCTGGCGGCGTGCCCGGTGGAGGCCATAACGATTTCCCCCGCCGGGGCGAAGGATGTGGCGGATGACATTTGCGTGGGCTGCAAGCTGTGCGCTATCGCCTGTCCCTACGGCACCATGTTTTTCAACAAAACGACGAACAAGGCGTTCAAGTGCGACCTCTGCGGCGGGAAACCCGCCTGTGCGCGCGTTTGCCCGACCGGGGCCATCCTTTTCGCCGAGGGAGAAACGCGCGATTGGCTGGGCGCTTTCGCGGCCGAGCGGAGCCTGGGCCCGGCGGGCCTCCTTGCGGCCGGGGGCGCGACGTGATGGTCGAAGCGAAGCGGCATCTCATCGTCGGTGCGGGAACGGCGGGCTGGAACGCCATCACGGCCATCCGCGAGATTGACAAGGGCGCCTCCGAGATCATCCTCGTCTCCGGCGAGATACCGTATTCCCGGATGGTGCTTCCCTATTATCTGGCGAACGAGATCGGCGAGTCCCATGTGGTCACGGCCGGCGATGACCGCCTGGCCGCACTGAAGGTGACGGCGCACTTCGGCCGGCGGGCGGCGAAGCTGAACCCGGCCGCGAACCTTCTCACGCTCGATGACGGCGAGGAGATCGAATATGACGATTTGCTCATCGCAACCGGGTCCTCCCCCGTTCGGGCCCCGGTGCCCGGGGCGGACGGACCGGGGGTGCACAGCTTCTGGACCCTCGATCAGGCGAAAGGCGTCATCCGGGAAGCGGCCCCGGGCAAGCGGGTGGCCGTCATCGGCGCGGGCTTCATTTCTTTCACCATCCTGAACGCCCTCATCAAACGGGAAACGAAGGTCCATATTGTTGAGATCGCCCCGCGGATCCTCCCCCGGATGGTGGATGAGACCGGGGCAGAGATCGTGGAAAACTGGCTCGCCGATCGCGGCGTCACCGTCCGGGCTGGGGCGGAGGTGACCGCCATCGAGGGCGAGGCCGGCGGTAAGCGCCTCCGCTTCCGGGAGGGTCCCGAGGCCGAGGCGGATCTCATCATCATGGCGACGGGAATCCGGACGAATCTCGAGTGGCTCGAAGGCTCGGGGGTGGAGACGGGGGCGGGAGTGATGGTGGACGATTGTCTTCGCTCGAGTGTGCCGAACGTGTACGCCGCCGGGGATGTCGCCGAGGCCCCCGATTTCGTGACGGGAAATCCGGCGGTGCACGCCATCGAGCCGACGGCCATGCAGCACGGCCGGGTGGCCGGGGCCAATATGGCCGGGGCGGACACCCCCTACCGGGGCAGCTTCCTCATGAACATCGTGGACCTGCTGGATTTGGAGGTCGCGAGTTTCGGAAACTGGAACGATGAAGGTGCCGAGGTCTTCTCTGCCGTCCTCCCGGAGAGGCCCGCTTACCGGAAACTGCTCTTCCGCGGGGGCCAGCTGGTGGGGGCGATCCTCATCGGAATGGTAGAGGACGTTTGGGCGACGAACGACATGGGAATTCTAAACGGTCTGATACTCTCCCGGGCCGATCTGTCAGCGTGGAAGGGCCGCCTGCGGGAAGACCCCTTCGACGTGAAGCGCGCCTTCGTCGCGGCCGGTGCGGCGGGAGACCTCCTTCCCCGGACGATTCTCGGCCGCCCCACCGTTCCAGCGGGTGAGATCGCCGCTGGGTAGGCCGCAGGGCGAAAAGGGAAACGGAACGTTGACCGAAAACCGGGCATACGCGTACGCAGGCCAGATCCTCCGGGTGGACCTCTCCTCCGGGCGGACCTGGGCCGAACCCTTCGCCGCCGAGGACCGCCGTAAGTGGATCGGCGGCGCCGGCCTCGGAGCGAAGATCCTCTGGGAGGAGGTTCCCCCCGAGGCGGAGTGGGACCACCCCGATAACCGCCTGGTGATGGCCACGGGTCCCTTGGCGGGTCTTCCCGTCTGGGGAACTGGGGGCCTCACGGTGGTCACGCGCGGGGCTATGACGAACGGTGTCACCAACACCCAGGCGAACGGCTTTTTCGGGGCGAACCTCAAGCTCTGCGGGTACGACGGCATCGTCATCCAGGGGCAATCCCCCCGCTGGGTGTACCTCCACATCCGCGGCGGCGCGGTGGAACTCCGGGACGCCGCCCACCTCCTCGGAAAGGATACCTGGGAAACCCAGCAGGCCGTTGAAGCCGATTTGCACCTGAGCGGCCACAACCTCAGCGTTTATAGCATCGGTCCGGCGGGCGAGCACCTCGTTCGCTTCGCCGCCATCCAGGGGGATTACGGCCACGTCGCGAGCAAGAACGGCTGCGGCGCCGTGATGGGCAAAAAAATGCTCAAGGCCGTGGCCATCGAACGGGGCGAGAAAGGCGTGTCCGCCGCCCACCCCCGGGCCCTTTACAACGCGGCGGACGAGATCGCCCACCGCCTTAAGGTGGATCCCTCCACCAGCTCCCTCTATCGATTCGGCACCCTTCCCGGGGTCCTGAATCTTCTGGGAATCGGCGCGCTTCCCATCCGCAACTACACCACGAACCTTTGGCCCGAAGGGGTAGACAGGGCAAAGTGGGAGGCCAAGAACCTCCGGGCGGGCTTCGATCACAGGGGACACCAGTGCAGCGCGTGCGGGATGCACCATTGCCACATGCAGGTCATCTCCGAGGGGCCGCACAAGGGCGAGCTCGTGGACGAGCCCGAGTACGAGGGCTGGTCCGGCGCGGGGTGGGCGATAGGCTGCACGGAGCCTCAGCAGGTTTCCTGGCTCAACACCCGGATCGATCGCGCTTGCGTGGACGTGAACGAGTTCGGCTGGCTCTGCGGCTGGGTGATGGAGTGCCAGGAGAAGGGCTACCTGACCGAAGAAGACCTCGGATTCCGTCTGGAGTGGGGCGACGCCGAGGGAGCCAACTGGCTCCTCCAGATGATCTCCCGCCGGGAGGGCTTGGGGGATCTTCTCGCCGAGGGCGTGAAGTGCGCCTCCGAGAAAATCGGCGGTGAGGCCGCCGGCTGCGCCATTTACACGATGAAAGGGGACAGTCCGCGCGGGCACGACCACCGCTCGCGCTGGGAGGAGATGATCGACACCTGCACCGGGAGCGGCGGCACTCTGGACTCGGGCCCGCCCGTTCATCCGGCCGAGTTCGGCCTTCCGACCCGGGTCAGCCCGCAGGACCCCGAGGCCGTCCCCCGGCAGGTGGGCGGGATGCGGGGCCGCCGCCACTTCGAGGACTCCCTCGGCGCGTGCATCTTCACGACCCGGGTCCGATTGGAGGTGCTCTGCAAGTCGGTCTCGGCCGCGACGGGATGGGATATCCGAAAAGAAGAAGCCATGCGCGCCGGCCGCCGGATCGCCGCCCTGATGCGCGCCTTCAACCTGCGCTCCGGCATCGGCCCAGAACTCGAGCGGCCCTCCAAGCGCTATGGTTCGATCCCGAAGGACGGCCCTGCGGCCGGACAGTCCTCCGAGGAGAACTGGGATCGGATGCTCGAGATCTGGTACGAAACCGTGGGATACGACCGGAAGACGGGCCGCCCGAAGCCCGAGACACTGCGGGAACTCGGCCTCGAATTCGTCGTCGAAGAACTGTGGGGGGCCGGGGCGGAGGGCCGCGGTTGAAGCGGATCTGCCCCATCCGGCCGCCTGACGGGGACGCCCGAATGGACGCCGCCAGAAATCGTCTCCGGATTGAGCTGATCGCCTGGGCGACCCGGTTCGTGGGAGGCGACGGGAGCGAGCGGGCCGTCTTCGAGGAGGAGGTCCGCCCGGGCGATACGGTGCGAAGCGTCCTCAAGAGATTTTCCGCGCGCCATCCCGATCTGGACGGTGTCTTGTGGGATCAGGACTCGCCGGAGTTGGGTGGGCATCTCGAGGTGGTCGTGAACGACGCCGTCCTCGGCATCAATCACACCCTCGGCAGCGAAGTGAAGGAAGGGGACTCCATCCTCCTCATGGGGCAATACATGGGCGGGTAGGGAGGGGCGGCCCCGCGCGCGGGCCGGTTAGTTTCGATACCATCTGGGAGATTCGGTGAGCGCGCTCAGGAAGGTTTTCACCCACCATTCCACGCTTTTGTCCTCGATAATCTGGCACATATTTTTTTGGCGGGCAACGCGCTCCTCGGCAGGCATCGACAGCGCCCTGTGAAGGCCGTCGGCCACCTCGTCCGGCAGGTAGGGGTTCACCAGAACGGCGTCGCCCAGTTCCTCGGCGGCGCCTGTGAACCGGCTGAGGACCAGGACGCCCGGGTTTTCGGGGCTTTGTGAGGCGACGTATTCCTTCGCCACGAGGTTCATTCCGTCGCGGAGGGGGGTGACGAGGCAGACGTCGGCGTTCCGGTAAAAAAGAGAGAGCCGGTTCTGGGAATAGGATCGGTAGAGATAGCTCACGGGCACCCAATCGTGCTCGGCGAATTCTCCATTTATCCGGCCGACGAGCGCCTCGACGGTGCGTTTCTGCTCGACGTATTCGGGCACGCGCGTCCGCGAAGGCGCGCAGATTTGGAACATGGAAACGCTTCCGCGGTATTGGGAATAGTTCCGGAGCAGGGTCTCGAACGCGCGGATGCGGTCTGGAATGCCCTTCGTATAGTCGAGGCGGTCCACCCCGATAATAATCCGGCGGTCGTCACCTGGAACCTTCAATCCCCGCCGTCTCCGGTTCACGGAGGCGGAGGCGGCTTCGCGGGAAAAACGCCCGGCGTCCACCCCGATGGGGAAGATTCCCACCTTTTGGCGGCGCCCCCCGTTCCGCAGGTGGGTGCCATCCCAGGATGCGTCGAAGAATCTGTTGAAGGCGTAAATATAATTGTCGCGGTAGGTCCGTGTGTGAAAACCGACGAGGTCGTATTCGGCCATCGCCTGGAGAACCTCCGCCGGGTTCGGGAGGAGGTGCCAGATGTCGTAGGGGGGAAAGGGAACGTGGAGGAAGAATCCGATGGATCCTTTGTGTCCGAGGCGGCGCAACTCCCTGCCCAGGAAAAAGAGGTGGTAGTCGTTTACCCAGATGGTATCGCTCTTTTTAATGTGCGGGGAGAGAAGTTGGGCGAAACGCGTATTGACCTCTTGGTAGATTTTCTCCTCGGCCCGGTTCAGGTGGACGCGCCCCTGAAAGCTGTGCAGAAGGGGCCATAAGGCCCGGTTGCAAAAACCGTTGTAGTAGGCGTCAACCTCCCGCTCGGAAAGGTGGATTCCGACGATCCGGTTTTTGCCCACCTCCCAGGTGACCTGTGGTTCTTCCCGCCCCTGGCTGTATTTCCCGCTCCAGCCGAACCAGGTGCCTCCGCCCTTCATTTCGAGGGCAGAGAGAAGAGCGGTCACCAAACCGCCCACCTCCTGGGTCCGGCGGGAGACGTTTTCCATCTCGGGGAGCGGCGGCAGCCGGTTTGAAACGACTACAAGGTTATTCATTTTTCGGTTGCCTCCCGGCCGCCGGGAAGGAAAATGTTATCCGGTTCCTGGAGGCCTTCGGGACGGTGGTTGGCGGTGAGGCCGATACGCCCCGGCCCGTTTCCGGCGGTGTTCGCAAGGGAGACGGAGGCATGATCGCGCGCCCTCTAGAAACAGGACCAAAAATCAATTCGGATTGATATGTTGTGCGCAATCCACGGCACTTTAAAAAAATAATAAAATGCTTTCCTCATTGTCTCAAAATATAATCGCCATTACCAGAAACGTCGAATTCCTATTATTGGTAATTTGTGAGAACAAGGGGAAAAGATCTGCCGGAAACGACTGTGTGCGTAGGTTGCGGGTAAATTCTCGCATGATTCGGTGGATTGCACAAGAGAAGTATGATTCCTGAAATTTTTCGCGGTGGGCAAAATGGTTCTCGGATTCGAAGTATTTTCTTCCCATTTTTTTGTTTCTCGAGATAGTCGATTCCTTTTTGTTTTCAGAAAAAGAGAAGCGATTTCGTCTCCTGTTTGACGCCGCGCGCGGCACTCTGCTAGCGTCCGTTCACTGCGGATGATTCTCGCCGTAGCCTGCCTTGGTTTCTTTTGTTTAAATCGGAGGTTCAAGCAGATGGGTTCCGCGCTCGCGAAAGCCGATCCGGATGTCTTCGCCGCCATGGAAAACGAGAGAGCGCGCCAGGCGGACGAGCTCGAACTCATTGCTTCGGAGAATTACGTTAGCACGGCGGTGATGGAAACGGCCGGCGGGGTCATGACGAACAAATACGCCGAGGGCCTTCCCGGGAAGCGCTATTACGGGGGGTGCCAATTCGTCGACGTGGCGGAAACCCTCGCGATTGAGCGGGCAAAAACCCTCTTCGGGATGGATCACGCCTGCGTCCAGCCCCACAGCGGAGCCCAGGCGAACGGAGCTGTGTACTTCGGCCTGCTCGAGCCCGGCGACACCATCCTGGGGATGGACCTCGCGCACGGGGGCCATCTCACCCACGGCCACCCCGTCACCTTCTCCGGCCGCTGGTTCAATGTGAGCGCCTATGGCGTGGACCCGGAGAACCAGGTCATCGATTTCGACGAGGTGGAGCGGCAGGCGAAAGAGCACCGCCCCAAGATTATCGTCGTCGGGGCGAGCGCCTATCCGCGGATCATTGACTTCAAGCGCTTCCGGGAGATCGCAGACGAGGTGGGGGCGATCGTGATGGCCGACATCGCCCACATCGCGGGTCTCGTGGTCGCGGGGGAACACCCGAGTCCGTCGGGCCATGCCCAGATCGTCACCACCACGACACACAAGACCCTGCGCGGCCCGCGGGGGGGGATGGTGCTTTGCGACGAAGAGTTCGCCGCAAAGATGGACAAGGGCATTTTCCCGGGCACGCAAGGAGGCCCTTTGATGCACATCATTTCGGCCAAGGCCGTTGCGCTCCAGGAGGCCTCGACGGCGGATTTCCGTGCCTATGCCGCCCGGATCGTAAAGAACGCCAAGGTGCTCGCGGCCGCTTTGGCGAACCGGGGGCACCGCCTCGTCTCCGGGGGAACGGGCAATCATCTCCTGCTGGTGGACCTCCGGGAGGCGGGTTACAGCGGGAAAAAGGCGGAGGCCGCGCTGGGGCGGGCGGGCATCACCGTCAACAAGAACGCCATTCCTTTCGACACGCGCAAACCTACCCTCACAAGCGGGCTCCGCATCGGAACCCCGGCGCTCACCTCGCGGGGAATGAAGGAGGCCGAGATGAACGTGATCGGAGGCTGGATTGCCGATGTGCTCGAGGACATCGGGAACGAGTCACGAGAGGCCTCGGTTCGGAAGGACGTAAAAGAGCTTTGCGCGTGTTTTCCCATGGGGCCGGGAGGGGCCAGGCCGGAGTAGGTTTGCAAGCCCCCCCACCTGATTCCTTTATTTCAGCGTAGACGCGTTTTCTCGATTGGCGCCCGGCTTTGTCCTGGGTGTCCGGATAGAGACATTCCGTCGGGCCGCCGCGCTCCCGCTAGGCCGTGCATTAGCCCTCCTCCCGTTCGCCGGATAGGAAGAACCATACCAGCGCGGCGAATTGGAGTCCGAGGGCAAAGCCGAACGCCGCTTGGTACGCTTGGGGGTGGTAGCCCCCCGTTGCGGTAAGGGGCCAAAGGTCGATGAGGATTCCCATCGCATATTGAATTCCGAACGTCGCGAAAAGCAAGAACATGTTCACCATGGTGTTCACCCGGCCCGCGAGGTGGTGGGGAAAGAACCCGGTGAGAATCGCGTAAACCGGGGCCGAGGAGGTGCCGAGCAACCCGAGGAGCGCCCATATCAGATAGGACGGCGAAACCACCTCAAATAAGATGAGAAGCTGAACGGCCTCGAAAAGAATGAACGACATGCCCATGATGAATCTTCGGCGGAAGCCGGACGGTTTCAAGAGACTGAAAATTATCCCCATCGCGAAGTATCCCGGTATCATGGAAAAGGAAAGGACGAGGAGGTGGAGGGCGACCTCCGGGCGCTCAAACCCTGCCACGTCCCGGAACCACGGCGCCGCCCAGAGGCCTTGGAAGGAGAGGAAGCTGCCGGTGGAGAGCGCGTAGACGAGCGCGTATTTCCAGAAAACGGATCTTTTGAGGATTTCGAGGTAGCCGCGCCATTGTTCTCGAACGGTTTCCCCCGATTTTTCCGGTGCCCGGGCGGGAACGAGCAGAAAAATCATCGCGGAGACGAGAGCGATGAGCCCGCTCGACAGTACGAAAAGGGTGCGCCAGTCGGAAAAGCGCAGGAAATATTCGATGGGGGTCGTCGATGCAAGGCCACCGAGTCCGCCTCCGGTCAGGATGACGCTGTTCGTGAGCACTACCCGATCTTTGGGGAACCAGAGTACGTTGGCTATAAAAGGGGTCATCAGCGCGCCGGAGAAGCCGATGCCGATGAGTGCCCGCCCGGCCACAAGGGTGGGTACGGTTCGGCCCCAAGCGAAGACGAGGGTGCCCGCGACGCCGAAGAGGAGGAGAGTCCCTCCGATCTTCTTCGGGTCAAACCGGTCGAGCAAAAGTCCGAGCGGGATCTGGAACAGAGCGAAGGAGAAGAAGAAAGCGCTCGTAATCAGGCCGAGGTCGGCCGCGGACGCGCCGATGTCCCGAACGAGATCGGGCGAAATGACCGCGTTGACTGACCGTAAGAAAAAGGAAAAAAAGTAGCCGATAGAAAAAGGAAAGAGGATCCGAAACGCCGTGAGAGAAGAAGGGAATTTTTCTGTCGGGGAAACTCTCACCGCTTACTTCACCGAAGGCGTCAGCCTTCGAAGGGCGCCCGTACCGCCCGGATGGCTCCGGTTTTTTCGAGTTGGTGAACGGCGGCGAGCATCCGGTGATCGTCGAAGGGCGCTCCCATAAGCTGGGCTCCCAGCGGGAGTCCCTCCGGGCTGAAGCCCACCGGAAAACAAACGGCGGGCCCCCCCGAGAAGTTCGCCAGCCTGCTGAACCAGGTGAGGCCGAGCCGCGCGTCGACTTCCTTTCCCAGAAGGGTGACCTTGTCCGCATCCCGCCGGGGGGCGGCCATCGGCACTGTCGCGAAAAGCAATCCGTCCACCTTGCTGTAAACCTCCCGTAGGAGGATCTCGGTCCACTGAGAGCGGAACCGGAGGGCCTGGATGTAGGCGGTGGCCGGTACGAAGTACCCTGTTTGCATCCGCTCCACGATGTAGGGGTCCATATCCCCCGGCCGCTCGCGCAAGTGCTTCTCGTGAAAAGCGGCCACCTCCGACATCAGAATATTGATCGACGCCTCGAAGACCTGCTCGTACTGGGGGATCTCGATCTCGAAAACTTCTACGCCCGCATCGGCGAAGGCGCGCGCGGCCTCGTCCACGGCCTTCGTGATGTAGTGCTCGGATCGGTCCGCATAAAAGCTGCGGGCGTGCCCTATCCGGAACCCTTTAAGGGGACGCTCCAGTGCGCCGATGAAGTCGGGCGCGGGCCGGTTCACCGAGCAGGGATCCGCAGGCTCGTATCCCGCCATGGCGGTCATGGCGAGGGCGCAGTCCTCCGCGGTGAGAGCCAGGGGGCCGAAGGTGTCGAGCGACCAGGCGCAGGGAACGCAGCTTGCCTTGCCCACGAGGCCGAAGGTGGTCTTGAGGCCCATCACCCCGCAGAGGGCAGCGGGGTAGCGGATGGAGCCTCCCGTATCCGAGCCGACGGTCACGGGCACCTGGTTCGAGGAAACGGCGTTCCCCGAGCCCCCGCTCGACCCCCCGGCGACGCGGGCGGGATCCCAGGGATTTTTTTGATCCCCGTAGTGCGGGTTGTGGCCGGTGGGGCCGAAGGCGTACTCGTGCAGGTTCAGCTTTCCGAGGATGATCGCCCCGGCCGCGCGCAGGCGGTGGGTGAGCGGCGCGTCCCCGGCGGGCACGTGCTCCTTATCGATGAGGCTTCCGGCGGTGGTGGGAAGGCCCGCCACGTCGATGATGTCCTTGATACCGACCGGAACACCGGCGAGAGGGCCGGGGCTTTTTCCCGCCGAGACGGCGGCGTCCACATCCTTCGCCGCCTTCAGCGCACCCTCCCGGTCGAGCGTGATCCAGGTGTTGAGCGGCGGGCCCACCTTCCCGGCGCGCGCGAGATGGGCCTCGGCCACCGCGACGGCGGAGATCTCTCCCGCCTGCACGCGGCGGGCGATCTCGCCGGCCTGCAGGCGGGTCGGATCATCCGTCAAGGGGCATCCTCCGCAGAAGGGCATCGTAGCCCGCCGGCTCGGAGGCGGGGTCGAGGCACTTCGCCAACTCGCGGGAGGACTGGAGGTAGGTGTTCGCCACGCGCGCGCTCCAGGCCCGCCGCCTCTCGTCCATCGGTTCCCCGAAAATTTCCCAGCACAAGCGCTCCATCTCCGCGTCCGCCATCGACAAGGACAATCCTCCTTTCGGAAAGGGCCGTTCCATTTATCAAATCGGAGGCCCGATTTTGAACCCCATTGAAGGGGAACGCAACGGCGCCGCCCGGCCCGGGTCTCGTAATATGGAGAGTTCCGCGCTCCCCGCCGCCGTTTGGCCCGGCCGGACCCGGGTCTCGCCGGCGGCCGCAAAGGAGGACAATCATGAACCAAATCGATCTTCAGGGACGCCGCGCCGTGGTGACCGGCGGCGCCCAGGGCATCGGGCGGGCGATCGCCGAGCGATTGCTCGCCTCCGGCGCAGTCGTGAACCTGTGGGATCGCGACGCCTCGCTGCTTGAGCGGACCCGTGACGAACTCTCGGGCCTTGGAAACGTACACGCCTTCGCCGTCGACCTCACCGCGGTGGAGGCGGCGGTGGGGGCTGCCCGCGAGACGCTCGGCAGTATCGACATCTTGATCAACAACGCGGGGATTGCCGGGGGGAATCAGGTGACATGGGAGTACCCGCCGGAGATGTGGCGGGAGGTTGTGGATGTCGACCTGAACGGCACCTTTCACTGCTGTCGCGCGGTGGTGCCTGGGATGATCGCCCAAAATTACGGCCGCATCGTCAACGTCGCCTCGATCGCGGGAAAGGAGGGAAATCCCAACGCCTCCGCTTACAGCGCGGAAAAGGCCGGCGTCACTACTCAGGTGAACGCACTTTGCCGAAAGACGGGAACCGAAGCATTTGGATCCATCCAGATGCCTGAAGAAAAACGACGCTCCCGCCTTGGCCCGCGCGGGCAGATCGGCTAAAAATGGATTTTTCCGCTTTGTGTCATCGCGGCTTCGCATCGGGCGTCTCCGGCGCAGGCCGGTCTCTCCCGCGGGGCGGTCTCTCCCGCGGGGCGGAATGAACTCCGGAAGGTAACGAATGGCAACTCCCGATTGCGCGCATGCAGAACTATCTTGATCTAATCCGGGGCTATCCCCGTCAGCTCTTGTACGGGTGGTTTCACTCCTTTTTCTCGAACCTGGGGCACACCTGGCTCTTATCCATATTCGTGCCCCACATCCGGGAGACGTTCGAACTTCAAAGATCCGAATTCGGAATCCTCTTCTCCGCGGCCATCCTGGCGGGCGCCGCCCTCCTTCCCACCGCCGGAAGACTCGTCGACCGTTTCAATTTGCGTTTTTACAGCATGACTGCCGGCCTCTCTCTGGTCGCGGCATGTTGGATCATGGCCTCTGCCGGTTCACTGCCCCTTCTTTTTCTGGGGATTTTCGGGCTGCGGTTTTTCGGGTTCAGCATTTTGACCCAGATCGACTCTATATCCATCAGCCGGTATTTCGGCAAACGGCGGGGGATGGCGCTCGGAATTAGCTCTCTCGGAAATCCGCTGGGAACGGCTGTGTTCCCCATAATCGGCTCCTTCTTGATCATGCGCTTCAGCTGGCAGGAAAGTTATTTTCTCATAGGTTTATTGTGCGCATTGGTTTTCTTGCCGCTCAGTGTACTGCTACTGCGCAAAGAAGATGATTTCCAGCATCCCTCCGGCACCTCTCCCCGGGACCGATCCGAAACCGCTTCGGTTCCCCAAATAGGCCGGAGGGATGTTTTGCGTTCGCCATATTTCTACTTCGTGCTGCCGGTACTGGTCATTCCGGCGTTTATTCTCAACGGCCTTATCTTCCATCAGGGGAGCCTCGCGGCGTACAAGGGCTGGCGCCCAGGATGGATCGCCTCCTTTTTCGTTATGTATGGAGTCGGCCAGAGTGTTGCCTCATTTGGGGTGGGACCGATGATCGACCGATTATCCGCGAAAGCGATTCTCCCCTTCTATCTTTTCCCCATGGGGTTGGGCTTGATCGTCCTGACAACGATGCCGGGTTTTCCGGCGGGGGCCATTTGCTTCGGCATGATCGGGTTGAGCATGGGGAGCGGGCGGACCGTGAAATCCGCCATCTGGGCAGAGGTGTACGGCACGAGACATCTGGGCGCCATCCGGGGCCTTTACTTCGCCCTCGCGGTTTTTGCAGGGGCGCTGACACCGGCCCTTTTTGGCTGGTTCCTGGATATGGGGATGGACATCAACACGCTCTTGTTCTGCGGCGTGGCGTTGATCGCGGCGGCTTCCTTTTTGAGTTTCGTCGCGCCGGATCCGGGAAAAACCTTCGCCGGTTCCTGAGTCGGCCCCCGCACGTTCCGTTTTGGAGAATTTCGCGGAGAAGGCCTTCTTCGTGAGGGAGCCTCGCGGCCGGCACGGGGTCTATGCCGCGAGACCGCGTCGGATCGATACGAGGTTCCCGCCTCGGGTCCGGCTTGGTCCGCTTGGAGAAATCGGCTATAGAGGAGGATTCTCGTATGCTCGCCTGGAAGCGCCGCCGTAACTCTTCCGGTATTTCCGCGGCTGTCTCTGTATCCGCCGGGCGAAGAACAGGAACGGAATCATGGAGAAATTCATGCCTCGAAAGCGGCCATGCGAAGCTATCTTGATTTGATCCGGGGCCACCCCCGTCCGATCTCCTTCGGGTTTCTCCACGCCTTTTACTCAACTCTGGGTCAGACGCTTTTCATCTCGATTTTCGTGCCCTACATCCGGGAGAGCTTTCAGCTTCAGCGGACCGAGTTCGGGGCGGCTTATTCGGTCGCCACCCTGGCGGGCGCCTTCCTCCTCCCCTACGCGGGCCGCCTCATCGACAGGTTCAATCTGCGCAATTATAGCTTCATGGTCGGATTTTTCATGGCCGCGGCTTGCTGGATCACCGCCTGGGCCCCGTCTTTGCCTCTTCTTTATTTGGGAATATTCGGCCTGCGCCTGGTGGGGCGGGGATTGATGGGTCACATCGAATCCGTCTCCATCAGCAGGTACTTCGTCACAAAACGAGGCAAGGCCCTCGGGGTCACTTCAATCGGATATCCGGTGGGAACGGCCCTGCTTCCGGGAATCGCCGCTTGGCTGATTCTGCAATTCGGCTGGCGGGCCGGGTATGGGATTCTTGGCGCCTCATGTATTTTGGCGTTTTTGCCGCTTAGCGCGTGGCTGTTGCGGAAGGAGGACGATTTCCGGCGCCCGACCGGGAGCGTGCCCGCGCGGTCGGCCAAAAACGGCGAGGTTCTCCCCCTCGGCCGCAGGGAGGTTCTGCGCTCACCGTATTTTTACTTCGTCATTCCGTTGATCCTGTTTCCCTCGTTTTTCTGTACCGGTCTCCTTTTTCATCAGGGAGACTTCGCCGCCTACAAGGGCTGGCGGCCCGAATGGGTTGCGTACTTCTTCGTGGGGTACGCAATTATGCAGAGCCTCTCCTCTTTCGGGATCGGGTCGGCCGTTGACCGGTTTACGGCGAAAAGGCTCGTATCGTTTCAGCTCCTTCCCCTGGGGACGGGCACGCTTCTCCTGGCCGCGGGGAGTGGCCCGGTGGCCGGAGTCGCGTTCTTCGCCCTCATGGGATGCGGCATGGGGATCCAAAAGACCGTTTCCGCGGCCCTCTGGGCGGAGACCTACGGAACCGGACACCTGGGCGCCATCCGGAGTCTTATCTTCACGATCCAAACGTTTTCGGCGGCGGCCAGCCCCGGTCTTTTCGGCTGGTTCTTGGACGCGGACATGGATATCACTCTGCTCCTTTACGGCGGAGTGGCTGTGATTGCCGGGATATCGGTCTTGAGCTATTTTGCACCGGCCCCTCGGGCGGCGGGATCACCGGCCGGAGTGAAGAACCTTTCAGATTTCGATAGCGGCCATGCGAAGCTGTCTTGAACTGATCAGGGCTTACCCTCGTCAGCTTTCGTTCGGATTCCTGCACGCCTTTTTCTCCATCTTGGGGCAGACGTTTCTCTTCGCGATTTTCGTTCCTCATATGCGGGAGAGTTTTCAGATCGACCGGATGCAGTTCGGAACGATCTATTCTGTCGCGACCCTCGGGGCCGCCTCGCTCCTCCCGTTCACCGGGCGCCTCATCGACCGGGTCAACCTCCGCGCCTACAGTTTCGTCTCCGGGTTGATCTTGTTCGCGGCCTGCTGGATTACGGCCTGGGCGGAATGGCTACCGCTGCTGTTGTTGGGCATCTTCGGACTGCGCTTTTCCGGTCACGGTCTCCTAGCGCACGTCGAGTCCACTTCCATTAGCCGTTATTTCGGCGACCGCCGGGGGGTGGCCTTGGGGATCACTTCGGTGGGCTCTTCGCTAGGGATTGCCCTGTTCCCCGTTGCGGGAGTATGGCTGATGTCCCGTTTCGGCTGGCGAACCAGCTATTTTCTATTGGGATTGTCGCTCCTCGCGGTGTTGTTTCCGCTCAGCTTTTTGCTGGTCCGGAAGAAAGACGATTTTCAGCACCCTCCCGCGAACCCTCCGCCGGTCTGGGCCGGAGAGGCGCCCGTTCCCCAAATGGGCCGGAGGGAAGTTCTGCGGTCGCGGTATTTTTACTTCGTGTTGCCGGTGATGATGTTCTCCTCTTTTTTCACCAGCGGATTTTTGTTTCACCAGGGAAGCCTCTCGATATATAAAGGCTGGAATCCCCAATGGGTTGCCTACTTCCTCGTGGGTTTCGCTGTGCTCACGAGCCTTGCGTCTTTCGGGATCGGGCCGGCGGTGGATCGCCTCACGGCGAAGGCGCTCGTTCCGTTGCATATTCTCCCGATGGGACTGGGAATTTTCCTGTTGGCCATGAGTAATAGCGCGGTCGCGGGCGCCCTTTGCTATTGCCTTATCGGAATCAGCTTGGGAGTCGGGAGGAACATCAAGTCCGCCCTCTGGGCGGAGATGTACGGGACCCAGCACCTGGGGGCCATCCGTGGCCTGTTTACATCCCTCGTGGTGGTCTCCGCGGCGGTGAGCCCGGGTTTTTTCGGCTGGATGCTGAACCGGGGGATGGACATCGACGGTCTTCTGCTCGCCGCGGTGGGGCTACTCGCGGGGGCCGTGGCCCTGAGCTACCTAGCCCCCGAGCCGCGGAAAGCGGGGGGTAGGCTTTGATGCTCCGGCGAAGCGCATCCTCCGGGGAAGTGCGCCCGGCGGTTCAATAATTCCGGAGGATGATAAGATAGACAAAATTTTTCTTGGCCACTTTGGAGGTTTGGCGTGGAAAAACCCTTGGATCACCACAAGCTCAGCACCGCACCCGGCGAGCGCGTCATCGACAAGCCGGAGTTGCCCCGGCAAGGGCTCGTTCTCACCAATTGGGCGGATACCAAGATCCTCGAGGGTGGCCAGCTCAAGGTGGGCCGCCACCGGCACTTTGAGGTGTACTGCGACGAGCCGGAATACCTCGGGGGGGGGCGATGCGCATCCCCAGCCCCTCACCTATATCGCCATGGGGGTCGGTTTCTGACTGCTCACCCAGCTTGCGCGGTACGCGCACATGATGAAGGTTCCCTTCAAGAAGGCGAGTTGCCGGGTGGAAATGGATTATTTCCTCAAGGGCTCCGTCCTGAGGGGGACGGTTCGCTCGGGATGCACCGCCGCGCGGTCCCACTTCATTGTCGAGTCCGGCGCGCCCCCGGACGAGGTGGCGGCCCTGATCCGGAACGCCAAGCAGGGCTGTTTCGCCGAAAACATGATCCAGACGGCCGTTCCCCTGGAGAGCACGGTCGAGCTGAACGGGAAGGCCGTATCTCTCTAAATCCCCCCTGAGCCCCGCCGATTTTTACTGGAAGGGGGAAACCGGCGGGCCGGCGCGCCGCGCCATCTTCCGGAAAAGGGCAAGGCTCGTGATCACGCTGAACGGGAACGTCTTCGTCGAGGCCGCTTGGTATCCAACGGTGACCTGCGTCGTGACGCCGGAGGGGTTGGTCGCAATCGACGGCCCGCTCAAGCCCTCCCTCGCCGTGAAATGGCGGGACCGCATCGGATCGGAAGGTCCGCTCCGCTATCTCGTCAATACTGAGCACCATCGAGGTCAACGCCTCCGGCTTCGCGGCGGCGGCGGGGGTGGCGATGGACTACTTCCTCGCGCGCGGGGGCGGGCACATCGTGGGCATCTCCTCCGTCGCCGCCTTCCGCGGAAACGATACCGCCCACGCCTACAGCGCCTCGAAGGCGTTTATCTCGAACTACATGGAGGGTCTTCGGAAAAAGGCCGTAAAGCGGAAAATCCCCCTCGCCGTCACCGACGTTCGACCGGGCTTTGTGGACACCGAGATGATAGAAGAAATAAAAGGTTTGTTCTGGGTGTCCACCCAGGAGAAGACCGCGCGGCAGATATTCTCCGCGATCCGGCGCAGAAAAAAACGGGCCTACATCACGCGGAGGTGGCGGCTGGTCGGCTGGCTGCTGCGGTGGGCGCCCGACTGGATTTTTTACCGGGTCTAGCGGGAGGATTCTGGGTTCGGAGAGCGGTGGGAAGCGGCATTTGCCCGTGTGGGTCCTAGGCGGGATTCCGATACATTTTTTTGGTTCGCGGTGTTTCACGCGGAAAGGAATGAAAAATTGGATATCTATGTCATCGTCGTTGCCCTTCTGGGCCTGTTCGTCGGCGCGTTGAATGCCGCGACGGGGCTCGGTTGGGGGGTACTGACCCTTCCGGTCCTGTTCATGATCCCGGGCCTTTCCACCCGCCAGGCCGTCGCGACGCTGCTCATCGGCTTTTTCGGGTCAGGGCTCGTCGCTTCCTTCGAGAATGCGCGCCACGGATTGATCAACTGGAAGTACACGCTGCTTCTGGTGCTCGGCGGCGCGGTGGGGAGCATCTTTGGCGCCTACATGCTGCGGAACCTGCCCGTCCTCCTGATCCGGCGAACGGCGGGGGTGATCGTCCTCCTGTCCGGGGTGCACCTCCTCTATACCTCCCGCTGAGGGGGAACGGGCCTCACCTTCCGAGGGCCGCCACCTCTTCCATGGTCTCGCGGAAGGAGGCTACGGGATCGTCGGGAAACGGGCGGATGTTGAGGATGATCTCGTCCACCCCCAGCGCCCAGTAACGCTCCGCCTTCTCCCAGACCTCCCCGGGGCTGACCGCCACCGGCAGCCGCTCCATCATCCTCGGGGTGACTTCCTCCGCCGCGGCCGAGGCGTCTCCTTTCCCCCACGCCAGCCGGAGTTTTCCCACTTCCTCCTGAAAGCCGCTCCGCTCGAGCTCTGCCTGGTAGAAGGGCCAGCGCACGTACTGGGACACCTCGCCTTCGATCTTCCGCCTCGCCGCCTCGCGGTCCCGGGAGGCGTTGCAAAGGATGCTGGATACGATCCGGATTCCGGCTGGGTCGCGCCCGGCGGCGGCGGCGCCCTCAGCGAGATTTCCCTTGATCCGCTCGAATGCCTCCGGCGTCACCAGGTGCAAAACCACCCCGTCCGCCATCTCCCCGGCGAGACGCGCCATGCGGGGACCCAGCGAGGCGACGTAGATGGGAACCGTTCCGCTGGGAGGCGGGAAGACCTGGTGCAGATTGTTGACCTGGAGGATTTTGGCGGCGTGCGTGAAGGGCGCTCCGGTGAAGGCGCCCCGGATGATGGTCAAGTAATCGCGCATCCGCGCCGTGGGCCGGACCAGGGATGTTCCGTGCATGTCCTCGGCCCGGTCCTGGTGGCCGGTTCCGAGGCCGAGGACGAACCGCCCCCCGCTGATGTCGTCCAGGGCGGCGGCCTGCTGGGCGAACACGAAGGGGCTGCGCGAGTAGATGGTGGCGATGCCGGATCCCAGTCGGAGGTGCTCTGTCTCCCGTGCGAGGGCGGCGATCTCCGTCAGCGGATCCTTCCATTGCCCGTCGGTGAGCCAGAAGGTGGTCCATTCCTGTCTCTCGGCGAACTTCGCGACCTCCCGCATGAACGGCCATGGGTATACCCCCTGTACTTGGAGACCGAGGTCCGGCATGAAAATCCTCCGCGTCGAGGCGGAATCGGGAAAAGCGAATACGGCGTGAAGCGGTAACTGTTGACACGATCATCGCCATTTGACAGCTTGCCAGTCAAATTTGACATCGAGGCGCCGGACGCGAAAGGGGCGGGAGGGGATCACCGGCCGGTATTGCGCCTGCCCAATGGACGTTTGGAATGAAAAGGAGGCGAGTATGCGGCTCAAGTTCGGGATCGGTTTTTTGCCGGGCGATTTTCAGACCACTGCGGATCAGGCAAGGATCGCCGACGAGGTCGGCTTCGACCTGGTCCGGGTAGCCGACTCGCAGTGCCTTTACCGCGACCTCTACGTCGCCCTCACCGTCGTGGCGCTGAACACAAAGCGCGCCCTCGTCGGCCCGGGTGTCACGCCTCCCTCCACGCGCCACCCCACTATCACCGCTGGCGCCATCGCCAGTATCGACGAGCTCTCGGGCGGGCGCGCCATCCTCGGCATGGGTGCGGGGGACAGTGCCATCCTGAACATCGGGGAGCGGCCGGCAAAAGTCCAGACCCTCCGCGAGTACATCACGGCGATCCGGGAGCTTTTCCGGAACAAGGAGACGGTCTACCGGGGGAGGACCATCCGGCTCACCTGGCCCGCGCGCGAGGTGCCCATCTGGCTTGCCGCCGCGGGGCCGAAGACGCTCCGCCTAGCGGGGGAACTGGCGGACGTGGTGGTGATGGGGAGCGGTTTCCTTCCGGAGTGCATCCAGGAAAGCCTCGCCTACGTCGAGGAGGGTGCGCGCGCCGCCGGGCGCTCCCGGGAGGATTTCGAGGTCTGGGTTTACGGGCCAGGAAACGTGGCGGACTCGCGTGAGGAGGCCCTCGCGCCCCTCCTTGCGGGATCCGCGGCGACGGGCCATCTTTCTTTTCCGCCGGGGTTTGAGCAAAAGAGCGTCCCGCCCGCTCTGCTCCCCAGCCTGCGGAAAATGGCCGAGGAATACGACACGCGCCACCATCAGCACCGCGGGGGCCAAAACGCGGAGCTAATCGAAGAACTCGGGCTCACGGACTACATGGGAAGGCGCTTCACCCTTTCGGGGACGGCCGAGGAATGCATCGCCCAGGCGTGCGCCGCCGCCGGGGCGGGCGTCCAGGGATTCATGCTCACCATCATCACCCCCGAGCCGCTCAAGACGATACGGGATCTGGGCGAGAAGGTGGTCGCCGAATTTCAATAGACCGGCGCAAAGTGTTGTATTGCGGGAGGAAAATCGCCGGATTGGAGGAATCCCCCGGAAACCGATAAGATCGGAAAAAGCGCCGCTCCGGACCCTCTTGCCCTGCGCCGGCGGATCGGCCCGCGCCGGCCGCCGGACACGGAAACCTATGGACTCACTTCACATCGGAGAACTTCCCCGCCTGCGCCGTCCTCTCTTCGTCTCGGCCTTCACGGGTTGGAACGACGCCGCCGAAGCCGCGACCAGCGCTGCCCGCTTCCTGGTGGAGAATCTGGGGGGGAAGCGCTTCGCTTGGATCCCCCCCGAGACCTACTTCCAGTTTTCAGACCTGCGGCCCATCGTCTATTCCAACGAAGAAAGGAAACGGCGGATTCGCTGGCCCACGACGGATTTTTTCTATTGCCATGATCCCTCCCTCTCCCGGGACCTGGTGGTGGGTATTGGGGCCGAGCCCCATTTTTCCTGGCAGCAGTTCAGCCGGGAGGTCCTGGAGGTCGTCAGGCGATGTGGCGCCGCCGACACGATCTCCTTGGGCGCCCTGATCGCCGGGTATTCCCACACCGAACCCGTACACGTCGTGGGGTTGGCGACGAGCCGGGACCTTTCCGAAAAGATTGGCGTCGAACTCACGAGGTACGAGGGCCCCACCGGCATCGTCGGAGTCATTTACGCCCTCCTCCAGGACGAGGGGATTCCCGCGGTGAGTCTCTGGGCCAATGTCCCCCCCCACGTCGCCTCCCTCTCGAACCCCAAGGCCATCCACGCCCTTCTCGCGCGTCTTTGCGCCTTCGGCGGGCTGCGCCTGGACCTTTCTCCTTTGGAGGAATTGTTCCAGCGCTTCGACCGCCAGGTCGAAGCGCTCATCGCGAAAAATCCGGAGATTTCCTCCTTTGTCTCCCAGCTTCAAGGACACCGGCAGGAAGAAGAAAATTCGGAGGAACGTGACCGGGAGAAGGAAGCTCCGATCTCGGGAGAGGATATCGCCGCCGAGATCGAGCGCTACCTTCGGAAACGGGGTTCCCGCGGGAAAGGAGAAGAGGGAAAATAGCATACGGCCGGGGGCAGCGCCATCCCCGCCCCGCCCGGAAAAGATTCGCGGCTATCGATAATTCCCATTCATTTCAGGAGCAATCGAGTGTCGCACCCGGCGCTTTTTTTCCGCGGGCCTTCTCTGTGGAGCGGGCTGGTGGGCGCAAGGGGGAAGGAGGATGCGCTCATTCGTTTTGGCGGCGGGCCTGGGTACGCGCCTAGGACCGCTGCGGGAGGTGGCCCCCAAGGCCCTTCTTCCGGTGGGGGGGATTCCTCTCATACGCTTTGCGTTGGCCAAACTGCGTCGGGCCGGGGCGGCGGAGGCGGCCGTCAATCTTCATCACGGCGCCGAGGCCGTGCGGAACGCGCTGGGCGAGTGCGCCGAGGGGTTGGTCCTTTCCTACTCGTTCGAGCCGCAGATCCTGGGCACGGCGGGCGGGCTCAAGAAAATGGAGGCTTACCTTCGCGAGGAGGGCGACCCGTTTTTCGTCCTGAACGCGGACGCCCCCTCCGGTGCGGACCTCGCCGGGGCCCTGGCACACCACCTGCGGGGCGGATTCCTCGCCACCCTGGTTCTTCGCGAGTCCCCGGACGCGGAACGGTTCGGGATCCTCGCGGTGGACGGGGAGGGGCGGCTTCGCCGGTTCCTCAGGCACCGTGCGCCGGACCTTCCCCGGGGCCAGATGACCGAGGCCGTTTTCACGGGGGTAAGCGTTTTGTCCCCGGAATTTCTGGATCATATTCCGGCTGGGCGGCCCTGCGATATCGCGGCCGAGGTGTACCCGGCGCTCATCGAGAGCGGCGCCCCCATCGGCGCTGTCCTCACGAAGGGATATTGGGCGGATGCGGGCACGCCCGCCCGTTATCTCGAGGTCAACGCCGATCTTCTCGCGGGCCGTTTTCTTCCCGATATGACTTGGCCGGAGGGAGGGCGCCTTCTGGCCGGGGGGGCTTCCATCGCCTGGGGGGAGGGGCATCTCCTTCCTCCTGTCTTGCTGGGGCCGGATGTGGTCCTGGCCCGGGGGGCGGCGGCCGGACCTTTCGCGGTATTGGACAGGGGTGTTACCCTTGCCGAGGGCGCATCGGCGGCCCGGACAATCCTGTTTCCGGATGCCAAAGTGGCGAAGGGCGTGCTCCTTGAGCGTTGTATCGTGGGGCCAGGCGGAATCGCCGGATCGATCGCCCGCGAGGCGGTGTTCCTTGCGGGCGCGCGCGCACCGCGCCCCTTCGAGGGTCCAGCGTAATCGAGTCCGAAAGTTCCCGGCTGTTTTGCGCCATTCCGGGGTTTTTTCCCTGAAGAGCAAACTGCACGAGGCAAAAAAAATGCCCGAACCCACCTCCAGGGCCTCCCTCAAAACGGGGCGCTCGCCGGTTTACGCCGCAGAGGGAATGGTGGCCACGAGCCAGCCTCTTGCTGCGGGCGCCGCCTTGGAAATTCTCCGGGAAGGGGGGAGCGCGGCGGACGCAGCCGTTT
>CAZUHN010000105.1:0-9578 GCA_964620535.1 uncultured Nitrospinaceae bacterium | reverse complement strand
ATGCAACGAATCCCGCCCAACATCAGCGCGGGGAGAAGCTATTTCTGCGAAGAATCGGGTGCCAGAAGAAAATCCTTACATGGAGATGCCATTTGAGGCTAAAGTGCCTCTATTCAAGGACCCATATGGGAAATGTCGGTTATAATGAATTGGCACAATGGGCTTCCCTTCTCCTTTATCCCGTTACACAAAATTCGCCTCTCGGATTTGGAATTTCCGCGGGAAAGAGCGAAAATATAGAAAGAAAGAGACTCTAACTTCGCCTCGGCAGGGAGGAATTCGGCTCCCCGGGCGGGATAGCCGGCCACCGCCTGCCAAATGTGATTTAGGAGTGATGATGCGCCAATTTGTTTTTGCGCTGGCCGCGGTATTCGTGTTGGCGGGAGGGGTATGGGGGACGGTCGTTTTCGTCCAAAACAAGCCACTGCCCCGGGCGGTGACGGTTCCCGCCCTGGGTCGTCTCGTTCGCATTCGCGATCTTCGCAGACAGGCCCGGACCTTCTGGGTTGTGGCCTACGGCACGGTTCGCCCCAAGACCGAAGTCACCCTCGTGCCCGAGGTGTCGGGCCGGATCAATTCGCGCGCGACGGGCTTTAGAAGCGGCGGTTTCATCAAGAAGGGCGACCTTCTTGTCGAGATCGATCCGCGAAATTACCACCTCACCGTGGCCCAGCGGTTTGCCCAGATAGAGCAGTTCGAGGCGGACATCGCCCATATTCTCCAGAAGGAGAAAAACTTCAAGTCCAACCTTGCCATCAATGAGCGGGATCTTAATCTTGCAAGAACCGAGTACGACCGGAACCGGAAACTTCGTAAGCAGGGGATCGTCTCCCAGCGGCAGCTCGACTCCAGCCTGCAGGCCGTGTTCCAGCTGGAGAGCACCTACCAAAACCAGGTCAACGCCATCGACCTCGTACCCTCCCAGCTCGCCCAGAAGCGCGCCGCTCTTGAGGTTACCCGCGCCCAGCATGAGGAGGCGAAGCTCAACCTCCAGCGGACGAAGATATACGCGCCCTTCGATGGCCGTGTGCGCGAGGCGAAGGTGAATGTAAGCGACTACGCGCGTTCCGGCCAATCCATCGGAATTATTCATGATATGTTGGTGGTCGAGATTCCCGTCTCGGTTCCTGTGGAAGATGCTCGTTGGGTCCTCCGACGAACCGAGGGGATGGAATCCTTCCCGCGGGACCAAGAAGAGATGCAGCGATTTTTTTCCGGCGCGGATATTCTTTGGTCGCGATTGGGTCAAACATTCAGCTGGAAAGGACAGATCACTTTCGTCGGAGCGAGCCTGGACGAGGCGACGCGAGCCATCACCTTCACGGTCGAGGTGAAAAACTCGCTGGAGAAATTTTCTCCGGGCATTCACCCTCCCCTGCTGAGCGGGATGTTCGTCCGGGTCCGGATCCGAGGCATCACCGTTCAGGACGTATTCGTCATCCCCCGTTCCGCGCTCCGGCCGGGGACCCGGGTCTATATTTTCGATAACGGGCTTCTGGACGTGCGCCCTGTCAAAGTCATCCGCAAGGGGAAGGACGAAGTGGTGATCGGCGGCGGCCTCCAGGAGTCGGAGAAGCTGATCCTTTCGGCGATTCCGGACGCGGTTGCCGGCATGATGCTCCGCTCCCGGGAAGCCCGCCTGAAGGCCGTCGCCGCCCCTGAAAGTCAGCCGAAGTGACGTTCCTCCTCGCCGCCGCCGCACGCAACCGGGTGGTGGCGAACCTTTTGATGGCCCTCCTCATCGTGATCGGGGTGACGTCTCTCGTTCAGATCCGCAGAGAGATCGTCCCCCAAGTTGCCCTTGATCGGATCCGGGTCCAGGTCGTCTGGAAGGGTGCGAGTCCGGAGGAGGTCGAAGAGGGCGTCTGCGTCAAGATCGAGGAGGCGCTGACTGGAGTCGAGAGTATCAAGAAATTCACATCCAACGCCTCTGACAGCCTGTGCACGGTAATCGCCGAGATCGAAACGGGGGTTCAAGATTCGCAGAAGGCCTTGGACGATATCAAGGATGAAGTCGATCAGATCAACACCTTCCCCGAGGAGATCGAGCGGCCCGTCGTCACCGAGGTCAAACAGCTTATGCAAGTGGCCTATCTCGCCCTTTGGGGAGAGGTTCCGGAGATTTCGCTCAAGCGTATGGCCGAGGAAGTCAAGGACGAACTCTTGGACATCGACGGAATCTCCCAGGTGAAGCTCGGCGGCCTGCGAGACTGGGAGATCTCCATCGATGTTTCGGAAGCCACCCTCCGCCGGCACGGCCTTTCCTTCTTTGGCCTGGCCGACATTATCCGCAAGAACGTGATCGATCTTTCCGGGGGAGACATCCGTTCCCCCGATCGGCGTATTCGGATCCGCACCTTGGGGAAGCGCTACACCGGCCCTGAGTTCGAGTCCCTGGAAATCCTCACCCGCCGGGACGGAACCATCGTCCGTTTGGGCGAGATTGCTCATGTGGTGGACGGCTTTGAGGACAGCGACAAGTCGGGCCGCTTCAACGGAAAGCCCGCCGCCCTCATCGGTGTATTCCGGACCACGGAAGAGGATGTGATCGAAATCGCCGAGAAGGCGAGGGCTTACGCCGAGAAAAAGGAGGCTTTGCTCCCCGGCGGCTTACGGCTGACCTATTGGGCGGACACTTCGAAGAATGTGAAAGACCGTATCGATCTTTTGCTCCGGAACGGGAGGCTGGGGCTCCTGCTGGTATTTCTCTGCCTCTGGCTGTTCCTGAGTCTCCGCCTTTCTTTCTGGGTCGCCTTGGGCCTTCCGGTCGCGCTGATGTCGGCTCTCGGATTCGTATACTTCACGGGCGGCACCATCAACATGATCAGCCTGTTCGCATTCATCATGGTTCTCGGAATCCTGGTGGACGATGCCATCGTGGTCGGGGAGAACATTTATGCGCACATGTCCCAGGGGGAGCCCGCCATCCAGGCCGCCATCGCGGGGGTGACGGAGGTAGCGGTGCCCGTTCTGGGAACGGTGTCCACAACAATCGCCGCCTTTGTGCCTCTCCTCATGATGGAAGGGATAATGGGCAAGTTCATGTCAATCATGCCCATAGCCATCATCGCCGCCCTCATTGCCTCTCTGGTAGAGGCGCTCTTCATTCTCCCCTCTCATCTCGCCCACTGGATGAAGCCCGCAACTGGCGCCTCCGTGGGGGCCAGCATTCGGAGGGGAATTGATAATACGGTAATTTTCCTCATCAACCGGACCTATCTGCCCGCCCTTCGCTTCGCGATGGAGGCGCGGTATTTTGTCCTCGCTGCTTCTGTTTCCGTATTGCTCCTGACTGTCAGCTTGGCGGTCGGCGGGCACGTGCGTTTCTTGATTTTCCCAAAACTCGACTCCGATTACCTGGAGTCATCTCTCACCTTTCCCCAGGGAACTCCCATCGGGCAGACTACCGAGGCGGTGATGCAGATCGAGCGCGCCGTCGCGGCGTTGGACAAGGAGTTCAAGACGAAAACGGGCGATCCTCTCGTTCGGCATGTTTTCTCCAACATCGGCGAGCAACTGGGTCCCCGGGGGCAGACGGCAGGGAGCCACACCGCCCAGGTTATCATCGAGTTGCTTCCCTCTGAGAAGCGTGGGGTGCCCAGTGCGGCGATCATTAACCGCTGGCGCGAATTGACGGGTGAGATCCCGGATGCCCTCCGTATAAATTTCCAGGGCCAGGAGATCGGGCCGGGGGCGGGGAAACCGATTGAAGTGCAATTTACGGGCTCCGATATCGAAGTTCTCCGGAGGGCGGCGAATGGACTCAAGGCGGAATTCGCCAAGTATCCGGGCGTTTATGAAATTGAGGATGATTTTGAACTCGGAAAGATGGAGCTACGGGCCGTGTTGAAGCCGGAGGCGCGCTCACTCGGGGTGTCGGTGCAGGATCTGGCCCAACAGCTTCGGGCGGGTTTTTACGGTCTAGACGTGTTCGAGTTGCAGCGCGGACGGGACGAAGTGTCGGTGAAGCTGCGCTACCCGCCGGAGGAGCGGAGCGCGCTCGGGGACGTCGAGAACATGCGCATCCGCACGCCCTCGGGCGCCGAGATCCCCTTCTTCGATGTGGCGAATGTGAGCATGGAGCGGGGCGTCGCCGAGATCAAACGGATCGACCGACGGAAGGTAGTCACCGTTACGGCGGATGTCGACGAGGCCATTGCGAACCCCACCGAGATTATAAACGGTCTGGGTCGCTCGTTCCTACCGGGATTTGAAGACCGGTTTCCGGGGGTGCGTGCTGGTTTCGAGGGGCAGTCCGCGGACACCCGCGAGTCGGTGGGCAGTCTTTTTCGCGGATTCGTCATCGCCGCTGCGGTGATTTATTTCATACTCGCTTGGATCTTCCGCAGCTATTTCCAGCCCATCATTGTGATGAGCACCATCCCCTTCGGGGTCGTGGGGGCGATCTGGGGACACATCGTCATGGGCTTCGACATTTCGCTCTTGAGCATGATGGGGATCGTGGCCCTGGCCGGAGTGGTGGTGAACAACTCGCTCGTTTTTCTCAACTTCGTGAACCGGAGTATCGCGGGGGGGAAAATGGTGGAGGCGGCGCTTCGCGAATCGGGCGCCTCACGTTTTCGCCCGATCATTCTCACCACCCTCACCACCGTGGCGGGACTCGGCCCCATGCTTTTTGAGGAGAGCTTCCAGGCGCAGTTCCTCATTCCCATGGCGGTGAGCCTTTGCTTTGGCCTCATGGCGGCCACGGCCATCACCCTGGTCCTCGTCCCGGTGACCGCCCTCATTGGAAACGACATCGCCCGCCTCGCCCGCCGCCTTTTGACCGGGATCTGGCCCACCCGCGAGGAGGTGGACGTCCACTCCCCGCGCCCGCAAGAATCGGCGGCCTGAGCCGCCGTCCGCCGGACTGGACGAAGTGCCGAGCCGGCCGCGATAATCGGCTATGCAAGCTTGGAAACCCGCATAGGGTGGGTTCGCTGGACACGGCTGGCTGAAAGAGGGTGACAGGATGGCGGAGGAGATGAAATACGGTGCCCGGATGATCGCCGGTGCCCGGATCGAAACCGTTCCGAATCAGTCCACCGGGCGAGACTACATCATCGATTTCACCATCCCTGAATTCACCTGTCTTTGCCCCATCAGCAATTTTCCCGATTTCGCCATAATCCGGATCCGATACGTGCCGAGCGGACGGATCGTGGAGCTGAAATCGCTCAAGCTTTATATCAACCAGTTCCGGGAGCAGGAGTTGTTCCACGAGCAGGCGGTGAACCGAATCCTCGACGACTTGGTGGCCGCCTGCGCCCCCAAGTGGGCCTGGATCGAGGGGGACTTCAACGTACGGGGGAACATCAAGACCAAGGTGCGCGCGGTGCACGGGACGTTTCCTCCCGGCGTCCCGGATTGACCGGGTGCGCTTTCAATTTGGAGATGGTAATGGCGAATCATGAGGTAGCGGGCCGGGGACTGGCCCGCGTGGATGCGCCGGACAAGGCGGCGGGAAGGGCCAAGTTTGCGGCGGATGTTCCTGCCAACCAGGCGCTCATCGGCCTTGTCCTTCGGAGTCCCCATGCCCACGCGCGCGTCCTATCGGTGGACGTGGACCGGGCGCGGAGGATACCCGGGGTGCATGCCGTGGTTTCGGGGGCGGATTGCCCCGAAGTCTGGTTCGGCGCGGAGATCAAGGATCAGAGCCTTCTCGCCCGTGAAGGGGTAGTGCGTTACGCGGGGGAGCCTGTCGCCGCGGTGGCGGCCGGGAGCCTGGAGGTCGCCTGGGCCGCGCTCGAGGCGATTCGGGTGCGCTACGAAGTCCTCGAACCGGTGGTGGATGCCATCGCCGCGCGGGAGGGGAAAGGTCCCGTTCTTCATGAGAACTGGAACCAACTCGGCCTGGGGCCGGGGGGAGAGGGAAACGTCATCGCCCGCTATGAGAAATTGGCCGGCGACCTCGAGGCGGGCTTCGCGGCGGCGGACCGTGTCTTCGAGCACACTTTCACCACCTCCTTCAGTCACGCGGCCTACCTTGAGCCGCACGCCTGTCTTGCCGAGGCGGGGGCGAACGGGAGGGTGACCATCTGGGCCGCCACACAATCGCCCTTCGATGCCCGCGCCGATGTGGCGGAGGCGCTCGGGGTGCCGGAGTCGCGGGTCCGGATCGTGCCGACGGAGATCGGCGGGGGATTCGGCGGTAAGATTCGTGTATGCATCGAGCCCATCGCCGCGTTCCTCGCGATGCGTACCGGCCAGCCCGTGCGTATGGAAATGACGCGGGAGGAGGACCACAGCGGGGTCAACCCGCGCCACCCCTTCCACATTCGCATCCGCACCGGAGTGAAGGCGGACGGCACTTTCGTGGCGCGGGATATGGACCTGACGCTGGATCACGGCGCCTACGGCCGGGGCGCCCAGTACATGGCCAGCAGCAAGTTGGCCATGGCGGCGAGCAGCTACCGCATCCCGAACGTGCGCGTTCGGTCGTGCGTCGTATTTTCCAACGCCCCGGTATGCGGCCCGGTGCGCGCACCCGGCGGCCCCCAGTTCCATTTCGCCACCGAAGTGCATCTTGATCTCATCGCCCGGGGTATGGGGCTCGACCCGTTCGAGCTTCGGCGGCGCAACGCCATCCGCGAGGGGGAGACCAGCCTGTTCGGGGTCCAGCAGGACGACGGACTGATACGGGTGCTGGACCGGACCGCCGGGGAGGTTGGATGGAAAACGACCGCTCGGGCGAGAGAGGCGTTCCCCGATGGGCCGGGGTGGAAGATCGGCCGGGGGATGGCGTGCGGGTTTTGGCCAGGTCCCGGAGGAGGGGCGAGCTGCGCGATGCGGCTGAACGAGGACGGTTCCGTCCAGGTGGTGGCCGGATCGGTGAACCTGACGGGGGCGACCACCTCGATGTGCCAGATCGCGGCCGAGGAGCTGGGCGTCGGTCTCGGCGCGGTCCACTTCGAAAGTGGGGACACCGACACCGCGCCCCGATCCGTCATCGCGGCCGGGAGCATGATGACTCGCTCCCTCGGGGCCGCTGTCCTCGATGGGGCGCGGGATCTGAAGGAGAAGATCTTCGCCGTGGCGGCGGAAAAGCTCGAGGCTGCCCCCGAGGATCTGGGTCTTAAGGGAGGGCGGGTTTTCGTCCGCGCTGTCCCGGAGCGGGGGATGACGCTCGGTGAGGTGGCAAAGGCCGCGCCCGGGGTCCGGGGCTTTCTTCTCGGTGCGGGGGAGAATGCCGCCCCGCCCCCTTGTCCTATCCATACCGCGCAGGTGGCCGAAGTCGCCGTACACCCGGAGCTGGGGGAGGTGCGGGTGCTGCGGCTGACCTGCGTTCAGGACGTGGGTTTCGCCATCAACCCGCTCTCGGTGGCCGGGCAGATCGAAGGTGGGATGGTGCAGGGGATGGGCCTCGCCCTGATGGAGGAGCAGCCTCGCTCTCCGGAAGGTCGACTCGCGGGCGCAAGCTTCCACGAATACCTGATTCCGACCAGCCTCGACCTGCCCGAGCTCAAAGCCGTCCTTCTGGAAAATCCCGCCCGGGGAAAGGCGAACCCCTACGGTGCGCGCGGGGTGGGAGAGCCTCCCGTCATCGCGACGGCCGCCGCCATCGCGAACGCCATCCTCGATGCTACGGGAAAGGCATTTTTCTCCCTTCCCATCGGACCACACCACATCCGCGGAATTGCCGGAAACGGGAGCGGCGGTTGAGAAAAGGACGTGGAGGGCAGAGGCAGACATTCGGTCCTGACCCATGGAGGCGAGTACTAGGTCAGTTTGAATAATCCTTGACTTTTCAGGGATACGGTCCCGACAAACCTACGCCGATGGCCCTAAGCACATCTAGAAGAAACGCTGTTTCATTATCAGTTTTTCAATTATTGCACAGCCGTAAGTTCCATATACACTGCTGACTTTGTCACTTGAAATGACCAAAACCTTCCCTTCGACCCGGACATTGATATTCCCCTCGCATTAATTAATTGTAGTCGTCAAATTTTCCGCGCCTGCGCTAAAAGTTTTCTCGTCTACAATTCGCATGGTTCCGCGGGAATTGGAATTTCCTTGTTGAACCTGGGATCCCAGAATTTCTCTAATTGGAACCGTCCTTGTGGATAACGAAAATCTCCCGAAATTTTCCTCCGCGACTATCTGACAATGTGCCGTAATACCTTTCTGCGATGCTCTCGAAATCCTTGCCCGCGACGGCAGGCATACATCCCGAAAGGGATAAAAGGCACAAAGCCGTGAGAAAGAAGAGGGGTTTCATCGCACGGCCTTCCAACATTGGGTGGGAAAATAGTCTGCGATAATTTATCAAATGAGCAGAAAAGATTACGCTGAAGGCTGCTTTGTCAAGTGGGTAATCATATTATTTTATTAAACGAAACTTTGTCATAGGAAAAGGGAATTGGGGATACGGGAAAAAGGAAATGCCGCCTTGGAACCGATCCGAAAAGGGCGTTTTCCGTACGAAAAAGTAGGTCGGTTGAAAAAGCAATAATTATATGCCTCGCCCAGGTTAATCAAGAAGAATCTAAGAATACAAAAAATTGGAAGGACTTTTCCAAACTTCACAACACATTTCAAAATAGATCACTACCCGGAGGCAGGAACTATGGAGATTGTGATAGGCGCCTCGCTTGCCCACTCTGTCATGGCGGGGTTGCTCGATATAGGCGGAAAGTATTTGGTCTGACAATGGTGGTGGAACGGCTCCCCGCTGCTGATCGGCACCGTCGGGGCGTCTGCGCTGGTCGTGTGTCGTTTGTGGCATCATTCTCACGCATCAGCCCGCCAACTTTGGGCGTGCGCATGCGGCCTACAGAGGAAGGCTCGTCGTGCTTTCGATTTTATGGGGCTGGGGAGTGGACCGCATCGCGCCGGACCGCTACGATCTTTTCGGGGGCTTGGTTTGCTTCATCGGCGCCAGCGTCATCATGTAGTGGACCCTGTAACCCCGCTCGACGCTTCGTCCAATTTGCGCCCGTCAACCGGGTGAATTTTCCGGTAAGGGCATATTGTATACAATATACAATCATACAAACCGATTGATTTTTCGGGATTAATCTTAGGACACCCGGAAAAATACTTGCGTTTCGAAACGAAAAGGAGCACAGTACGCCCTTCGTTTTCACGACTGATGTCGTTCGCTCGGGAGCAGGTGATGTTGAAAACGCCAGTCATGAGGAAGGGGAGAATGAACGAAACGGAAAAGAACGGAATTGTCCAATTGGACTTTGAAAGTTCGGAAGAGGGAGACGTCCTCCCCGGCGAGGTTCGCCTTTCGGAGGAGGACAAGGGGCTGACGGAGTACGAGTGGTCCCTGTGCGACGGCGAGGGTGGACGCGCCCTTCCGGTGGGGACAATCGGGCGTTAACCTTTTGTTCTGGACGGGCCGCAATAAATCCTCCCGCCAATCAGCGGGGGGCTTTATTGCGGCTGATTCGAACGCGGAAAAACCTCTCGCTGCCTGCCCGCAATTCGTAGTTCGCCATTTCGATTGCGATGTCAAGAACTGTCAGATAGACATCAGCCAATAAGAAAAAACTCATCTTTCGGTAAGCCATTGATTCATTGGTGGAGGCGAGGGGGCTCGAACCCCTGACCTCATGGGTGCGATCCAT
>CAZUHN010000104.1:0-10461 GCA_964620535.1 uncultured Nitrospinaceae bacterium | reverse complement strand
AATATCCGTCCGTGTGTGCGCCACCACATCGTCCACCACCTCGCCGAGAATTCTTTTCGCCGTCGAGGTATACCCTTTCCAGCCCAAAAGGATCAGATTGCAATGCCGCTCCCGGGAGGTTTCCAGTATCGCCCGCGCCGTGTTGTACCCGATGCGGACGAGGGAGGTCATGGGAACATTGTGTGTGTGTGCGCGCGCGTGCGCCTGCTCGAGAATGCGCCGCTCACGCTCGACGTAGGACGCCTCCCGATTGAGAGGCAGCTGCTCGGGCAGCTGCACCACCCGAAGGCCCACGATCTCGCCGGAGCGGTCCCTCGCAACGGCCGCCGCCAGGTCCACCAGCGGAATTACGTTGTCCGGATTTGCGATGGGCACCAGAATCCGGAACCGGCTCTCGCCGCCCGCGGGGCTCACCTGCGCCACCCGGGAGGGAAGACCCGGCAACGACTCCTCCTCGACCTGGAACCCTTTCCAGGCCAGGAAACCGACCATCCCTACCGCGAGCCAGCCCACGGCCATAAAGACCGGCTCGACGTGATCGAAAATCTGGATCAATAAATACAAATTGAAAACGATTCCGAGGCCGGGCAGCAGCGGAACCAGGGGAACCTTGAAGGGCCGCTCGATGTCCGGGAATCTCCTGCGGTGATAGATGAGCGCCATGTTCACCAAGGTGAGGGCCAGGAGGAGAATGGTGTCCGCGAAGTGGGCAAGGTCTTCCAGCTCGAAGCTCCGGGCGAACAGGAGAATTCCCCCCCCCACCAGGATGAGAGATATGATCGGCGTCCGGGTGCGGGGATTGATGGCGCCGATCCCCTGGGGAAGGTGATGAAGCTGGCTCATGGACAAAGCGACGCGCGATCCGGCCATGATCGACGCGTTGGACGCCGAGATCATCGAAAAGAGGGCGCCCGCCACGATGATCATCCCCCCGACGGGGCCGAGGAACATGCGGGCGGCGGTGCCCAGGGCCGACTCGGTATACTCGGAGAGTTCGGCCGCCACCATCACGAAAACGACCAGCGTGTACAGAACCGTGACGGACCCCATGGAAATGAAAATCGCCATCGGAATCGTCCGCGTCGGGTTCCTCACCTCTCCGGCGGAGGCGGCGATCGCCGAAAAGCCGAAGAAGGTGATAAACACCAATCCCGCCGTCGCGCCGATCTCGACGAAATCCTTGCTCATCCGCTTTACCAGGGCGCTGGTGTCTATCTCGAACAGCCCGCCGGAGATAAACCAGAGCAGCAACAGAACCTTTCCGGCGGTCACGATCACCTGAAACCGCCCAGTCTCCTTCGTTCCCTTGATGTTGAGGAGGACAAGGGCAGCAAGAGCCACCATCCCCGCCAGCTGCTCAAAAGGAGATTGCCAAATAAAATCATCGAAGTAGCTGGAAAGGCTGGAGATATAAAACGCGCATGAAGAAATATAGCCGAGAAGGAGTGTCCAGCCGACCAGGTACGCCAGCGGCGGGGTGAATGTCCGCCGCGCGTAAAGATATCCTTCGCCCGACTCGGGGTATATCGAGGTGAACTCACAATAGGTCAGGGCAGTGAATGAGGCGACCAAGGCGGCCAGCAGAAACGATATAACGGCCGAAGATCCGACGTTCCGGACGGCAAGGCCCGAGAGCGTGAATATGCCGGCCGCGACCATGGTCCCAACGCCGATGGAAAGCGCGGTGGTGAGACCCAGGTCCCGGCTGAGCTCGGTCTGGATGGATTCGGGAGCGCCTTGTGTTTTTTTCATGCAGCGATCAAAAGCCTTCCTCTTGCCTGCCAGGGCGGCATGGGCGAGGCCGGAGAAACCGGAGAAGAGGCTTGCGCCCGCCCCGCCCGGCGGGGCGCTTCACCGAAGGTCCACGTCTCCGGAATCACGCACCACACCGGTTCTCCGGCCGCTCCGGTACGGGCGGGCCGCCGCGCATTATGTTACGCCTCCGAGAAATTTTCTTAACTCCCTCGCGACCCGATCGGTCTCAGAGACCGTCGGGAAATGGCCGGACTTCGCGCAATTCACGAGTGAAGCCCCCTTTCGGAACGCGCGCGCGAGGCGCCGGGCGTCCCCTTCGGCGAAGCGCGAACTCTGCCCGCCCCGAAAAATGGAAACCGGGCACTTCACCTTTTCCGTCAACCGGAAGGGCAAGAAATCGTTCTGCTCCGATGCCTGGAAATTCCTCAACCGGATGAGCCGCTCTTTCTGAACCGGCATCCGGCATGGCCCGCCGTTCTCATCCCGGATCATGACATCCCGGACGAAGCGCTTGAGCGGACTCCCGGGCCACGCGCCCTCTTCCGTCTTCCGAAAAAAATCCTCCGCCTCCTTGAGGCTCGCAAAACTCTCCGGCCGGGATTGCGCGGCGGAAAGGTTCTCCCGGTTCGCCTTCCGGGTGCTCACCGTCGGATCGACGAGCACCACAGCGGCCACACGGTCCGGCTCCGCCGCCGCAACACGCAGGGCAATGGCCCCCGCGAACGAATGGCCCATCACGGCAAACCGATCGATCCGCAGGACATTGATCAGCTCGATGACATCGCGGGCGAAGTCCGCCGCCGAATCATCCTTGCCCGGATCCGCACTCAGGCCGAAGCCCCTCTGGTCCGGGCACACAAACCGATATCGCCCCGTCCCCTCGGCGGTGGCGCACCACATCCCGCCCTGGGTGAGAAAGCCGTGAAGGGCAACGACCGGAACCCCCGCCCCTTCCTTCGTGGGGCGCCAATCCCGGTAATACATCCGGAAGTTCGAGACCGTCTCGAAACCAGCATACCAATTTCCTCTTTCCTTCATGAAGATCCCTCTCCTGGATCAGGAATTTGCGAAAATCTCACGTAACTCTTCGCGCTCTTTCGTATGTGCGAGGGCCACCATGAGAAGTATCCGCGCCTTGGTCCCCCCCATCCGGACGGCCCCGATCGCCCCCACCTCGCGCAGGGTCCGGAACGCGCCCTGGTAGCCGTAGTTGTCCTGGACGGTGCCGTCGAGGATCCGGCTGGCGATCACGACCGGTAGGCCGGCGGCGCACGCCTCCTTGATCGCATGATAGTTGGGGGCGTTGGCGTTCCCGGCCGAAAGCGCCTCGATGACCAGGCCGTCGATCCGGTCCGCCTTGTAGGCGCCGATGCAGGCGCGGACGAGAAGATCGTCCATCCCCAAGCCGAGCTTCATCAGCTGGACGCGGGGGCAAATGCGATCCACGTCGAACGTGCGGCGGAAGTGAGGCCGCCACTTCAAACGCACTCCTCCGTCGTCCAC
Organism: uncultured Nitrospinaceae bacterium; assembly: GCA_964620535.1. Classification (GTDB taxonomy): domain Bacteria; phylum UBA8248; class UBA8248; order UBA8248; family UBA8248; genus CAZUHN01. The sequence continues at coordinate 7,203 of CAZUHN010000104.1, read as the reverse complement.
CGTTCCGAGATGGCCCACCCGGAAGGCACGGAGGGACTCCGCCGACTGGAGGCTCACCTTCACCGCGTCCCGGGCGGCGAGTATCCCGCCCGCCATCACGACGGTGACCCCCATCCCCACCATGCCGGGATGGGCCGCGGCCCGAACCGCGTGGTACAGATTGCGCGGTCCGTCCGAGTCTGGCTGGGCGCGCTGGAGAACGGCCCCGGTGAAGACGACCGGCTTCCGGCTCCGCAGAGTCAGGTCTATCAGGTAGCAACTTTCTTCCATCGTGCCGGTGCCGTGGGTGACGACGGCGCCGGCCACTCCGCCCTCCGCGAGAAGATCCTCGAGCACCCCCCGGAGCGCGAATACCTTCTCCACGGTTAAAAGAACGCTGTTCACGTTGCAAAACTCGCGGATTCGAATCTCGGCCGCCTCTTGAATCTGGGGGAAGGGGCCGATCAGTTCGTCCGCACCGACCGAAGAGGAAAAGCCGCCGAGGGCGGGATCGAACTTCGAGGTAATGGTGCCACCCGTATTTACGATCCAGACTACCGGCTTCTTCATGCTCCCTGGCTCCTCGGCGAAACGCGGAAAAAGCGACCCTAGAAAGACTGCACGAGAGAGCCGCCGGAAAGCAAGAGGAACGCCTTCCCGCCCGGCTGGAAGGAGATCGATCTCCTTCGGCTTGGGGAGGGAGCGGAGGCTTTTCCCTATACGAAATGGGACTCGCCGAGTGGACCGATGACGCGAAGATTTTTCCCTATCCCATGGCAAAAATATTATTGGGACGGATCTTATAGATCATCCACACTTCGCCCTCTCGGCGGTGGGGATACTCGTCAACACCCAGATATTTCTTCGCCAGACTGTCGATGTGGGCGTCGACTCCCTCCTCGGCAATCTCGACGGCGGTGCCGCGGATGCCGATGTAGTTGTACGGATTTTCCGGATTGGCCATCGCGAGCCCCGCTTTCGGTCGGGCGCGCATGTTGCGCTCCTTGAGCCGCCCTTGCGCCAAGTTGATGAAAACGTGATCTTCTTTTACTTCAAACCAGACGGGGGAGACTTAGGAAGATCCGTCTCCCATGGTGGTCGAGAGGTACGTGAAGGCTTTGCTCTCCAAAATGGGAGCAAGGTTCGCGGGAACGCTGCACAACGATTCCGCCGTCATGTATTGTTCTTCTTTCAACGAATGGTTCGTCCGATTTCAAGGAAGAGAACCCCGATTTAACCTTCATTCAGGAAAATAGCCGACCAGAGACCGGCCGGCGATTCTGCTCCTTCCAAACCGAAAGGTGTGGTTTGGCGCGACAGACGGCCAATTGGACCACAGGCGGCTTCAGAATGTCCAGGATCGTGATAAGCGAATCAGAGAGGGTTCCGGCGATTTCACGCAGAGAAAGATTCCCGGCCGGTCAAGGCCGCAGAATGGGGGCAATCTCGTTTTTCACGGCCTCATTCGCAGGAAATCCGGGAGCACCTTTCCCCTCCCTCGAGCGAGAACGGCCCGCTCCCCAGGAACAGAGTCGACACGCAGGCGATGGCAAGAAAGAGCGTGTATTCATACCTTCCCGCTACGGCCCTGCCCCGTTCAGCGTCGATGACGATGCCCGTCAGAAAAAAACCCTGGGAGAGATGCACATTGACCAGCGCCCTCATCAGGATAAGCAAGTCCAATAAAGCACCGAGCCGGGAAAGATAGCCCACCAAAAGCATAAAGCCCCCGAATCGACTGGCCTGCAAGGGTGAACCAGGTGATGAATTCGGACAGTGGAACCCCTGCGGATGCGACGAGCCGGGAGAAACCGGCGGTGCCGTAAACCGTCCAGATAAAAGAGGCGTGGAGAAAAAATACGCGCCCAAGGCGGCGCGGAGAAGGGTAATCCCAAACCGTGAACAACGCCTTGGATGGCCAATATCCATATCTCCCCGCGCCAAATCCAGCCGGGAGAGGTGGACCGAGCCTGCAAAAAGTTGCTCTAGGCCTCGCTCCGGACATTCTGCGCCGGAGGTTCGGGTCGCCCGTCGCCCCCCGCTCGGCGCGTTCGCCTAGGGCACCAAGATGACAGAGGGCGCCGGACTGCGCAAGGCCGGTTCGGTGGCCTTCAGGCAGCGGCTTACCGGCCGTAGACGATGTCGGGAATGAGGCCCAGGAAGAGTATGATCACAAAAATCAGTGGGGCACCGGCGATGGCGTGGATTACGATCCGCTCCGCCCGCAGGTGCATGAAGTACACCACGACCAACGCCGCCTTCGCGGTGGCGAGGACGAAAATCGCCACGATTCCAGCCGTCTCGGGAAAAACGGATGAACAAATCAGCGACGCGACGGCGAGTACGACAAGATAGATCCATACCAGGAAATTGCCTGGGTGGCGGATATCGGCTGCCGACATGCTCCCTCCAAATCTTACTCGCCCACGATTGACCGGGCCACTGCCAGTTCTCCGCTGACTTTACCCCAGGTAGAGGAGCGGAAAAAGGAAAATCCAGACCACGTCCACAAAGTGCCAGTACAGGCCGTTTAACTCCGCGCGGTGCCCCCTTCGGGCCACCCCCTCCGCGTCGGAGGCAGTGGCGAAGAGGCATCCGTTGGCGACGATGCCAGCGAGCACATGAAGCGCGTGGAGACCGGTCATCACGAAGTAAAACGCCCAAAAAAGCGAGGTGGTGGGAATTATGTCATGACGGAAGTGGGAGGTGTACTCGAACCCCTTGATCGCCAAAAACACGAGCCCCAGCAGGATGGTCGCCCCGAGATGGCGGCGGAAGCCCCGCACGTCCTGCCGTTTATACGCCGAATGCACCTCCACCATGGTGAAGCTGCTCGTGAGGAGGATGAGGGTATTGATCGCACCGAGAAGGGTGTTATTGTGCGCCACATCCGCCGACCATCCCTCGCTTCTCAGGCGAAGCAAGACAAACGCTACGATGGCACCACCGAAGACCATGATTTCGGAGGCGAGGAACACCCAGAGGGCGAGCTTCCCAGAGGAGACACCCGTGCCTCCCTCCCTCCTCTCTGCTGATTCCGCAGCCGCCGCAATGCTCATGTCTTCACCTCACCGAACGAATTCTGCCGATATTCTTGCACCGCAACCCGAGGATCCCGGTTGGCGGGCGTATCTTTTCTCGATCAACCCTCAGCGGCGGCCGGATAGCCCGGCGGAAGATTCTGAGGAACCCACTCCCTGTCCCATCCCGGTGCGTTGTACTCGTAAGCCCCCCGGTATGCGGCCGGGAGGTCGCCGTGCCAGTTGCCGTGAGGAGGTGGCGAAGGAGTCGTCCACTCGAGGGTGTTCGCCTCCCAGGGGTTCTCCCCCGCTTCCTCGCCCTTGAACATGCTCCAGAAGAAATTGATCACAAAAGGAATCTGAGACAGGAGGAGCACGATGGCCGCCCCCGTGATAAAGCGGTTCATGGGCAGCAGGCCCTGCATGTACTCATACTGAGAGGGGTCATAGATCCGGCGGAGCATTCCTCCAATACCGACAAGGTGCATCGGCACGAAAACCGCGAAGAAGCCGATCAGCGTTCCCCAAAAATGGATGATTCCCCATGTCTCGTTCAGCTTCCGGCCGAACATCTTGGGATACCAGAAATAGATGGCGGCGAAACCGCCTAAGAAGGTCGAGGAGAAAAGAGTCGAATGAAAGTGGGCGACGACAAAATAGGTGTCGTGGATGAATATATCCACCGACGCCGAGCCGTTGAAGATCCCGGTGACCCCGCCGAAGACGAAAACCCCGAGGGTCCCGACCGCAAACAACATGGGAGTGGTGAAGCGGATGTCCCCGCCCCAAAGGGTGGCGAGCATGGCAAAAACGATGAGCGCAAATGGAACGGAGATGAGAATAGTCGTCACGCTGAAGGGCGTGGCCAGCCGGGGATCCAGGCCGCTGATGAACTGGTGGTGGGCCCACACGACGAAGCTCAGCACCCCGGCGACGATCACGGCGTAAATGACAGTCTTGTAGGCGAAGAGCGGCTTGCGCGTGAAGACGGCCGTGACATCAGCCATGAAACCCATCGCGGGAAGGAGGATGACGTAGACCTCCGGGTGGCCGAAGAACCAGAAGAGGTGCTGCCAAAGAAGCGGATCACCGCCCCCTTGGGCCAGGAAAAAACTCGTCTCCAGATTCCGGTCCAACAGGAGCATCACCGCGCCGGCGATGAGCGGCCCCACCGAAAGGAGAAAGAGGACCGATGCGATATTCAGCATCCAAATCGTGAACGGCAGGCGGAACAGCGACAAGCCGCGCGTTCGGAGGTTGACGCTCGTGACCAGAAAATTAATTCCGCCCATCAGGAAGGCGACGAATTCCAGCGCGATGGCCAGGATCCACAGATCCATCCCCCACTCCACACCGACGTATTCCGCCCGGGCGGAAAGCGGCGGGTATCCCGTCCAGCCGGCCGCCGCGGCGCCGCCCTCGACGAAGAAGGAGAGCAGCAGGATCACCGAAGCGAGGGCGAACACCCAAACCGACATCATATTGAGCCGCGGGAAGGCCATATCCCGCGCCCCCACCATGAGCGGGATCAGCAAATTCCCGAAGGACGCCAAGAGTATGGGCATGGCGACGAAGAACACCATAATGGTGCCGTGCATGGTGACGAAGGCGTTGTACTCTTCCGGCCCGATCGGCCTTCCGAAGAAGGGGATCTCCGACTCGGGGTAGGCGAGCTGCCAGCGGAACAGGTAGGCCAGGTATCCGCCGATGAGGGCCATGGTGAGGCCGATGAAAAGGTATTGCTTCGCGATCATCTTGTGATCGGTGGAGAAAACGTACTTCCCTAAAAAGCTCTTTGGTTCTTCGTGGGTCTCCGGGACCGCGCCGGAGACCCCACTTTGCGCCGATTCGCTCATCGTTCCTCTCTTTTCAAAAAACCCGTTGGGAAAAAATCACCAAAGCCCCCCTAGGAAGGGGGCCACACCTTCCGGGTCCATTTGGCGTAGTCTTCCTCGGAATGCACGAAAAGCTGCCCCTCCATCCCCGAGTGACCGAAACCGCACAGCTCCGCACAGGGCATCGAATACCTTCCCGTTTTGGTGGCCCGGAACCAGGCCCGGATCTCGCGACCGGGAACTACATCCTGCTTGAGGCGGAGGTTGGGGAGGAAAAAGCTGTGAATCACGTCCTCCGACTTGAGGTTGACGTGAACCACCTTGTTCACGAGAACGTGCATTTCGTTTTGGACAACCTTGTCGTCCAGGGTTTCGAATCGGCCGTCCGGCCCGGGGTACCTGATCGACCAGTTGAATTGCTTTCCGGTGAGTTCTACACGCTGATCGGCGGGCGGGGCGGTTATCTTGATCTTCGCCCAAACTTCCGCTCCGCGGAAGTCTATCCACAAGTCCAGCACCAAGACGAGCGCACAGGGTATGAGTATCCACGCCGCCTGCCTGAGCGTGTTTCCATGCGCGTGGACTGCACGCCGTCCTTCGCGGTGGCGGTAGCGAATCAAGAAATAAATCAGGAGGGCTTCGGTGGCGACAAACCAAATTCCGACGACGTAATAGATGAGATAAAAAATCGAATCCAGATCGGCCCCGAAGGATGAGACATTCTCTGGGAGCCAAGCCAGCATTCCGTCCCATCCCCTCCGCCGGATGCACCGGGCGCCTCCGCCTAGGGGAGATAGCGCTACGATGGAAACCTTCCGGCAGTCCACGCTGGTACAAGCGGGAATCGGCCCGCTTTCCAGCACTATTTCGCTCCCGCCGCCTTTAACACTCATTGCCGAAAAAGGCATGCAAAATACTAAGTTTAATTATAACACGAAAAGAATTTTTTTGCCCGCTTAACTATTTTTCAGAAGCTTCTCCCTGCGGCGCATCACCGAGACGAGCTCCTTCAGGGAGGTATCCTCCAAAAATTCCACAAGCGAGTTTTTCATGGATTTCCACTTATCGTGGAGCGGGCAGGGGGCGAGATCCGAGCACTCCTCCAAACCACCGATGCAATCGGGGAAAAAATTGTCTCCCTCGAAGGCGGATACGATCCGAGCCAGGCTTACATCGCCGGGCAGCGCCGCCAGGATAAACCCTCCCCCGGGGCCTTTTCGGGACTTGAGAAGACCGACCTTCGCCAGCGTCTGGAGCGTTTTCGCGACCGTGGGTTCCGAAACGCCGGTCTCCTTGGCCACGATACGCACCGCGTGCACCGTGCCAGACTCTTTCGAGGCGAGGTGGGAGAGTATTCGAACCGCAATTTTAGATGGCTTCGAATAAATCGTCATCGTCCGGTTTCTCGCTGAAAAATTGGATAATAAAAGAGAAAAGCATGTTCAACTCCATTATACATTCTATGATGATTAAAGGTAACTACTTTCTCAGAAATTTAGTAATTTTATTTCCGTTTTTCAGGGGGCTTGGCCAGCCGATGGCCGGATTTCCGGGCACCGGTTTGGATTGTGGGGGGATTTCCCACTACTTTTCAAGGGCCCGTGGCTCCTCAAAATGCCCATCTTGGGGCATCAGCCGATACCCGCCGGGAATAGAGGCGCAATCCCTCTCATCCCTCCCGCCAGGGAAAAAAGCCCCGCCGAGCCCCGTCAGTTCAGCTTGATAGCAGCCGATTTGATGGCCTTTTCAGATCTTCAGCAAACGGAGAGCCTGCCCTGGGAGAGAAGAACTTCCGCCTCTCTCAGCTTGCCGATGATCTGCTCTGCGGTGCGGCGCTTCTTGGGCATGAAAATCCCCCCTTTGGCTGGACGACCCATGTCGAAAGCTTATCGAAAATCCTAACATCCAACCCGGAACGGTTGTTGGGGGGCACGTCACTCTCCCATTAATAAAATTTCGCCTAATTTACCTGTCTATGGCAAATTCATAAAAATGTAGCAATTTAGAGCCTAAATAAGAATTCGCCATGCACAATCAGCGCATCCTTCTAATTGAAAAATTTGGAGAGCCCAACTAGCGTGAGCCGAGTTGCCGGGTCGAGTCGACGTGGTCGAATACCCGTTCTTGATAGCAAACAAGCTGTTTGCACAGGAAGAGATTCTCGGCGGCTAATCTGCCCCGTGAACACAGGAGAATAGAAAGAAATGAAAATAAGTCGATGACTACCCGAATAATCGATTCGGCTATATGCATGACGTGGATCTTGCCACGCCGAGGCCCATCGGAGCGACCTTAACAAAGTCCTTCATTTATCCGGAATTATGCGGCAACGCTCTCTATTTCTCGAATTCCGGTCTACTTACCCTTTT
>CAZUHN010000103.1:0-3031 GCA_964620535.1 uncultured Nitrospinaceae bacterium | reverse complement strand
ACGTCCCACCCGTATCCACTCCCACTCGGACAGTTTCGCCCACCTTCAAATTCTTCCCTCCACATTCCCGATGGGAAATTCGTCCATTTTTTTCTCTTTTGGTTCTCCATTGCATTCGGCAAGTCCTGGAATCCGATTCATATAAATCCGGTGTTTTTTTCGCAAACGTTTGCTCGAATACAGCCTTTTGCTTAATTGAAAATTATTTTGATTTCGCCTTCGGTGGACGGATGCCTTACGCCAAATTTGAGACTACTTCGCCCCACTTTCAACAAGAGTTTATTCGAATCTAGAATCAGGTCGGAAGCTTTCCCACCGCTTCCGAAATGCGGTCAAGCGCCCGCTCAAGATTTTCAGTGCTATTAGCAAAACACATCCGAAGATGACTATCAGCATGAATCCCAAATGCGGATCCAGGCAAGGTCGCGACCCCCGCATCCTCCATAAGGAAGTCAGCGAGCGGCTCTGCCTTCATAGGAAGAGAACCGACATTGGGGAAAGCGTAAAATGCGCCATCGGGATATTTGCAAGATATTCCATCAATTTCGTTTAACCCGGATACGAATAGATCCCGGCGGCGCCTAAAATCCACCATCATGGCCTCGCTTTCCGACTGGTCCGCGAGAAGTGCCTTCGCGCCCGCGAGTTGGATGAAAGGCGGAACACAGCTCACGGAATTGGTAATAATCTGCGCAAGACTTTCGGCAAGTTCGGCTGGCGCCGCGGCAAACCCCAAACGCCATCCCGTCATGGCATACGTTTTCGAAAAAGTTTCAAGAAGAATGGTGCGCTCCTTCATGCCTGGGATCACGCCAATCGAAACGTGTTCCCCCTCAAAGAGCATATGAGCATAAACCTCATCGGAAAGAACGATGATATCCCCTTCGATGGCTATTTCTGCGATTGCCTCTAGTTCATACCGCGCAAGGGTACCGCCTGTGGGATTGTGCGGATAATTCAGAATAATCAGGCGTGTCCGGTCCGTTACCCGCGATCGAAGATCACCCGCGGTGAACCGAAAATCGTTTTCCTCAAGAATAGGCAGCGGAACGGCCTTTGCCCCGGCGTAAAGCGTTACCGATTCGTATACTGGAAAACCGGGATCCGGATAAATTACTTCATCTCCCGGTCCGACAAGGGCCATAATAGCGTAATAAAGAAATGGCTTCCCGCCGGGCCCGATTACAATCTCATCCGGCCCGTAATCGCCTCGGCCGTCACGGCCAAGAGATTTGCAACAGGCTTCCCGCAGATCGAGCAATCCTGCCGAGGGGCAATAATGCGTCTGTCCCGCTTTCAGTTGAGAATAAGCCTCTTCAATTATGACAGAAGGCGTATCAAAATCGGTGTCGCCAATCTCCAAATGGATGATGTCCCGCCCTTGGCGCTCAAGTTCCTTCGCCTTAGCAAGGACGACAAAGGCGCTCTCTGTCTTGAGGCGGTGCATTCGGTCACTTAATCGCATCGATCTCTTCCTTCTCAAAAGCTTGGAGATTTACTCTCAAAACTCCGGAATCAGACAAGGAAGTCAAAACCTCGTGCAGGGGAAGCCCGACAACATTTGTGTAGCTTCCCTGGATAAAGTCAACCAAGTTTCCTCCTGCTCCTTGAATGGCGTAAGCTCCAGCCTTTCCAACGTATTCGCCGCATTCCACATATCGATTGATATCATCTGGCATCAGCGGACGAAACCGGACACAGGTCTCAACATACGACCTTCTCTCGATATCCTCGGCCAGAATCACAAACGCCGTCACCACCTTGTGCGAACGTCCTGAGAGAAGTGAGATCATCTGCCGCGCATCTTCGGCATCGACCGGCTTCCCGAGGCATACCCCATCCAGGACGACAACAGTGTCCGCTCCCAATATCACGGCTTTCGGTCTTCTGACTGCGGCCCACCTTGTCTTTGCGAGCGCCGCTCTCTCGGCGTTAAACCTCGGTGGAACATTCGGGTCAATTGACATTTCTTCGTCCGAGGGCATCGGCAACACTTCAAATTGAAGACCCGACTGGCCAAGAATCTCTATCCGGCGCGGCGATGCGGAAGCTAATACCAAAGGACGGCTCAGGCCCAATTTTCGCTTACCTCTGGTTGCACAGAATTCTGCCACCGGCCTAGCATTTCTCGCCAGCGAATGAAAGGTCAATGAAAACTCTTTTCGTGACAGGCCAACAATTGGCAATCAGCTGCCTACTCAGAAATCTCTTTCAACAATATAATCCGCAAGAGCGCGGAGGGAATCTACATGGACCGAGTCCGGCAGAATTGAAAGTACCGCTTTTGCCGCCTCTACATATCCTCGAGCTCTGTCAATGGCGTACGGGATTCCCTCGTATTTCTGAATCAGCTCTAGAACAACTTCAAAATCTTCAGAACCGAAAGAATTGGAATGAAAGAGAGTTTGATTCAACTTCTCAAATTCGGCGGGGGTCGCCTGTTCACATGCCCGTAATAAAGGAAGGGTAACTTTTCCTTCCTCCAAATCTTTGCCGACTACTTTCCCCGTGCGAACCTCATCTCCCATATAATCCAGAGCGTCATCGACAAGCTGAAAGGCGAACCCCACTTGGGATCCGAATTGGTAAATTGCATCAACCACGGGAGGGGGGCTATCTCCGAGAAGGGCGCCCATTTTGCAGCTCGCCGCGATGAGAGCGGCCGTCTTCCTGCTAATGATTTCGAGATACTCTTCTTCACTCATTCGAATATTGCAAACGTTGACAAGCTCAAGGACTTCCCCTTCGGACAGAAGGGTACAGGCTTTCGCCATCACTTTCATTATCCGGCCGTCTTGGTCTTCCGACATCATGGAAAAACTTTTTGCGAACAAAAAATCACCGACCAAAACGCTCGCTTCATTTCCCCATTTCGCGTTTGCCGAGAGACTGCCACGGCGGACCTCAGCCGCGTCGACCACATCGTCATGCAACAATGTGGCCGTGTGAATATATTCAACGACGCAACTGTGGATAATGGCACGGGGCCCTTCGTAACCGCACGCCTTAGCGCTCAAAAGCAAAAGCATGG
>CAZUHN010000102.1:0-21986 GCA_964620535.1 uncultured Nitrospinaceae bacterium | reverse complement strand
ATTTCTAAGCGGCACTGAAGTGTGTAAAGGGCAGTCTAAAAACGTACCAGCGGGGCGGCATAATAACCGGCACACTTTTTTGTGCCCCGGAGAGGGGGTGGATGGAGGTGATCTCAGCATCTGGATCTGGATAATACCGGTCTGGCAATATTGATCAGGGAGGGCAAGTGTTTGACATGGACCGATTTTGGGGGGCACGTCAGTCAGATAAAATCCAAATTTTGGAGTGCAGGTACCCTGTGCAGTGTCCATTGCACGGGAAATGGGCGCAATCTATCAACAAATTGCTTCCAATTTTATTTTGCGAGTCGTGAGCGGGGATTTTTTTCGTTAGTGGAGGCGTATCCGCCGGCGGAATTTTTTTACTCTTGAATTCATAAGGAGATATATACGCCATGGCGCAGGGACACGAAGGATTCGATCTTGAAGAGTTGTTGAAAGTCGAAGTTTCGAGCGATCGAATCGAAAGGCTCAAGGAATGGACAAAGTTTGACGATCCGGACATGACTCCCGAGGTGGAGGAGTATCTTCATCGCCAGTTCGCGAAGTTGTGCCACATTCAATACGGCCGGTTTCTCGCCGGAGTGAAATTCACCGAGGAGGACATCGACGAATGTATGCGCGGCGCCATAGACATTCACACCCATGGCGGATCTGATCCTTTCGATCGCCTCCTGCTCGAAGACGAGATGGCCATTGAGCACACTCAGGCGCGCTTGCGGGCGCTGGTAATCAAGACATGGTATACCCCGAGCGCTTCGAGGATCGCCATGACCGAAAAGGCGTTGAAGAAATGGATTGATCATCAGGAGGATGAGACCCTAGTGCCGGCGAAAGTGTTCGGCGGAATCACCCTGAACTACAGCCAAGGAGGACTCAATCCCGAAGCCGTCAAAAAGTGTCTTGGTTTTCCAGGAATGAAATACGTGTGGATGCCTATGGTGGACAGCTACCATCATCGCCGCGTGGTGTTCGATGATGAAAGCTACGGCCTTCGCATCGTGGACGAAAAGTACAATGTGTTGGAACCTTTGAGGGAAATATGTGAAATTGCAGCGGACAACAATCTCACAATCGCCAGCGGACACTATCCCGCGGAAGACACGCACGCGCTCATGGAATACGCGAAAAAGGCCGGGGTTAAACACATGGAAATCATCCATCCCACCCATATTCATTCGAAACACACTATTGAGGATATGAAGCAGGCGGCCTCCGAGGGCGTGAAGCTGATGCTGATGGGACTCGGGTCTACTTGTTTTCCGATCCATGAATCAGGTCCGCTCTACAGCGTCCGGATGATCAAGGAGGTGGGCGCGGAAAATCTGGTCTACGGATCGGACTTGGGGCAGATCCAGAACCCTTCGCACGTCACCATCACGAGGTGGCTGATGAAATTGTTGCTCAGCTTTGGGGCGACCAAGGAAGAGGTGATGACCGTTTTTCAGGCCACACCGGCAGCACATCTAGAACTCGAATGAGAGTGGAGAAGCATTGGAGGCTTCGGAAAAACGTCCAGCCGGTGCATGTTTTGGGGAAGATGTTTCAATAATATGAAGAAAAGCGGGAAATCGAATATGACGGAGAGGGCCAAGAACAATTTATCTTCCCATGTCGTAGTTGAGGAGGATTTTCTCTGGCGCACTTTTCTTGACTTATGTGCTTTCGGAGGCCGCTTTTGCGGTACGGACGGCGAGCGCCGCGCGGCGCATTATCTCGAAGATAGATTGAGCGCCACAGGGTTGTCGGAGACAGAGCGATGGGAGTTCGATTATGTGGGTTGGAGGTGCAACGAATGCCGGCTGGAACTCCCTGACCGCCCAGGATGGACAGCCCGCGTCCTGCCCCTCGTATACAGCTCCGCCACGTCGAAGGATGGTTTGGTTGTAGAAACTATTGATCTGGAACGGGGCGCACCCGAGGACTTTTTCCGAAGGCGAAAGGACATTGCCGGGCGGGCGGTCATCGTTGATACGGAATATTCCTTCTCAGCCGAGTCCATCCACCGTCGACAAAAGTTTCTCTCTGCCTTGGAGGCCGGCGCCGCCGCTTTGATCGTCATTAATCCGAGGGGAGGAGATGTTCCCACGACCGGCTCCACTCGTCCCGAGGGTTCGGAAATCCCCGCGGTGGGCATTTCAAAAGAAGATGGCACTATGGTCCGGGAGATGTCCGGCCGGCCGGAAGGGCGGATACGATTGATTCTGCAAACCGAGACCGGCCCTGCCCGGGCGGCGAACATTTTCGGAAAAATATCCGGCCGGGACAGATCGGAGCGGGTGATTTTGTGCGCGCACTATGACGGACACAACTGCGGCGAGTCCGCCATCGATAATGCTTCTGGCACGGCAGTCGCCCTGGAACTAGCTCGTCGGCTGGCGGCCCGGTCCCGTTCTTTTTGTCGTGATTTTGAAGTGCATTTTTACTCGGTGGAAGAATGGGGCCTTCAGGGCTCTCGCGCCTACGTGGATTCCCTATCCGAAGATGAAGCGGGGCGAATCGCTCTTGCGATCAACCTTGACGTCGTCGCCGGAAGTGAACATCTGACATGGTTGTGCAACGGTTTTTCGGACCTGGCCGGGTGGGTCCATGGGATTTTGGGCGAGGATCCACCCCGGTGCGCCGTGAGCGAGCGCGTCGCCATCAATTCCGATCATGCGAATTACGTCCGGCGGGGAATTCCTGCCTTACGCTTGTTGGCGGGGATGGACGAGTCGGAGTCGCGATGCGGGTACCATCTCTCTCCGTCAGATACCTCCGACAGGGTCAACTTGTCCGAGTTGGCGGCGGCGGCTACTGTGACCGCGCGGGTTCTTCTAAAGTCCCTGGAACATCCAAGGCCCATCGCGCAGCACAAGACACGGGTTGAGATATCCCGGCTCCTCTCCTTTACTTATGGATTCGGTCTCTCGCTGGCGTAAGTTTTAGTTGGCCGGCGGGGAAGAGGCCCGGGTCCCGGCGGCGGCGGGGATGGGCTCGAACCACGCTTCGACTCCGGAATCCGTTTTTCGGACGAAGACGTTTCCGAGCCAATTTTCGTTATCTTCTTCGGGGTAATCTTCCCTGAAATGGGCTCCGCGAGATTCTTTTCGAATGAGCGCGGACTGAATGGCCGCCTCGGATGTGTCCAGCATGTTCAGCAGTTCGTGATAGCGGATGAGGTGGTCCGGTTTCCGGATTTTCCCGCTCTGGAGGAGATCCCGGATTTTCCTGATAGCATCCAGCCCGGTGAGCAGGTTTTCTTCGGTTCGGATGATGCCGTTTTTCTCCCAGTTGACTTCCCGCATTTCCCGGCGCAGATTCGAAATGTCGGGTCCCTCTTCCTGAAAGGCAATGGGAGGGAGCATCGCCGCGATGGATTTCTCTCTGGTAGGGTGCGTCTTTTCCCGTCTCCTAGCGTACTCGGCCGCGGCGGCACCGGAGAGCGCACCGAACACGACACATTCGCTGAGGGCGTTACCGCTCAGGCGGTTTGCGCCATGTGTTCCGCCACAGGCCTCTCCGGCCGCGAAAAGGCCCCGCACCTCGCTTTCGAGGCGGCCGTTGACCGAAATTCCGCCCATATAGTGGTGCACAACAGGGGTGACTATCACCGGGTCCTTTCCGAATTCAAGGCCGAGTTTGCGCATGGCATCGGTGAGATGGTGGTATTTCACTTCGAGCACTTCTCGATCAACTCCCGAAGCGTCGAAGTAAACGCCGCCTTCTACGCCCCGTCCAGCCTGCACTTCCCGAAAGATGGCGAGGCTGGTCTGATCGCGGGTCGCCATGTCTTTGGCTTCGGGGTAATAGCGCGGCATGAAACGATCCTGTTCCTTATTCCGGAAAATCGCGCCATCGCCCATCATGACGCTCGAGATGGAGGAGCGGAACGGGCTGATTCCCCAGTTGGGATAGAACTGGGGAAATTCCAGGTCGCGGAGGATCGCGCCGGCGTCGAGTGCCAACGCATAGCTGTCGCCCGTTATGTCTGCCGTGTTGTTTGTGTGTGAGAACATCTGTCCGGCACCGCCAGCGGCGATGATAATCGCTTTGGTGTGAATAAATAGATAGCGTTCTTTTTCCTCGTCCATGGCCAGAGCACCCTCGATGGCGCCGTCTCGGCTCACGAGTCTGAGAACGGGAGTGCGATCCAAAAAAGTGACCCCCAGATTTTCCGCGAATTTTAAAAGGGGGATTGTGATGGACTGCCCTCGGGCGTTATTAGGAAGATGGTCGCTCTCTGTGCGGAGGCTGCGCCTCTTGGTGTGGCCGGGGGGGTATCCGCGTAAAAGATTTCCGTTTTTGTCCCGGCCGAGGACGACGCCGAACCGAGTGAGGCCAAAGACTTCTTTTTCTGAATTTTCCACCAAAAGGCGGGCCAGGTTTGAATCACACAACCCTTTTCCGCTCGTTAATGTGTCAAGGATATGCTGTTCGGTTGAATCGTCGGGGTCTACGTCGGATGAGCAGACGGCGATGCCGCCTTCGGCGACAAGTGTGTTTCCGCTACGGCCAGCCCTGCGCTTGCACGCCACCATGACGCTTACGCCACCCTCGGCGGCGGCGATGGCAGCACGGAGCCCCGCGAGGCCGCCTCCCACTATTAAGACGTCAGTATCGAGTTGATCGACAGTTGGAGTCATGCGTCACTTGTCTGCGGAATGTGCCGAAGTGCGCGCTATGCTCTCGAGCAGGCGGCCCGCCCCTGGAATTGATTCGGCGATTCCCGTTGCTTCGAGCGCCGCCCAGAGCAGCGCCCCATTGCTGGTTACGACGGGCTTCCCGAGTTCGGATTCAAGTGGTGCGGATGCGGGAAGCGCCCGAATGTCGGTCGCCAACAAGGCGATGGCGTCCGCATCGAGGCAGTCGGCCTGACGCCCGAGTTCAATGATGCTGGATACGGGAAGGCGGCAAATTTCCCTCTTGTCTGTCACCCGCATATTCACGATCCGGACCGCTTCAAGGCCGTGATGTGCGCAGTATGCGCTTAGGATCGGGTTCATGGACTCGGGATAGGTTACGCCGATGGCGATTCGATTGGCGCCGAGTGTTCGAAGCGCCTCCGCGGTGGCCGCGCTGACGGCGACGGCCGGCACACCGGTTTTTTCTTTCACCTTGAGGATGAATTCCTCCGCCCAGTCGGGTTTGACAGCGATGGCGCTTGCCATGCACGCATATGCGATTAGGTCGACGGAAGCGCCTTCGAGTTGTTCCACGGCATGGAGGTGGCGGCTTTCGATGTTTCGGGCCTCTTCAACACTGAAGGTGCGATCCGTGGAGATACGCGAGAAGTGGGCCGTGACACCATCCGGAAAATAATGCGCGCACTCGGCCTCCAGAACGGTGTTGTTCGAGGGGATGATAAAACCGATGCGCGCGCGATCACCGTACAAGGCGGGGACCTCTTTAAGTAAGTCAGTCGGAATGCCAGAGGGCATCATAGCACCGAAAATTAGGTCCTGTACACATGAAGAAGGGTGTCGGTATGGATGTGTTGCCCGAGGTCTTGTTACGTGTTACGGATCAACGCATGCCATGAAGAGTGGTCTTGCAATTCTGTTCCAGAGGATCATCCATGCGGTTTGGTGTCACCATTATCGGGGATTTGCTGGATAACTTCGTGCGCTACGTCCGGCAGGTGGATGAGGCCGGTGTCGCCGCCATCGGTTCCGGGGACTCCCAATCTCTCTAACATTGAAGTACGGTCGCGGTGCACGCTCGCGGGTTCGTATTCCGAAAAGTGCTGGTAGGACCATGGGCGACCAACCCGGTGACCAGGTATCCGAGCGTTACGGCGGGCGCCGCCGCGACGCTCGCCGTGCTTACTGGTGGCCGCGACTATGTCGGCATCGGTCCGGGTGACGCCGCCGTATACAACATCGGCCATAAGCCTGCGAAGCTGTTCCGGCTGGAGGAGTATATCTATGCCGTCCGCCGGCTTTTGGGGGATAGGGAGGCGGATTGGGGTGGAAAACTTGCCCGTCTCGACTATCCACACCCCCCCCCGTCAAGATTGCCATGCCCGCTTCTGGTCTTAAGGCCCTCCGGCTCGCTGGCAAGGTAGCGGATATGGTCTGGGTCTGTACGGGTCTGACGCCGAAGGTGGTCCGCGAGGCTACCTCGGTCCTCGCAGAGGGCACGGAGGAAGGAGGCAGGACGCTTGACGACCTCGATGTCCGGTGGGTGGGATTCTTGAACATCCAAGAGAGCCGAGAGACGGCGGTCAAGGAACTATAATTCTCCCTCGCCAGCTATGCGCACATCATCTTCCGCTACACCATGGATGGTAAGGCCGCTCCGCCAGAGCTCTCCGGAGCCATCCAGCGCCTGGCAGAGGGATGTCAGTCCCGCTTTCACGTACAGCCGGGCGGTGGAAATCCCAACGCAAGGATCGTTGAGGATCTGGGGCTTAAGGGCGATTTGGCCGACAGACTCTCCACCACGGGAACCCTGGAAGAATGTCTGGAGCAGTTACAGAGACTTTAGGAAATGGGCGTGGGCCAAGTTCGATCTCCGATCCGTTTTGTGGACAAGCAGCCGCTCATGAACGCCATATGTAATGAATTGATGCTGGAACTGGAAAAGATTTAACCTGGCGACTACCGGTCAGAACCTCGATTTCCAATTTCTGATTCAGGAGTTTTGTCATGTCCCTTCATATCGGTATCAACGTCAACACGCGCATTCCAGTAATCTATCCCGAACACTATACCGAGGCGGAGATGCTCGACCTCGCCGCTGAAATCGAAGAGAGAGGATATGATTCCATATGGGTTGGTGACAGCATGTACCAGAAATCGCGACTGGAGGCGTTGACCGTCCTGGGAGCCATCGCGGCCCGCACCAAGCGTGTACAGCTTGGCACGGCCGCCATCGTTGCCCCTCTCAGACACACAATCTGGCTTGCGCTGAGTTGGGCCACCTTAGACCGAATTTCTCAGGGGAGGACGATCCTTGGCGTTTGCGTCGGCGCTGAACGCCCCCAGCTTGGTGTGACCGGAGAGTTCGAGATCGCCGGCGCGGATTTGAGAAAGCGCGGGAAGACGATCCGCGAGCAGATCGAGGTGATTCGAAAAGTGTGGTCAACGAAAACATTTGATTACGAGGGAGAGATTCATCAATTCAAGGGCGTTAGCTGCGAACTCGAAACCGTTCAAAAACCCGCCCCCCCTATCTGGATTTCGAGTAACCCGCACGTCGGGAATCTTTCGGAGAAAATTCTCGATGCGATGGCCCGCCGTATAGCGGTCCACGCCGACGGATGGATGACCTGCTCCGCCTCTCCGGAGGAGTTTTCTCCCTTTTGGGAGCGGGTCAAGAGCACTGCAAAGGAAATCGGCCGCGAGTCGGCGTCCATCGAAAGCGCCTATCATCTTCTGTGTAATATTGACAATGACCGAGGGAAGGCCATGGCCGAAGGAGCCGAAGTGGTTAACAAGTATTATCATGCCAATTATAAGTCGTTGGATGATGTGCGGTGGGGGGTGGACACCTATGGGACCGCGGAAGACTGCATCCATCAAATCCAGGGTCTCGCAAATGCGGGCTGCCAATATTTCGCGGTGCGTTTCGCGGCCAAGAATCAACGAGAGCAGCTGCGAAGATTTTCAGAAGATGTTCTTCCTGCTTTTCGTTAACCTGAGTGTCTTTGTGTATATATTAGTATAATAAATTATTATTTTTTATGAGATAGAGCTATTCCTGTTGTAATTATAGGTATAATGAAGTAAAGTGGACAACCTATTCAGGGACAATCCGGATGTTGGTATATCAGAGGGGAGGGGAAGCAGGTTTCTATTTTTCGTGATTATGTTTCAAGCAAACGGATTGTGGTTGGGAGAAGTTGGTTCACAGTTTATTAACTCGATCAATTGTATTCCCAAGTGGAGGGTGATTTGATGCGAAGAGTAACGACGTTTTTATTTATTGGGGGATTTGCTCTCGCGGGTATCTTATTCGCGCAGAGCGCGGTTTTTGGCGCGACGCGGAACCTTGCCCTCGCCACCGCCTCGACGGGCGGTAGCTGGTATCCCACAGGTGTCCTTCTGGCCCAGCTATGGACAGAAAAAGTATCCGGAGTCAAGGTAACGGCGAATCCCACCAAGGGGTCGGTCCAAAACTGCGACCTTCTCCGCAAGGACCAGGTGGACATTACGTATATGCAGAACAACATTGCGAGGCAGTGTTACTTTGGTGTTGGAAAGTTCAAAAAAGCGCAGAAAGAAAATCGCCTTCTCGCGGTCATGTTTCCGAGCCATTATCATTTGCTCGTGACAAAGCGCTCGGGCATCAAGAAACTTACGGACATTAAAGGGAAAAGGTTCATCCCGGGCAGAAAGCGCAGCGGGAATATCTCCGCCACAAAAGCCATCTTCGGTGTCATGGGTTTCGGGTATGAGGACTTCAAGGTGGATTACTTGGGCCAGCGGGAGGCGGTTCAGGCGGTCCGGGATGGAAAAGTGGACGGTACTTTCGTGATTGGAGGGGCACCTATTGGTACCATCGTCGAAGCCCTGACGGTTGCCAGTGGCCGCCTCAGGCTCGTTCCTTTCTCCCAAGGGGAAATGAATAAAGTCAACCAGAAACATCCTTGGATCGTAAACGGTTTCGTCCGTGCCGGTCTGTACAAAGGCTGGGATAAACCCACCAAAACGATGATGCATTCTGCTTTTTTGCTTGCAAAAAAGGGATTCAGCGCCGATCTCGTTTATAAAGTCGTTAAATCGACCTTTGACAATCTCGGCCGGTTGCAAAAAGGACATGCGACTTTCAAGAACATGACCATTAAAGATTTAAAGGGCGGGCTGGGCATCGGGGTTCCACTGCATGAAGGTGCCAAGCGATATTATAAAGAAGCAGGTGCGCTTTAGTCAGAGGCCGTTTTGGAATTCTTCAATAACGCGGGGGTGCCCTTTAGGGGCATCCCCGCGTCGACATTTCCTTCTAGTGCACGATCCTGCACTAAGCAGGTGGGCATGTGTTCATTTTTCAGAGTTTAGTCCATGGCAGATGAGACCGATAAATGCCAATCCCTCCGCGTTGAAACGACCGATGAAAGCGTATTTATTCGACGGCTTGAGGGCGTACAGTACTATATTTACGCCTCCATGGCGATTCTTTTGTCCGGGTTCGTCATATGGGTGAACACTTTCGGTTTCATGGAGTCCATCAATCGCAACGCGCTTTATCTCGGTCTTACCCTGGCGCTCATTTTTTTTGTATACCCCGGGCGTAAGACCGGCCGAATCGGACCCAGAGCGTATTTATATTCTTTCGCAACGGTTTCGGCTGGAATATTGATTTGGCTCATTTGGGGTGAGTGGTTCTGGGGACTCCTGGTCGCGGCGGGCGGCCTGTATGCTGCGGCCTTGAACACCGAGGGTATCTATCCGTCATCGAGCCGCCTAGGATGGTTTGACTGGACCCTTGTTGTTATTGGCCTCCTGGTGGGGCTCTACACTTTTATTTTCTGGGAAATTCGTCAAGATTCGAACGACGATCCAAAAATCTTTGACTGGACGTTCGCCATTCTTGCCATTCTCATCATCGTGGAGGCCACGCGGCGCTGTGCGGGACCGTGGCTTGTGGTGATATCCGTGTTCTTCTTGGCTTATGGCTATTTTGGAAACACACTTCCCTCGTTCCTGGAGTTCGCTTCCCACCGTGGGATGGCGTGGGATCGACTTTTGGAACTGATGTATCTCGAAGACAATGGGGTTTACGGAATCACACTGGGGGTCGCGTCTACTTTTATCTTTATATTCGTCCTGCTCGGCGCATTTTTGTCCGTTTGCGGAACGGCGATGTTTTTCAACAAACTCGCGCTCGCCATCAGCGGCCGATCGCCCGGCGGTCCGGCCAAGGTCGCCGTCATTGCCAGTGGAACCATGGGGACCATCAGCGGTAGCGCGGTTGCGAACGTTGCAACCACCGGAACGTTCACCATCCCGCTCATGAAGCGTATCGGCTATAAGCCTTATTACGCTGGCGCCGTGGAGGCGGCGGCGTCTACGGGCGGCTTGATCATGCCGCCCATCATGGGTACCGCAGCTTTCATCATGGTCGAGTACCTTTCCACATCCTATCTGCGAATCATGATAGGAGCCATCATCCCCGCGTTTCTTTATTATTTCGCGGTTTTTTTGCAAGTGCATTTCGCGGCACGCAAGGAAGGCCTGACGGGGCTGGAGGAAAGCGAAATTCCTAAGCTGAATGATGTGTTTCGCGAAGGGATTCATCTTTTGGTACCCATCATCATGTTGATTGTCACTCTGTTTGTCAGCGGTCGGACGGCCCTTTTCGCCGGAGGCGCGGGGATCATGTGGGCACTGACGATTGTTTTCTGCGGAGATAAATACAAACGCTTCCCGGTCGTTATGATGCTTGTGGCGATTGCCTTGCACATCATCGTCGCAATCCTGGTCCCTGAGGGGTACCGCATGGAAGAAGCCAGCGGTTTGTCGATATTCGGATGGCTGGTGAACACTATGATTTATGATTCAATTTATCTCGTCACGCTCGCCGCAGTTTTCCTCAGCTTTGAATTGTGTGTATGGCGCGGTGGGGGGTTGGGGGCGGGTCTTCTAGGGAATGTCCTGCTCTTGCTCGCCTTTTATCTGCTGATCATGGAGTCCTGGCTGTTTTGGATGGCGTTTCCCGCCGCTCTGGCCGGTTGGTACGTCCTGCGCGGGCATGAATATTTCCAGGGCGTGGTTCTAAAGCTGATCGATGTGCTTATATTGGGCGCGCGCTCCTCGCTGAGCGTCGGCATCGCATGCGCCATTGTCGGTTTCGTTGTAGGCGTGGCGCAGAGCACCAGCCTGAGCGCGGTTTTCGCTCAAAATATTGTTCGCCTCTCCGGCGGAGTTCTTTTTTTCGCACTTTTCTTCACCATGATTGCAGCAATCGTATCAAGCATGGGACTGCCGGCGACGGCGGTGTATATCGTCGTAATCACCGTGGTCATCGAGGCCCTCATGAAAATGGGGATTACGGCCTTCCCGGCTCACATGTTCGTTTTCTACTTCGGTATCCTTTCCAATGTGACCCCGCCGGTTGCACTGGCGAGCTATACGGCGGCGGGGATCAGCGGGGGCACCCCTTGGGAGGTCGGCTGGACGGCGTTTCGAATTACCATGCCTGGGTTCATCATTCCGTATATGTTCGTTTACGAGCCCGCTCTTCTTCTGGAGAGTTCGGGGATCGGTGGTGCGGTTTTTCCGTTTATGGCCGCACTGGCCGCTGTTTTTGCCATGAGCATAGCGGGAGAAGGGTATTTGTTTAACCGGATAACTCTGTACGAGAGGATCGTCATGTTTGTCTCGGCCGGCCTGCTGGCTTTCCCCGGCGTAATAAGTCCGGTGGTGGGTGCCTGGCTGGGCAGAGAGATGGTCTTGACCGCGTGGCCAGTCACCGCGGCCGGGGTGGTTTTGTTGGGGCTGGGGGTCACCTCCCAATGGAGCAGACGACGAGATGCGGCCCTTGAAGTGAGCGGGGCCTAGGCGATGGGAGAACTCGTTTACGTTTCCTTCCTCATCGATTGCAACTGGCATGGCTTCTCTCCACTCAAGCCCTCCAGCGTTTTTGCAGATGTCGGCTATACAGTAGGCACGCCGGAGAAAATTCGAATCCTTGGAGACGTCAAAATCGCTCTCGAACTCGTTGAACGATCTCTGGGAGGAAAGTGCAATTGGTCCATCCTGAGCCATCCCGATCAGCGGTATTTCCTTTATCAAGAATCATTTCTCGACTGCTGGCGAGAGGCCGTTCGCCGGGGCGGGGAGTTGAGTCTCCACCCACACGAGGACATCCCCGGGGAAGGTTCTCGGATTAAGGATACAGACCACATGCGTGCGGTCCTGGAGGATCTAAAAAATGTAATGGTCCGGAAGGGCCTTTCACCCAACTCCTTCCGCTCGGGGTATTTCGGGCGGAACGATGAACTTCCCTCCGTGCTCGCGGAACTGGATCTTACTGTGGATTATTCATCCGCACCCGGATACAAGGAGCCCAGCGTGGAATCCGACTGGACGGGCGCATCTCCGAATGGTGGTTTTCTTCGCGCAGGCGATGCCCTCTCCTACGGTACCGGCGAGATGGACGATACCGGAATATTCATGATACCGCTCGGCTGGGACGGCACCGGGGGAAAATTTACGGAAAATTTCCTGTTCAACGAGGCGGCGGAGTTCGGTGCTCTTCTGTCTGTTTATGCTGCAATTTGCAGGCGGGCGGAGGCTGAAGGGCCACAGTTCGTTCAGTACCTTTTTCATCTGAGTGCGATGAGCGAACCTCGCTTCGTCGAGAGGGTGGCAGATTTCACCGACCACCTGTTGCAAAATGATGGCGTCATCGTCACCGGATCGGAGGCTCGCGAGATATTCCAGAAAGGGACCCGGGGGGCTGAGATCCCTTGAGCCTTCTCTCCTTCTTTATCTAAAGTCTTATATCGTGGAGCATATAATATTAGGGGGTCAAGAAGTGGCGTCATATCGAATCGGGATTGATGTAGGAGGTACATTTACGGATCTCGTTCTGCTCAACGAAGAGAGTGGCGAAGTTCACCATTCCAAAGTCCTCACTTCCTATCCAATTCCGACGGAAGGTGTACTTCGCGCGCTGGATCGCGCGTTGGAAGAGACGGGAGTGGCGAGTAACAATGTCAAAATCATTCTTCACGGAACGACGATTGCAACAAACTCTCTTCTCCAGCGCCGGGGTGCGCGAACAGCGCTAATTACCACTGAAGGGTTCAGGGATGTTCTCGAGATAGGCCGTCAGATTCGACCGAGCCTCTTCGACTGGCGCGCGGAGAAACCGCCTTCTCTCGCGCCCCGCCGCTATCGCTTTGAGCTACATGAACGCGTTCTGGCGGATGGTTCCGTTATGGTTGAACCCTCGGACGAAGACTACGAAGAAGTGGTCGAAAAAACGCTCGCCTCTAAGCCCGAGGCGGTGGCGGTGTCGTTGTTATTTTCCTTCTTGAATTCCACCCACGAGGAACGGCTGCTTGAAGAGCTTCACAAGCGACAGCCCGATCTGGCGGTTTCTCTCTCATCGCACGTTCTGCCCGAATACCGGGAGTTCGAGAGGACGAGCACCACTGTTGCCAACGCCTTTACCACGCCGGTCCTGACAAACTACTCCGCCAAGCTCGAAGAAGCCTTGGGTGAGCGGGGGCTTGCCGCACAGCTCAGGCTGCTCCAGTCCAACGGCGGAATTGGGACGGTGGACGCCCTCAGCGAGCGTTGCATCAGCACGGCGCTCTCCGGTCCTGCGGGCGGGGTGACGGCAGCGGCCTATCTCTCCGTCCGCCACAGCCTTGGCGACTGTATCAGCTTTGATATGGGAGGAACTTCGAGCGATATCTGCCTCATTCGCGACGGCAAGCCGGAGTGGACGGTCGATGCGATGATTGGCGGCTTTCCAGTTCGTATTCCGATGATTGATGTCCATACCGTGGGCGCTGGCGGAGGAAGCGTCATCTGGGTGGACAGCGGCGGTAGTCTCCGTGTGGGTCCGCGCAGCGCGGGGAGCAACCCCGGCCCGGCTTGCTATGGGTTCGGCGGAGAGGAACCCACCACCACCGACGCACACATGGAGGTGGGCAGCCTCCAGACCGAATTTTTCGAGAGGAAAGACATTCCATTCCGCCCGGAGGCGGGAACAGAGGCGCTGCGTAAGGTGGGCTCACAGGTCGGTATGGAGCCAGCCAAGACCGCGGCAGCGGCGCTCCAGGTGGTGAATCACAGCCTCGCCAAGGAGATCCGCGCCGTCTGCTTGACGCGGGGGTTCGACGCTTCGAACTTCACCCTGATTCCCTTCGGCGGAGCCGGGCAGCTTCATGCATGCGCCGTGGCCGAAGAATTATCTGTGGCGCAAGTTCTCCTGCCCAATGCGGCGGGTGTTCTTTCAGCCCTGGGTGCTTCTCTGGCGGACTACCGCTACGACTTCTCACGGGCGCTCATCCGGCGAAGCACCGATGTAAAGCAAGATGATATCAGTAACGGTTTCAGTCAGCTCGAAACGCTCGGCCAAGAACGCCTGGCAGATTTTCCCGCCCGGGACGTGCAAATCGAGCGTTCGGCCGATCTACGCTACGTGGGGCAGTCTTTTGAGATCAACGTTAACGCCACCCGTAACGGTGACCTCCTCTCGGTGGTGGAAATCCTCGACGACTTCCACCGGATGCACGAATTCACATATGGATTTTGCGACGTGGATGAACCAGTTGAATTTGTCAATTTGCGGATATCGGTTTTTGGCCTCACCTCGAAGCCGGAAGGTGTTGTCAATTCCGCCGCGAGCGATGATGCGGGGGCCCGAGAGGTTTTCGTTCTTTCGTCAAATGGAGAAAAAACAGCCTACCGGTTGATCGATCGGGCCGGCCTCTCTGTGGGGGATAAGGTCGAAGTCCCTTCAATCATTTACGATGCATTTGCCACGGCGCTCGTTCCGGCCGGCTGGGCGGGTGCGACGGACGAGAGCGGTCATATACTGCTTAAGCATGCGGAATAGCCAGGGGAGAATTTGGGAATGATTACGGAAAATAACCGGGCGGACGTCAACCCGGCAATGATTGAGATTATCAAAAACTCGCTGGTCGCCATCACGGATGAGATGGGGGAGGCGCTGAAGAAATCCTCTTATTCTCCCAATATCAAGACACGCGAAGATCACACCTGTTCTCTATTCAATCTGAAACTTGAGATGCTTTCCCAGACGGCGCATCAGATCGGCCACCTGGGGGCATTTCCCTTCATCATCAAGAAAACGATGGAGGAGCACGACATCGACAGTCTTGAGCCCGGGGACGGAATCCTCGTGAATGATCCTTACCGCGGGGGGACGCACCTGCCGGACATTATTCTGATTTCACCTCTATTTTATAAAGATAGGCTCTGGGGTTTTGTCGGTAATTTAGCGCATCATAGCGATGTGGGCGGGATGTCCCCGGGAAGCATGAGCGGGACGGCGACGGAGATATTTCAAGAGGGAATTCGCATCCCTTCTGTCATGTATGTGAGAAAGGGAAAGGTGGTTCCCGACATTCAGAAAATGATCCTCGCCAATGTGCGCACACCCGAGGAGCGCAAAGGAGACCTCGCCGCGCAAATCGCCGCGAACAACACGGCCATCCTCCGCGTGAACGAACTCATCGATCATTATGGTTTTGATGATTTTAATGGCTATTGCGATGCGCTCGTCGAATACTGCGAGCGGCGAATGCGCGCGGAAATCCGAAAAATCCCAGATGGGGTTTACGAGGGCGAGGACTTTATGGATGACGATGGTTCGACTGACGAGCCCATTCGCTTGAAATGTAAGCTCACGAAGAAGGATGACGAGATCATGTTCGACTTCGAGGGGACAGACAAGCAGCGTCTAGGGCCTTGTAATGCGACTTACTATATGACCATGTCGCTCGTCATGTACACCATGCGTTGCATTACAGATCCCGACATTCCACAAAATGAGGGATGTTATCGGCCTCTTCACTTAAAAATTCCCAAGGGCGCAGCGCTGAATGCCAATTTTCCGGCTGCGTGCGCCGCGGGCTGGGAAATCTCTCGCCGGGGAATCGATGTGGTTTGCCGTGCGCTCAAAGACGCAATGCCGGAAAGTGTCCCCGCCGGAAGCAATGGTGCCATGAACCAATTTTCTTTTGGCGGCCCCAGGCTAGATGGTGGCCAATATGCTTATTATGAGACCACGGGAGGCGGTTTTGGCGCGCGCTTCGATAAGGACGGTATGGACGGTGTGCATTCAGTCTCTAACACGAAAAACGCACCGGTCGAAGAGATGGAGCTCAACTATCCGGTTAGGTATCGTTGCTACGCTCTTCGACCGGATAGCGAAGGGTCGGGTAAATTCCGTGGTGGGATAGGCATCAAGCGCGAGGTGACTTTTCTCACCGACGTGACGACCACCTCGATTTCCGATCGGGTAAAGTTCAAGCCGTGGGGCATCAATGAGGGTGGAGGCGGAATTGGAAATAAATTTTTCATCGACACGCCAGATGGGCCGCGGCCGATGAGGAGTAAAGATTTTCAGCGTGCTAAGTTGGGTGAGACCCTCTGCATTCATACGACGGGAGCCGGAGGCTACGGTCCCGTCAGAGAGCGCGATCCGGAGACTGTTCGTATTGACGTTGCCGATGGGAAAATATCTCCGGAACGTGCCCGTGAAGTCTATGGATGGGACGGAAATCCTCCTGAAAACGATATTTAGAATCGTTTTTTTTCGAATTTCGCGAGATTGTCCATGAACGTGACAGATGACGCGCCGGACGTCAGCCCGGCGATGATTGAGATCATCAAAAATTCCCTCACAGCCATTACCGACGAGATGGGGATGGCTCTGAAGAAATCATCTTACTCGCCCAACATCAAAACGCGCGAAGATCACACTTGCTCGCTCTTTAACGATAGTCTCGAAATGCTCGCTCAAACGGCACACCAAATTGGCCACCTCGGGGCTTTCCCCTTCATCGTCAAAGAGACGATGAAGGAGCACGACGTGAATCGATTGGAGCCCGGCGACACTATTATCTTGAACGATCCTTATCGGGGTGGAACCCACTTGCCGGACATCATTCTGATATCGCCTCTTTTTTATAAAGACAGGCTCTGGGGTTTTGTCGGCAACCTGGCGCACCACAGCGATGTGGGCGGGATGTCTCCGGGAAGCATGAGCGGGACGGCGACGGAGATTTTTCAAGAAGGAATTCGCATCCCTTCTGTCATTTACATGAGGAAAGGGAAAGTGATTCCCGACATTCAGAAAATGATTCTTGCCAATGTTCGAACGCCCGAGGAACGCAAGGGCGATCTCTCCGCCCAGGTCGCTGCGAATAACATCGGAATCAGAAGAACACTTGAACTCATCGATCGTTATGGCCTTGCGGAGCTGAATCAATATTGCGATTCCCTTATCAAATACTGCGAGCGACGTATGCGCTCGGAAATCCGAAAAATTCCAGATGGAAAGTATGAAGCCGAAGATTTTATGGATGACGACGGGACAACCGATGAACCCATCCGTGTGAAGCTTTGCATCGACAAGAAGGATGAGGACATCACCTTTGATTTTTCAGGGACGGACGAGCAGCGGATGGGGCCTTGTAACGCAGATTATTATCAGACCATGTCTCTGGTGATGTACACACTGCGCTGTATCACGGATCCCGATATCCCCCAAAACGAAGGTTGCTACCGGCCGATTCGGCTGATTGTTCCCAAAGGTACAGCGCTCAACCGAAAATTCCCCGCCGCGAGCGCGGCGGGCTGGGAGATTACGAGACGGGTGATAGACGTGTTCTGCAGGGCGCTCAAGGACGTGGTTAGCGAGAGCGTGCCCGCCGGCAGCAACGGAGCGCTCAATCAATTTTCATTTGGTGGCCCGGTTCCCGAGGGGGGGGGTACGCCGTTTACGAAACCATGGGCGGCGGTTTTGGCGCACGATACAACAAGGATGGAATGGACGGGGTACACTCCGTCTCCAACACGAAGAATACACCGATCGAAGAAATGGAATTGAACTATCCTGTCCTCTACCGCCGCTACAGCCTCTGGCCGGACAGCGAGGGTACGGGAAAATTCCGCGGTGGTGTCGGCATGATGCGGGAGATAACTTTTCTTACAGACGTCACGGTGACATCGATCACCGACAGGGTGAAATTCAAGCCATGGGGAATAGGCATGGGAGGGGAGGCATCGGGAAGTGAATTTCTCATTGATTCGCCCGATTCTCCCCGGCGGATGAAGAGCAAGGATCTCCAGCGTCTAAAGACAGGCGATACCTTGTGTATGCATACGACAGGCGGCGGAGGGTTCGGCGATTCGAAAGAACGCGATTTGGAACTGGTGCGGCTGGACGTGGCGGATGAGAAAATATCTCCCGCGCGCGCGCGTGCGAAATACGGGTGGGACGGAAATCCGCCGGAGAGCGATTATTAGAATTATTTAGAAAATATTGTTATTAGTATGAATGATAAGATGTCTTAGTTTTTCGATTACCCTCCCCAAGGAGTCTCCGCTGTGAATCTCAAAGACGGACAATATGGCTCCATTTGCCGAATCGGTCTGATCGTTCCTTCTTTGAATGTCATCATCGAGCCCGAATTCAACAAGATGGCTCCCGAAGGCGTATCGGTCCATGCGACCCGAATGTTGCTTCAAGGGAAGACGACCCGTGAGAGCTATACCCGCATGGCGCAAGACGCCGCCACGACGGCCGCGCTCCTGAGGACGGCCCGGGTAGATGTCATCGCCTACGCCTGCACTTCGGGTTCGTTTGTGGAAGATGGAAACCGGATTTTAGAAACGCTTGAGCAGGAAGGAGGTGTGCCCGCCGTCACGACGGCCCAGGCCGTGGTGGCGGCGCTCCATGCGCTCGGCCTGAAGCGCATCGCCGTTGGAACCCCCTATGTGGATTTCGTCAATGAGGCCGAAAAACATTTTCTTGAAAGTGCCGGCTTTGAAGTGACCGGCCTCTATGGATTGGGATTAGGAGATACTCCCGAATCCCGGATTTCCATCGGACGGCAGAAATGGGAGAAGATATTGAAGATTGCCCGGCGGATCGATTCTCCCGATGCCGATGGAGTGTTCATCTCCTGCACGAATCTGGCCACGATCGGTGTGCTGGAACAACTTGAACAAGAGCTGGGCAAACCCGTTTTCAGCTCGAACGTGGCGACTTTTTGGTCGGTATTGAGCAGGGCTGGATTTTCGACATCCGTTCCAGGGTACGGATCTCTCCTTCAGGATTTTCCGTCTTTATCGAAGGTCTCCATAGCGCGTGATTCGTTGAATTGATCCGGCACGATCAATCCTTGATGGATGGTTAATCGCGTGTTGGACCTGAAGTGGACACTCCGTTGGCCTTAGCTTCGTAGAGTAATAGGGAGATAAATATCCCAGAGAGCATTAGGAGGAGGACAATAGAAAAGGGAATGAAGTAGCTTGTCGTGAAATCGAAAACAAACCCCGCCATCGGCGGGCCCACCATTCCCCCTCCCGCATAGCATATCGTCAACATGCCCATCACGGTCCCGAACGATCGCTCTCCGAAGCTATCGGCCGCCATGGATGAATGCATGGCGCTCATCCCCCCCGTTCCGAGGCCGTAAAAGACGCTGAACAGGAAGCCCGGCATAGGCGGATGGCTGAGATGTCTGATCGAGAGCAAAATAACGATGCCTAATACGCCGATAACGCATGAAAATGCTTGGGCCCTGGGTCTTCCAACCTTGTCGCTTATCCTTCCGATGAGGACACTCCCCGTCACATGCAGCAGGCCGGCCAGGCCGATGATCATCGCCCCAGTGTGGCGGTGCTGAATCCCGTGTCCACGAGATAGAGTTGGAGGTGACTCAGGATGGTGTTCGTATGGAAGCCAACGATGAATCCAAGGAGTGCGAGCGCCCAGAAGCTTTTGCTGTTTTTGACCCGGAAAAACACCTGTCCGATGCTATTGCCCTCATCCGTTTCGGCCTTCCGGGGTGAGGTTGCCTCCGCCTCCGGCCGGGGGAGGCCGTCCAATCTTTGCCCCATGCTTTCGGGGCGGTCGCGTAAAAAGATGAAGTTCAGCGGCGCCAAAATCCCGAGCACGAAAAAACCATAGACGAGATAGGCGATACGCCAACCGAAGTGTGCAATAAGCCGCTCGATCGTGGGAGAGAGGAAGAGGCTTCCGATGCCGATTCCGGAGAGGACGATACCGGTTGCGATTCCTCGTTTTTGCCTGAACCATCT
This sequence comes from uncultured Nitrospinaceae bacterium, assembly GCA_964620535.1. GTDB lineage: Bacteria > UBA8248 > UBA8248 > UBA8248 > UBA8248 > CAZUHN01. Next base: position 2,247 of record CAZUHN010000102.1, on the reverse strand, counting down.
GGGCAGTATCGCGCTGTGGGTGGCAAATCCGCTCAGCGCCGTGCCGAGACCAATGAACATCCCGAGTAACAGGTACGCGTGCCAGAGGGAAGAGATAAAAAACCCGCCGACCAGACCGGTTCCCACCATCACCGATCCCCAGGGGACAACAGCCCGGGGACCGAATTTGTCCAGCAGGGAGCCCGCAAAGGGACTGAGTAGAGCGTAGAGGCCCATCATCAGGGCGAATACACTTCCAAGGGCGCCCCGCGTCCATCCGAATTCCGCGATGAGCGGAACCTGGAAAATGGCGAAAGAGAAACGAGCAGTGAGATGAAACGCCATGGTGAAAAAGGACAACCCGACGATGATCCAGCCGTAGTATATCCGGAGGCTGGATTTTTGCACTGTTCCGCCAGTGTGTCCCATTATGAGAGGATGAGCCTCAAAAGAGTTAGTGGAGGAAAAACGAAGATTTGTTCTTTGTGGCCGGTTTTTATGAGACCAAAAAGAAATTCGCCGCATAGCTATGTTTATATAATGAGCCGATAGAAATTATATTGCTCTCTGTTTGATATTGTAAACCGACTGAACAAGGAGAAGATGTACGATGCGTTTTGGAATCAAACCTCATCAGGGAGGCGGCGATTGGAAGGAAGTCGTCTTGGAAACGAAACTTGCCGAGGAGTTGGGTTTCGACTCTGTCTTCTTTGGCGAACACCACGGAGTGGACTGGCCCCAGTTTTCTTCCCCCATGCTAGTGCTGGCGGCCCTGGCAGGATGCACCTCCCGGATTTGGCTGGGAACGAGCGTTCTTCTCTTCCCGCTGCACTCCCTCATGGGAGTGGCTGAGGATGCTGCTCTCCTGGATGTTGTTTCCGAGGGGCGGCTCATTCTGGGGATCGGCGCAGGCTACCTGGAGTCGGAGTTTGACGCCTTCGGGGTCAAGAGAAGCGAGCGAGCGGCACGGCTAGAGGAAGGAATACCGTTGCTCAGACGTCTTTGGGCGGGAGAAGAGGTAACTCATCAAAGCGCCCGCTTGAAGTTGGAGCGATTCCGGCTGGCCCCGTTGCCCTGCCAGGATGGTGGCCCGGAAATTTGGTACGGTGGCTGGGAGAAAAAACCGGTTCAGCGTGCCGCCCGTTTGGCGGACACATATTTTCCGGGCCCCAGCGGAAATCGCGAGAAGTTGAGAATATGCTACCGCATCTATCTTGAGGCGCTTGAGGAGGGGAAGAGGGAGGCATCGTGTCGTCCTCTCATGCGGGATGTCGTTCTTGTGCGCGACGCGGCGGAACGGCGGCGTGCGGAGGAGGGTCTTGTTCGTCTCTTTAAAGAAGGCTACAGCGCCTTCGGACATCAGAACGTCAACATGGATACCTTTCAGGAGGAACTACGCCGAGGGGATCGATGTTTCCTCGGCGAGGCGGAAGAGGTGATCGATCAAATCCACTCATACCGGGAGGAATTCGAGATTGATTATCTTGTCATTCGTGTACAGAATGAGATGACCAAGGGCGAACGGGGAAAAGAAATGATCAAGGAGTTTGCCCGAAAAGTCATGCCGAAATTCATGTAGGCTGAGCCACTCAGCAACCTCGACGCCAAGCTCCGTGTGCAGGCAAGGGGGGAGATTCACAATCTCCTGCGCCGGCTCGAAACGACTTCCATATATGTGACGCATGATCAGACTGAGGCTATGGCCATGGAGGACAGAATCGCAGTCATGAACCTCGGGAAGATCCAGCAAATGGGCCAACTCATCGATCTATACGAAAAATCCATAAACTGCTTTGTGGCGGAATTTCTGGGAAACTGTGCTCCGCAAAAAGTAAATCCCATGTAGATTGAATGGATTAAGAAGGTGGCCTAGTGGGGACATGACAAGTGAAAATTCCTGCTATGGACATAATCTAAGCGCTATTTCATATACTCATCGATCAGAGATGGGTGGCGAATTGTTAACAACGCAAAGGTGGGGGCCAAACAACAGCTATCTCCCTGTTATTCCCTGCTCCATTTTTGGGGAGATTTCCCCGCAGTTCTTTGCGGTTCAAGCGGGATAGCTATGTTATTGAAAATCAAGGGAGCCCGGGTGGCGGAATGGTAGACGCAAGGGACTTAAAATCCCTTGGGCGGAAGCCCGTGCCGGTTCGAGTCCGGCCCCGGGCACCAATGAAAAAACGGGTTATCGTCTGACTCTATAAGGCGCCCGGAGCCCTAAATGGCGGGTGTGTAACGAACCGTGCAACGAAGCCACCCCTCACT
>CAZUHN010000101.1:0-5607 GCA_964620535.1 uncultured Nitrospinaceae bacterium | reverse complement strand
AGCTCGCCCGTTTGCGGATCCACCCCGAGAAGTCCTGAGATTAAGAACAGGTTCCCGCATTTCCCGGCCTGGGAATAATGGTCCGCGGGCGCGGGAGCCTCTTCCGTATTCACAATTTCCTTCTTCATTGCGCCTCGCCTGTCCGAAGAGATCACCGCTACGCCGTCGATGCAAAACCGCAGATCTTCGTGAACGCCTCGCTTCTCCATCTCGAGGATGGTGCAGGCGCGGGTTTTTCCTAAAAAGCTTTTTGAAGACGAATTCGACGCCTTCGTAATTTTTCAGGTCCTGAAAGTGTACGTTCAGCTTCACCAAGTCGTCCAGGGAAGCGCCCTGTTCCGTGAGGAGGGCCTTCATGTTATCCATGATCCAGTATGACTGCGCGGCGGTCGGCGCAAGATAGGAGAGCTCGGACAGCAAGAAACTTTGGAAGGAAAACCTCTTTCCTATAACCGGCAAATCTTCGAAACCCATGATGGGCAGTCCGTCGCCCGGCTTCACTCCCACCTGGCCGGAGATGTACATCAGTTGGCCCGCCCGGGCCGCCTGGGAGGCTGTGCCGGGAACCGGAAGGGCTTTGTCCGGTGATATGAACATACGCTTCACCTTTGTCTCCAATAGGACACTGCTACTTGCGGATACACCGGATGATACAGGAATTCTTTTGGCGTCGCCGCCCGCGCGAAATCCCCCGGACGATACCCTCCCGAAGAGTGTGGCGGGCAGTGCCATCGTTCATCCCTTTGGACGGCCTGTCAGGCGGCAGGCCAGGTGGAGAGGCGCTCACCGTCCTGTCCGATGGATGGATTTTGGCATACAGGATATTCAAGTTATTATGCCGAAAGGTTATTTTGAATCGAGCATTTCGATTTCACATTCCCAACCTCGCCCGGAGGCCAAGATGCGGATTGACGTTCAGACTCATCATGTTCCCGAGACCTACATCAAGGCTCTCGCAAACCGGTCCGAATACCCCCGCTTCGAGCGCCAGGGCGGCCTGTGGGTGGGCTTCAACGGACCCCACAGCACTCTCCCCATGGGCCCCGCCGCCCTCGACCTCTCGGTCAAGCTCGAGGAGATGGATGCGGCCGGAATTGATCTCGCCCTTTTGAGCATCAACGTGCCCGCGCCCGACCTCGCCCCGGATTCGAAGGAGGCCGACGGGCTGGCCCGCATCGCGAACGACAGCATCGCCGAGGCCGTCAGCCGCCATCCCGATCGGTTCCGGGGTGTCGGCGTTCTCGGATACGGAGAAATCGAGGCCTCCTGCCACGAAGCCGAGCGATGCCTGGACGAATTGAACTTCGTCGGCATCATGGTGATGGCGTACATTGGGGGGACGCGCCCTCTCGACGATCCGCCCCTGGAGGAGATTTGGAAGCTACTCGCTGCCCGCGGCATCCCTCTCGTTTTACACCCGGGTGCCACACCCGGCGCAGAGATTTACGCCGACTACCACCTCATCCACATGGTAGGTTGGATGTACGCTGAGAGCATGGCCGCTATGCGCCTCATATTGAGCGGGGTGATGGAGCGCAATCCGGACCTCAAGGTCTTGCTTCCCCACGCGGGGGCGACACTCCCCTATCTCCAGGGGCGGATCGAGACGCTAGCAGTCCGGTTTTCCGATAAGCACCGTATCACCCAACCGGTCGCCTACTACTTTGACCGCATCCACACCGACTGCGTGTCGAGTTCTCTGCCCGCCCTCAGGCTTGCCTTGGAACTGATGGGACCCGAGAGGGTGATGTTTGCCACCGACGCACCCTGGGTCCCCGCCAGAGTTCACGTGGACATGATCGATGCGCTGGGACTTTCCGAGAAAGACGCGAAACAGATCTGGAACGGCACGGCGAAGAGGTTCTTCAAACTCTAGGAGCGGTTTCGCGATCCCATCGTGGTGAGCACTCGAGCGGCCATCCACTCAAGTCTTGAAGTTTTTTTGTATTGATGACGGTCACGGGCCGATAATCCCGTAGGCGAATCACATCTTTTGGGAAGAAGTCGCGGAAAACACTCAAAAGTGAGTTGCTTTGACTCTCGGAAAGAAAGCGCGTAGCTTGAAATCGCCCCATCCTTTTCGTATTCTTAAACATTAACATTCTAAACAAGCAAGTGGGTGGAATCCATATTATCGCATCTTTTACGTAGAGGGCAGAACCTCCCGAGATGCTGTCTGTTCGCGGCTGTAATTTCACTGCGAAACATTTCGTCCTGACCATCCTCGGGGCCTGAATGGCAGGAATTTGTGTTTTTCATTTTACAAGGAGAAGTTAGATGGCGACGACCACACGCAAGAAAAAAACAAAATCCAGAAAAAAAAGGATGTGCGTCCTTTGCTGGTCGGAATTTGGCGCAAAAGAAACGGATAAATTTCACCCCTTGAAGTATTTTGACGACCGCTGCTTTTGTAACGAATGCCTCCGAAAGGAAAAGGAGGGAGGCTGGAAGGATCCGAAAGTCAAGCTGAAGTAGACCCCGAGAAACAGCCGGTCTCATCACTTTCCCATCTTCATTCACCGGGAGGATATTGCTTTGGCCGACATCCTTATCAAGGGCGGAACAGTCATTACCGTTGACCCCACACGCCGGGTCATCGAAAAAGGAGCCGTCGCTGTTTCAAAGGACAAAATCGTCGCGGTGGGGCCTGCCCGCCAGGTAGCCCGAGAGCACAAGGCCCGTAAGGTGATAAATGCCAGGGGGAAGGTGATTATGCCTGGGATCATCGACACCCACGGCCACTCGGGGAGCACGCTAACCAAAAACATCGGCGAGCGACTCACGGGCCATCCGTGGCGTCTCCTTCTCGACCATCTTCTCTTCCGGAGCGTAGACGAGGAATTTTGGGAGGTGGAAGGACGACTCATGGCTCTCGAGCGCCTAAAGTTCGGCACCACGAACTTCGTCCACATGTTCGGTACCGCTCCGCGGGGGGACGACCCCATTTACCCCGAGGTGCACATGAAGGGAATCGCCGATGTGGGGATTCGCTCAGTCACGGGGGTGGGGCCTCCCCGGCCACCCTACCCCGCCGTGTACTCCTCATGGAGAGGAGGAAAAAAAACCGACAAAAAAGTGTCGATGGAAGAATCTTTTCGAGTGGCCGAAAAGGTGATCCGGAAGTGCCACGGTAGGGACAACGGGCGGACGCAGGTGTGGGTCGCCACTTCTCGCCCCCAGGCCCCATCGAAGTACGACATGATGTTCCGCCCCGAATATCTCAAGTACGGGTTCACGCAGTCGAAACTGATCAGGCGGCTCATGGACAAGTACGGCGTCGGTTTGCATGCCCACGCCTACGGCGGAGTCGTGAAATGGTCCCACGAACGCTTGAAACTCCTCGGGCCGAATGTGCTCCTGGCGCATTGTACGGGTTTCACGAAACAGGAACTTAGATATATGCGGGATACCGACACCAAAGCGAATCACAATCCGACCGCACGACGAATCTGGGGTTACGATTCCGTTTGTAGTCTGGTGGAAATGATCGACATGGGGATTAGCGTCTCTATCGGTACGGATTGCACAGGCCAGGACCGGACACAAGACCAATTCAAGGATATCAAAGTTGCCATCCTGCTCCAGAGGCAGCGATTTCACGATCCAGGCATCTTACCTCCAGGCAAGGTAATTGAGATGGTTACTATAGATGCCGCCAAAAACTTGGGGATGGATCACCTCACCGGCTCTCTGGAACCAGGGAAAAAGGCCGACGTCATCCTTATCAATATGGAACAACCCCACCTCACCCCAATCTGGATGGTTCCCCAAAGGGTGGTTTATCAGGTGACAGGGCACGATGTGGACACGGTGATGGTAGATGGAAAAATCTTGATGGAAGGGCGCAAGGTGAAGTCCGTCAACGAGAAAAAGGTTTTGAAAGACGCCCAAAGGGCTGGCGAGCGAATGGTAGAACGTAGCGGTGTCGCTCCATTTATGGGCATGCCCGATAGATTTTGGGGCAATTCCCGGTACTGAACCGGCGGGAATATGTCGACCAAAAAATACTTATTCATTCGATTTATGCAGGCAATCCCTCTCCTGATCGGCGTGATCATCATCAATTTTGTCCTCATCCATTCCGCTCCCGGCGATCCAACACACTATATCCTCGGCGAGGCCGACGTTGATCAAGATTTCATCGACCGCCTCAAGCACGACATGGGATTAGATAAACCCATCTACGTTCAACTCTGGCTCTTTTTGCTGAGATTTTCCACGGGCAACCTGGGGTATTCTCATATTTCAAGTGCCACCGTTCTGGAACTTATCCTGGATAGATTGCCGGCTACCGCACTATTGATGGGCAGCCAGTACGTGCTCTCCGCAATTTTCGGACTTTTCCTGGGCGTCCTTTCGGCCAAAAAACCGAATTCACTTCTCGACAACTCCGTGACAATCTTCTCACTCGCCGGATACGCCATGCCTCTTTTCTGGCTGGGGCAGATGCTTCTGCTCGTATTCGGATTTCATCTTGGATTGTTCCCCATCCAGGGCATGTTCAACCTCCGGGCGGGATATACCGGATTCGCATACATTCTTGACGTTTCCCATCACCTATTTCTTCCCGCCCTCACCCTGAGTCTATTCAACATGGCTCTAATTGTGCGCCTGACGCGATCGAACATGCTTCAGATTATGGGCCAGGATTTCATCATGGTTGCCCGCTCTAAAGGAGTGCCTGAAACGGGAGTGCTGATCCGGCACGGTCTCCGGAATGCCTTGTTGCCGGTCGTCACAATCATTGGACTTCAATTCCGGACCCTTATCGCAGGGGCCGTTTTGACCGAGACCGTCTTCGCGTGGCCAGGTGTGGGCCGATTGACCTACGACGCAATCTTCGCACGGGACTACCCACTGCTCATGGGAATATTCATATTTATAACCGTCTTGGTGATCATCGGAAATCTGTTCACCGACATCGTATACGCCTATCTCGACCCCCGGATCCGGTACAAGTGATGGATACGCAAGTAGTTAAAACGCAAATGAAATCCGCAGAAGAGTTCGATAAAGAGCCAGAGGGTTTTGGCTTCCGGGAATTCTGGCAGAACTACAAGAAGAACAAGGCTGCGGTATTTGGAGTTTGCGTCGTGTCGTTTTTCCTCCTCGTAGCGATCTTTGGACCGAGATTTGCTCCCTACGCCCCCCTGGAGCTTTCGGAAGAACCTTTCCTGTATCCCTCTTTCACCCATTTTTTGGGGACAGACAACATTGGGCGCGACGCCTTCAGTGGGGTAATTTATGGCGCTCGCGCCTCTTTGATGGTAGGCCTCTTCGCGGTCCTGACCTCAAGCGTCATCGGAATTCTGGTGGGGGCAATCTCGGGTTTCTACGGCGGGCGGATCGACGATTTCCTGATGCGGGTCACCGAAATGTTTCAGGTGCTTCCCCGCTTCTTCCTAGCAATTGTCTTCGTCGCCATCTTCGGCGCGAGTTTGTGGAACATCATCTTCGTGATCGGGATCCTTACCTGGCCTACGACGGCGAGGCTGCTGCGCGCCGAATTCCTCGCCCTCGAAAAGAGGGAGTTTGTCGAGGCCGCCCGGGCCATAGGAAGAGGAGACATCAGCCTTATCGCAGTGGAGATGCTTCCAAATGCCATAT
>CAZUHN010000100.1:0-3107 GCA_964620535.1 uncultured Nitrospinaceae bacterium | reverse complement strand
GGAGGGAATGCTCACCTTGACTGATTTTCCCTCGCCAATGAATCCCGCCTGAAGACCGATGAGGGTGAACTCCGCCTTGAACAGATGAGCACGAACCGCAGCGTGGAAATCGTCTTGCTTGAAGCGTTCTACCCCCAAGCTCCGTCTCATCATTTCCGGATCCATGCGCTCCGAAAGCTGACGACACAATTCTTCCTGTAAACTGCTTGGAACCCAGCCACCGCCTTTCTCATAAATCTCCTGAAGCCTTTTTTCCAAATATGAAACGGCCTCGACAAGGCGATCGGCAGGGTTGCCGATCCAATTGCAATTCAGGGCATGAATTTCATTTCCAACCGGCCCACCCCACTCGCCGGGACGACAAAAGAGCCTGCCCATCAAGTTCCCCTTGAGACCCAGGGGAACGATAGGGGTCCCGTCGGTCTGCCCCATTGGACAAAGCCAATAAGCGGCATTCGCCCTTTTCATTTTATCTTTGTAGCGGGGAAAAAAATCTTTGATCCCCCCGCTTCCCAACTCTGAGGCCTCGTGGACGAACATCAAGTTAATGGGTAGCTTCTCGCCGGCCGCACGCGCGGCGTAAACAGTGTTCATCACGCACGCGATTCCCGTTTTCATGTCCTCCGCTCCCCGGCCAACAACGCAACGGCCCAGGCCATCCAGTTCCTGGATTTGAGGATCAAAAGGCGGATTAATCCAGTTGGGCTCCTCTGCCGGGGTTACATCGTAGAGCCCGTGGCATAGCAAAGTCCGATCGGCGCCTTCGTCGATGAGGCCGAACACAACTGGAAACTCGACGGTCTCGATCACCTCGGCCTCCCCGCCAACTTCGCGAATTTCAGCAGCCAGCATCTCCGCCATTTCCTGGTTTCCCAAATTGAGAGCAGAAACGCTTGGCTGACGAATGTATTTCAATAGACGCTCGATATGGGAGGGTTCAAAATCTTTATCGATCTGCTCAATGACCCGTAAAACATCCATCTGCAATCCTCCACGGCCAAAATCTATAACAATGGCTCTGAATATTTGTCAGGGAATCACCAAGGCAAGGAGCGGGCCATACAGCTAGGCTCCGATTACATCCCGATCCCCAGGCTCTCCGGAGGTAGGAACCTTTCTCGAAATGGTCTGGCGGATCCCCGTCCATCTCGGTGAGGCGATCATTGATGACCGGATAGTTCAAGCTGCGCTGGGTGGAATCGCGACTGAGCATCGGATGGAACCCGTCGAGCGAGAGAAATTCTCCCAGCATACACCCATTCAGCCTATTGTAGCGTGAAAAGGGACTTTATCAGCAGCTTCTTCAAATCGAACACGTGCATAATATACCTCTCATAGAAGTCAAAAGATTTTGATATTCAGTTCTGATACCCCCTTATTTCATCTTTCCGATTGGGAGATCGAGGCGCACAGTGATATCTTCATAATAATGATCCATTATCCCACATGGAGAAAAGGCCATGAGTGACGATGCCACGGGGCCGCCTCCCCTTGAAAGCGTGAAGGTGCTCGATCTGTCAAATTATCTCGCTGCGCCGATGGCAACGATGTATCTCGCTGATTATGGCGCCGAAGTGATCAAGATCGAACAGCCCGGGCGAGGCGACGGTATGCGGATGTGGGGAAACAATAAGAACGGCATCGGTCTCTATTTCAAGGTCATCAACCGGAATAAAAAAAGCGTCACCCTCGATTTTCACACCCCATTCGGCGTCCGGGCCGTCAAGGCCCTCGCGGAAAATTCTGATGTCGTCGTTGAAAATTTCCGCCCAGGCGTGCTTGACCGGTGGGGGCTGGGTTATGAAATTCTCTCCGGGATCAATCCGCGCATCATCATGCTATCGATTACGGGCTTCGGTCAGACCGGACCTAACAAGGACCGGCCTGGCTTCGGTTCTCTTGCAGAGGCCTATGCGGGTTTCTCTCACATCAACGGGGAAGCCGACGGTCCGCCCATGAGCCCCTCGTGGGGGCTGGGAGATTCATCGACCGGCATCGGCGCTGCATTTCTCGTGATGGCCGCGCTGTACGGGCGCGAGTGCCGGGGCGGCCAAGGCCAGCACATCGACATGGCCATCTACGAGCAACTCTTCACCATGTTGGGACCCCAGGTCATCAACTACGATCAGCTAGGACTCATTCAGGGGCGTAGCGGCTCGCGGCTCTCATTCGCCGTCCCACGGAACAATTTCAAAACAAGGGATGGGAAATGGATACTCATTGCAGGTTCGAACCAGTCCATCTTCGAGAACATCTGCCGTGGCCTCGGGCGCGAGGATCTGATCGAAGACTCCCGTTTTCTCGACAACCGCGCACGGATGAAAAATCCGGACGCATTGGAAGAAGAGCTTCAAAAAACGGTCGGCAAAATGGCGCTCGACGAGGTGATGGGCCGTCTCATCGAGTACGACGGTGCGGCCACGCCCATCAACGACGTGAAAATGGTGACGGAAGATCCACAGATTATCGCGCGAGAGAGCGTCACCTCGGTCAACGATGAGGAATTCGGCGGTCCGGTCCGCATGCAGAATGTTGTCGGTAAGCTCTCTCGGACCCCCGGCTCCATTCGCCATGCCGGTCCTCGCCTAGGCCATCATAATCGGGAGATATTGATCGAACGCCTGGGGTTCGATGAGGAAGAAATAAAGGAAGAAGGACTCCCGCTCTGATCAACATTAGGATCGAATCCTCAAACCCGATCGGCGAGCCCTCCCACGTACTGGCTGGTTCGTTCGTCTTCTCCCACGAGGAGCTGTTCGGGAACGGGAGACTTCTCAAAGCTCTTGCCCGCCCGGTGCACGGCGCTGAATAGCGGGGTGTCGAGCGCGTCCGCAAGTTTTCCAGCAAGCGCCCGGAGTGCATCGAGATCAATGCCGGTCTCGATCTCCATCAGCCAGAGCATATGCACGAGATCTTCAGTCGAAATGTTCCCACTCGCGCCGGGCGCGAAGGGACAGCCGCCGAGGCCGCCGAGCGAGGCGTCCAGTGTTGCTGCACCCGCCTGCATCGAGGCAAGGGCGTTGGCGAGGCCCATCCCCCGCGTGTTGTGAATATGAACGGTTAGATCCGTCACCGGCCAGCGGCGGCGAATCTCGGCGACCATCCGC
>CAZUHN010000099.1:0-13300 GCA_964620535.1 uncultured Nitrospinaceae bacterium | reverse complement strand
CTGAGCATTTAAGTCTAGAATATGCACAAATTCATTACTCCTTCATTTTCACACCGAATGGGGGAATGGAAGCGAATATGGCCAAGAATCTCCAGCAATTGATCGCCGAGGCGCACAAAGATGTGCCCGAGGTGCACCCCTACGAGGTCAAGAACTTTCAAGACGGCGGCGAGCAGGAGGTGAAGAACATCGCCAAGCCGGTCCGGGTGTTTCGCATCAAGCCGGCGGAATTATTTTTTTCATTTTCCGGAACGAACGATAAGGAGAAGGAATCATGGCAAAGAGCGGACGCGACCTTCTCGAGGCCGCCCGAAGAGATGTTCCCGAGATAACGGCGGACGAAGTCCACGCCCTGCAAAAAGAGGGAAAGGAAATCGCGCTCATCGACGTGCGCGAGCCGGACGAGTTCCGGGCGGGCTACATCCTCGGGGCGGAGCACGTGAGCCGGGGCTTCCTGGAGCTCAAGATCGAGCACGTCCTCCCCGACCGAGAGACCCCCATCGTCACCTACTGCGCGGGCGGGGTGCGCTCCCTTCTTGCGGGGCAAGTCCTGAAGGAGATGGGCTACCAGGACGTCCGCTCCATGGCGGGCGGCTACGGGAAGTGGAAGGACCTCGGCCTCCCGGTCCAGGTAGACAAGCAGATGTCCACCGAGCAGCTAAACCGCTACAGCCGCCACTTCCTCCTCAGCCAGATCGGCGAGAGCGGTCAGGCCAAGCTCCTCGAATCCAAGGTGCTCCTTATCGGGGCGGGCGGGCTCGGCAGCCCGACGGGGCTCTACCTGACGGCGGCCGGGGTGGGCACCATCGGGATCGTGGACCTGGACGTGGTGGACATGAGCAACCTCCAGCGCCAGATCCTCCACACCAATGAGCGGGTGGGAACCTCCAAGGTGGAGAGCGCGCGGGCCACCCTCGCGGCTCTCAACCCGGACGTCAACATCATCACCCACGAGGAGCGGGTCACCCGGGAGAACGCCCTCGGCATCCTCGAGGGCTACGACGTCATCGTGAACGGGGCAGACAATTTCCCGACCCGCTACCTGGTGAACGACGCCTGCGTCTTCCTCGGAAAGCCCATCGTGGACGCCTCGATCTTCAAGTTCGAGGGCCAGGCCACCGTCTACCACCCGGACAAGGGCGGGCCCTGCTACCGCTGCCTCTACCCCGAGCCGCCCCCGCCGGGGATGGTGCCAAGCTGCCAGGACGCCGGCGTCCTCGGTTCCCTCTGCGGGACCATGGGGAGCATCCAGGCCACCGAGGCGGTGAAGCTCCTCGTCGGCTTCGGCGATCCACTCATCGGGAGGCTCCTCATGTACGACGCCCAGAAGAGCCAGTTCCGCACCCTCAAGGTGCACCGCGACCCCGGCTGCCCGGTCTGCGGGGACAGCCCCATCATCACCGAGCTCATCGACTACGAATTCTTCTGCGGCCTGAGCGAAGCCCCCGCCGGGGCGGCGGCCAACGGACACTAGGGTGGAGATGAACCGAGGAAAAACCAAAACCCCCGGCTTCAGATGTAGGTGGAGGTTTTTCCTTGAAGGGATCACGCGATGCGGAAATTCTTCGGAGCGATCCTGGTGATCCTCGGTCTTCTCCTGGCAGGGGTGTTCGACATGGAGGCCATGAAATCCCCGCCCAAGTTTTCCTCCCGGGTGCCGGTCGAATTGAGAGGCGCCCAACAGACCATCGAGCGCGTCGTCCGCACCAACCGGAGGTTTGCCATCGACGGAACCGTCGTCGGCGTCCTCTTCTTCCTCGGCGGCGTCAATCTCTTCCGCAACTAAAGCGCCGCGTCGGACGGGAGACGGCAGGGGCTTGGGGGGAAAAACCAAGCGAGACGAACCAATAACCCCCGACCGAGAGGTCGAGGGTTATTGAGTGTTTAGAGCTTTGTTGAATTAACTTAAAACTCATACATTTGAGGGAGCGTAAATTTCATGTGACGGACATGCCTTTCAACTCATCCAGGATCAATTTTTGTTCCAAAGACTCTTTTGCCTTCTTTAGAAGATGGCTCACCCTGTTTTCGTCATATTCAACGCAATAGCATTTCTCATGCCGTCCATGCCTATTTGGATCAACAATTAAGAGCTTGAATCCACGGTTGTCATCAAGAGCGTCACACAATAATTTATTAATACGTGCATCTCAAAATCCACATCCTATAACCACACTTACTTTTGAGGCAGCAAGATCAAACATAAATTCACATAGCAAGGTTAGACAGGGATATGCCGTAGAAAGCTCGTATGTTTTCTCGGATCCCAAAATCTATTCAAAACTCACCAACCCTTCTGAGTCTGAGTCAAAATCCCCTTCTCGTAGTTCGTACTTCCTTGCGTGACCCTCAAGTCTTTTTCTGGCCCAGCGCAATGACCCATGAAGTTTAATAAGGAGAATTCCTTATTAAACCTTTCTGAATATAGACGGGGTCCACAAATTAGTGTTGAGATCGAAACCTATTGTCAAGCGAATTCCGATGTGTTGGCAAGATCCCTCAAGGAAACAATCAAAATTCAAGGCAAAGATCGGAAGAAGCAGTCAATGACTAATAAATCTCTTGAATTCAGCCAAGCAACTTTCATCGGAATTAGAGGGACAATTCTCTGTAAGTAATTCTCGAATATTCCCCCCCCCGTGTTCTATTTAAGTCTAGCCATTGCCCGGACGGTGTTACTCCAATCTTCCTGGGACAAGCGCGGGCGGAACAGACTCCCAAAGGGCTCGGCATTTGCCATGAGGGCATATCAGAGCCACCTCAACAAATCTCCATAGCTATTTGGGTCATATCTATCGGACGGATCGGGTGCTGCCGGAAGACATTTTTCATAGAGAGCTTGTACCTTTGCAGAGTCCGACAACCTTCCTTTTGGTAGATCTGTCAGACTCTTCACCGCAGGCATTCCGGCGTCCACGGAAGCTCCTGCCCCGAGCAAGAAAACGAAACTCATGAAGGGTATCCCTCCCTTCTCATGTGTGTTGTATTAGCCGAGAGTTGCCATTCGGTTCCCTGCTAATCCATTCTCATTGTATTTTGCATTTCAAGCCTTAAATCCGAAACCGCCCTTTCTCTTTCATGAAATGATCCGGGTTCGATCGATTCAGGTGCGCCTCACGAGGTACCCTCCCTTACCCCTCTTCCCGTTCCATGAGCGCTTTTTCGGCGTGTGGGGGTGATTCGGGCCTGGCGGGAACCGGTTCTCTTATTCGTTCAGGAAGCAGCGGACGAAGTGGCCGGACTTGACCTCGCGCAGTTCGGGCTCGTGCTCGGAGCACATGCCGAACACTTTTTCGCACCGGGGGTTGAAGCTGCACCCGGTCGGGAGGCGGTTCAGGCTCGGGACGATTCCCTTGATCTCCTGGAGGCGCACGCCCTTGCCGTGGGCGTGGGTGGTGCGGAGCTTGGGGATCGAGTTGAGGAGGCCGATGGTGTAGGGATGGAGGGGCTCGTTGAAGATCTCCTCCACCGAGGCCTGCTCGACCACCTTGCCGGCGTACATGACCACGACGCGCTTGCAGGTCTCGGCGATGAGGCCAAGGTCGTGGGTGATGAGGATGATGGCGGTGCCCAGTTCCTCTTTCAGCTTCATCATGAGGTCGAGGATTTGGGCCTGAATGGTCACGTCGAGGGCGGTCGTCGGCTCGTCGGCCAGGAGGATACTGGGGTTGCAGGAAAGGGCCATGGCGATCATGGCGCGCTGGCGCATGCCACCCGAGAGCTGGTGGGGGTATTCCTTGACGCGCTGCTCGGGCAGGGGGATTTGCACGAGCTTGAGCATTTCGACGGCCTTGTCCATGGCGTCTCTTTTCTTCTTGCCCTGGTGGAGCATGACGGCCTCGGCGATCTGGAATCCGATGGTGAAGACGGGGTTGAGGCTGGTCATGGGCTCCTGGAATATCATCGAGATCAGGTTCCCCCGCACTTTTCGCAGTTCTTTGGGGGGCATTTTGGTGAGGTCCTTGCCCTGGAAGAAAATTCCCCCGCCGAAGATCTTTCCCGGCGGCGAGGGGATGAGGTTCAGGATGGAGAGGGCGGTGACGGTTTTCCCGCAGCCCGACTCGCCCACCACCCCGAGCGTTTCGCCCTCCTTGAGGTCGTAGCTGACGCCGTCGACCGCCCGCACGGTTCCTTCGGGGGTGTAGAAATGGGTGTACAAGTCCTTGAGCTCGAGGATGGTCCTCGAGGTCCCGTTGCCTCCGATTGCCATAAAGATATCTCTCCGCAAGCGGTCCCGAAAGAAATGGAGACACTTCGGTAGTGAGTCTGGATTATAGGAAGGTGCGTTTTGGTCTGTCTAGTCCCGAAAACCCGCTCAACGGCTCACTGAATTTGGTTGTCTTATACCCTGAATGGTGTCATTATTCGAATAATAAAAGGTGCCCTTGACGATCGGTTCCCCGTAGGGCGTCCGGGCCGGGAGGCGCATTGATGAGACGATACAGACCTTTTTTATACATCCTCATGTTTTCGGCCGCGGCTTCGGGGTGCGCCGAAGTGAGATCGCCCTTGGCCAGCTTCCGCCCCCCCTCCGGGGTGGTGGCCAAAACATCGCCTGGTCTTTCCGCCTACAACCTGCGCCGAATCGGGATCCTCCCTTTCCAGAACGAATCGGGCGCGCCCGCCGCGGGGAACAAACTCGCCGACCTCTTCTACGAGGGCCTTTCCAACGCCACGCGATACGAGATGGAACCCCCCCCGCTAAGGGAGGGAGAAGACGCACAATTGGAATTCCGCCTCCGGGGCGGGCGGGCGGCAGGCGTCCGGAATATCGATGAGGATACCGAAAGGCTTCAGAAGAAGATAAGGGAATTCATCTCAACTATCGGGCCGTATGTATCGAACCTCGAGACCCTTTACCCCGGGGAATATTTTGAAGGGCGGGTTTCGGAGAAAAAAATCCGAGAGTTTAAGGGAACCGTCGCGCGGGCTTCTCCGGGCGAGGAGGACATCTCCCCTCTCGATGCCGTTGTCACCGGTGTTGTCACGAAATACCGGGACAGATCGGGCCAAGCCTACGCGGGAGACAAGGGCGCTCAGGTGACCTACACCGCCTATCTGATCAGCACGAAGGACGGGAAAATCCTCTGGCAGGCCGCATTCAATGAAGAACAAATATTATTGTTCGAGAACCTCTTGCTCTTTGAACGCTACGCTCAAGAAGGGTTCAGCTGGCAAACGAACGACACCCTGGCGCGGCACGGCCTGAAACGCGTTCTGGCGACTTTCCCCCGATTGGAAGAACTATTGGATGAAAGGACCCCTGGAAATAATCCTTAGCCCGGCGACGGGCCTTTTCCCGGACGCACCCCGAACTTCACTCCGCAGCGCACAAACCTCGAAATTTGTGGACTCCCGGGGCTGGCGGCCCCGAGGGAGATGTCTGTCGAATCCAAGTCCGGGCCCTCTGACAGCAGTACTCCCGCCCCTCCCCCCCAACAAGGTTCAACCCACCGTGGGGAGCCAGAACTATTGCGTCCGGCGCGAGGACACTCTTTCGAAAATTGCACTACGGCATAGCACAAACCTGGACACCCTTATTCGCCTCAACCGGAACCGCGTCGAACATCCCAGCATTATCAACGTCGGAGACTTGGTCCGTGTGTCGGTCCGGAAAAATAAGAGGTGACGGGATCTGCAACATTCAAGTTCCGAGTTTTTCTTCGTAAGGACAATATTTCAGAATAGGACAGGCGGGACAATTCGGCCTTCGAGCCGAGCAGCAACGCCTCCCGTGAAAAATCATAATCAACGAGAACTTAACCCACCACCTTTTCGGAACTGACTCCTTGATCTGGTCCTCAACTTTGACTGGATCATTCGAATGTGCCCAGCCGAGGCGGTTACTTGTCCGATGGACGTGGGTATCCACCGCGATCCGGGGAGCCCCGTACATCTCGTTCAAAAAAACATTCGCCGTTTTTCGCCCGACCCCATCCAACTTGACCAGCGCCGCATAATCGTTCGGCACATTTCCGCCGTGCTTTTCCAGGATCGCCTTGCAGCACGAACGCAGGGATCTCGCTTTTTGCCGGTAAAAGCCACAAGAGTAAACGATTTTTTCAATATCACTTTACCTGGCCTCCGCGAGGGCCTTGGCGGTGGGATACTTATTGAAGAGGGTTAGCGTAACGCGATTGACGCGTTCGTCCGTACATTGGGCAGAGAGAGTGATGGCGAGAAGCAATTCCAGCGGTTCACTGTAGTTCAGCTGACACCCAGCATCCGGATAGGCTTCTTCAAGAATTCGGAGGACACGGCTGGCGGCACGTTGGTCCATGGGAAATGGAATCCTCAATCTGAATGAGTATGCGGGAATCTTTCACTTCAATGAAGCATCCGGAGAACGGGCTTCACCGCTTTGCATTTCGGATAATTCTTCCCGATCGGTTCAACTTTATACGCTAACGAGGATATCTCGATTCAACTTGTCCCGGTGCAGATGACGAAAAATGGTCCTCCTTTACAAAGGAAATGGAATCGACGCCTGCCCAATAAACAAGGTTTTAATAAAACTTCGCCGTTTGTGATTTGCCTCACAGAAAAATCCCAGAAAAGATCTTATGATAAACGCCGCAAGGGGAAATAAAGGACAGAAATAAAGAAATAAAGAAATAAAGAAATAAAGGAATGGAAATTGCTGTAAATTGCGCATAGAATAAGGGAGGAATCAACCAGCGGCAAGGCAATATATTTTCTTTGCACACAGGGACAAAAAGACCATGCGATTCATTTCCGCTCGTTACCGATTTCTGGTTCCTGCCCTCGCGGCGGTTTTTCTCCTCGCAATCCATCCTTCAAGCGCTTTCTCACAGGCTGGTGGTCCCGTAACCAAAGGATTCTTTATAGAGCGCTTCTTCTTAAATAAGTTTTCTCGATCTCCCTCTGCGCGCGCCTACATTCCGACGATGGCGTCGTACCTCTCCCCCGCGGAGCGGTACGCCGCCGTCGTGCGGCGCCTGAACGAAAAGGGGGTGATACTTCTCACCGGAAGTAAACCCGGGGATCTGCTCACGCGGGTGGAGCATATTTCCCTCACCTATCTCCTCGCGGGGGGAGTTCCGGGGAAAAACTTCGCCGAGATGAAAGGCTTTCTCAAAGATCGCGGCGCAATCGATGCCAGCGACATCGGCTTCATCAAATCGTTCCAGGGCGACGCCACCGTCACCCGGAAGGGAACAGAGAACCCCTTGAAGATCTCGGGAGCCGAACCGGTCCGATTCCTCGATTTGGACGAAACCGATTTCGACGCCCGCCTCGAACTTCAATTCGATGACGGAAGCACGATAACTATCGGTGAGGATACGTCCCTCACCATCGACGAGATGGTTTTCGACCCGAAAACAAATCTTCGAAAAATATCGCTCCGCCTGGCAGTGGGTACCCTTCGCGTTTCGGCGGCGAAAAACACCAACCCCAATTCCTCCCTCAACGTGGTCACACCCACCTCGGTAGCGGGGGTCCGGGGAACCGATTTCAACGTTTTGGTCGCCGAAAACGGCGCGACCCGGATCATCACCTTCGAGGGCGCCGTGAGTGTCCGGGCGGTTCTGCCCTCCGAGTCGCGTCCACAATCGAGAGAGGAAGCCGGACCCGGAGCAAAGCCGGGCCTAGTAGCCGGCACTCCAACCGTACCCGCCGAAGAGTCTGCCGAAGAGTCCGCCGAAGAACCCGCCGAGTCGCGTCCAGAATCGAGAGAGGAAGCCAGACCCGGAGCAAAGCCGGGCGTAATAGCCGACACTCCAAAAGAAGTGATCGTCAAGGCGGGACAGACGATGACCATGGAACCCGGGACAACGGCGGTGGGACTGGTGAAGACCGCCACGGAATCGCAGATTAGGGAGGTGAAAGCAGCGACCAGGATCACCAGGCCCGCCACGGTGGCTTCGGTATCAGCCGCGGAAACCAGTCAGACGGACACCATCGTTCAAGTGAATATCATGAAAAGCAAGACAAACACAGTCCAGTCTGCAGAAAAGACCGCAAAGCTGACGAAAAATGAACCCATCAAAGACGAAAAGGGCGTGGCCATCAATGAGGTGGCCGATAATGAAACCTTAACCACCCCTACCAGCCCGACGAGGGAGGCCGGCAGACTCACGGGCCTTTCGGGCGTAGCCCTCAAGAGATCCTACCTCGCCCTCTCGGCCACGAAGAAGGCCACTCGGTTCGGAACCCTCACCTTCGCCCAACAGAAGGATCTCCTCAGCCAACTTACCCGGACACAGACCAGGAATCTCCTCGTGGCCCTCAAGCTGACGCCGCCCTTCACGGCCGTTCGGATCCTCAAGGTGCTCGACTCCCAGCTCGACTTCGGCGCCGCCATCACCCCCACCCAAGCCGGCCGGGTTATGGACAATATGACGGCCAGTCAGGCCGTCGCACAAATAAACTGTAACGACCTCCACCGCAGATGCATATTCGAGTCCGGCTCGGTCACCGGCGATATTTTTTCGGGGGGAGCAGAAACAGTGTTCACCGCTTCCGGCAAGGTCTTCGCAGATGCGCTTACCCTCGAGCTCGACCGCATAGCGAAGGCCGGGGGCACGCTCAGTGTGCCGAACACCCCGAGTGTGCAGCTCCAGATGCTCCTCCCCACCGCCTCGAAAGACTTTTTGTACTCGACGGATCCAACCCACGATTTCGGGGCCGGGGCGGGAGGGGACGTCTCCCTTCACGACTTTTTCGTCGGCAAAGAGATCCCCTTCATTTTCGATAAGCAGATCCCCCGCACAGTCAACATAGCCAACCAGATCGTTCAGGACGCCTTCAACGGTCGCCTGCGCCCCGCGGTCTACAATAAGAACGGGGGCTTCCAGGCGGGACAGCTCCGCAGGGCGACCGAGGGCGTCATCGGCGACTCGAATCCTCTCCGAATCAACACCGCCACGCGCCAGTCCGCCCTCAACAATAACGGCTTCCTCGCCTACGCCGTCCAGGTGGAAGAGGACATCGTCAACAGCGCGGCCCTGGCCGTGAGCACCCTCACCTCTGCCGGGGCTAATCATGCCGAGGGGGAGCTCGACAACCTGGTCAACACCCAGCTTGCGCTGAGCACCATCCGGGCGCGGGACGCCCTCATCGCCCAGAATACGGACGCCCGCGCCGGGCTCGTCACCTTCGCCTCCAACGGTTCCCGGGTCCGCGTCCAGCAGTACGTCTACCGTCCCCCCGGGGTCACGGACGAGTTGCGGATGACCTCGATCTCCCTCTTCGACCTCGACACCGACCAGGGCCTCTCCTACACCGACCTCCGGGTCGTGTTCAAGAGCGGGGAGCTCACGGGCAAGAGCGCCATTCAAATCCGGAACCTTCCCTGGAACGAGTACTTCTCAGTCTTCTACACCGGGGGCCACCCCGATGCTACAGACTGCAGCAATATCCCTTGTGAACCCGCCATCGGCAGCCCCCTCGGCAGCCCCGAGGTCGAATCTCTCATAATGGAGATGGGAAACGACGGCAAGGACTTCATCCGAGAGGCGTGGACAGGTTTCGCTGCCCCACATAGCGGGGGAATTGCTAAAAATTTCCAGGGCGATTCGCACCCCGAAGGCCGACAATATAGACACCAACATCCGAAGAAGATCACGCTGGTGGTGAAAGGGACCAGTACAACGTCGAAAACCTTTACAGTGGGAAACGGGTTAACCAACGTGAGTTTTGACCCGCGGGCTGGCGCGGATGAGGCCGCGTGCGGGGCGGCGGATCTCACATGCACCGCCTCGATCCCGTCGGGCCAGTTCCGCGTCATCCCGGACATCTTCGGCGTCTACTCGCCGAACGTGGTCGCTCCCAAAGGGTTCCACTATGTCGTAAACGACGCCGGAACCAACCGGAACTACCCCATCGGGTTCAGAGTCCTTGGCGACTCGACGTCCTCGGCCGACGCGGGGGTGCAGCTCGATACCTGCGGCCCCGGCGGATCGGAAACCTGCAGCGCGCTCAGGTTCAACACCATCTGGGACGCCTTCCGGATCAACATGAACAACAACCTGAACAACCCGAACTCCCTGCCCACGATCAACATCGGGTCGAACGTCCTCCAGGTTAGGGCCGCCAAATTCGGCGATGGTGAGCAAGTCCTGAACCAGCCCATCATCAACGTCCTCATCCCCTGGCCGCGCATGATCTGGCGCGGGGAGGCGAACTTCTAAGCCGGGCGGCGGCCCTCCAAGCCGCTGCCCATCCCTCACAGGGCCGCGCCCCGGGTTCCCTCACGAATCATCATTTAATAAGTACATCATCTGACCTTGCAAATCGTCTTCTCGGCCCTCCCTTTCTGAATCACCCGCATCAGGGTACAAACGCACCCATTCATCCAGGGCGTCCCGGATATCTATTGACATCACTCGGTTGACATATTTTCACCGAATTGGGTAGCCTGCCCGCATCAGATGAAAAATTAGGCTTACCGTTGAAGTTTCAACGCCGCAATAAAGCCTTCAACGTCCCTACTTGGGAATATACCGAGCCTCTTCGCGGAGGGACCTGCGTGGGGCGGTCAGGCGGCGGGAGAGAAAGTTATCAAGATTCTCGGCCCAAGATTGAAGGCTGGAAACGCGAGACCGCACCCGTATGGACAATAACAGGGAGAAGATCTGGACCGCTATCGACAAGGAACGCTTGAAGCGCCTAACCATGGATTTGGTCAACATCCCTAGTCCGACCGGCCACGAGGGAGAGATTGCCCAATACCTTTTCGGGTATTACGAAAATATCGGCCTGACCGCGCACCTTCAGGAATTCGATACTGGCCGGTACAACGCACTGGGCAGACTTCCCGGCGATGGGACCGGAATCGAGTTCATGTTTTGCGGACACATCGACACCTCTTATTCGGGCAGGGAATCCGGCCTCCCCGACAACCCCGCGTATCAGCCGAACGCGTGGGCGGAAAAAGACGAAGCGACGGGAGAGGAATGGATCTACGGCCTGGGCGCCTACAACATGAAAAGCTCGGTGGCGTGTTACATCGAAGCCGTCCGGGCGATCATGGAGACGGGCGTCAAGCTGAAGGGCAGCATTTTGATCGCGGCGGTCGGCGGGGAAATCGAAATGGGCGCGGTTGACCGCTACCAGGGTCGGGATTATCGGGGCGGGGGGATCGGAGCCGGATACTTGGCGAGCCACGGCGGTACGGCGGACATGGCGGTAATCGGAGAACAGACGAAAATGGGCATGATGCTGGGCCACATGGGCTTTGTCTATCACAAGATAACTGTCAAAGGGACACCGGCGCATACCACCTACGCGCACAATGCCGTGAACGCCATCTTGAAAATGAAGAAAATTATCGACGCGCTCGAACGGTGGGCGCCCAAATACCGCGAGTCGCACCCTTACGGCACCAATCACGCAAACGTAAACCTCGCCGCCATCGAGGGCGGCTGGCCCTGGCGGTGCAGCCGGACCCCGGTATTTTGCAATCTCTACATGGACACCCGCCTCATCCCCGGCCAGCATCCCCTCGAAATCAAGCGCGAAATCGAGGAGGTGATCGCCAGCGTGAAGGACGCCGATCCCGAACTCGACGTGTCCATCGAAATGTACATGTCGGACCCCGGCGCGGAGATCGAAGAAGACGAGCCCGTTGTCGAAGCCGTACTCCGCGCTCACCGCGCGGTTCACGGGCGGGACCCTGAGTTTTTAAACGAAGGATACATCACCGACGCGACCCATCTTACACGGTACGGGATACCAACGTTGAACTACGGACCCGTAGGAAGGATGCGCTCCGGCGTTCCCGGGTGGGATCCGGCGGCCGGTGAACACGTAAGCCTCGAGGACATGTATATGACGACAAAAGTCTACGCGAGCCTTCTGATGGATATTTGCGGAAAACCTCGAGAGGAGGTTTTTCCTGAATCCGAACGCAAGAGCGTCCCGCGCAGAAAAAGCACCGTAACGATCTGACTATCTGCTGAGCGGAAATATTCAAAGGGTGATGTCCCGAAAAGGGGAGTGACGAGGAATGAGCGAGATCCAGGAAAAGGTTTGGGCCGCGATCGACAAGAATCGCCTTAAACGCTTGGGCATGGATATGGTGAATATCCCCAGCCCGACGGGCCAAGAAAAGGATGTGGCCCATTTCATTTGCGATTATTACAAAGAACGGGGATTGATTCCCCGGATCCAGGAATTCGAAACGGATCGGTACAACGCCCTCGGAAAATTGCATGGCGATGGCACCGGAATCGAGTTTTTGTTCTGCGGCCACATCGACACATCCTATTCGGGAAAAGAACCTGGCCTTCCGGATCTCCCCGCTTACCAGCCGAAGGCCTGGTCGGAAAAGGACGAGTCTTCGGGGGAAGAGTGGATCTACGGCTTGGGGATTTACAACATGAAGGGCGCGCTGGCCTGCTACATCGAGGCCGCCAATGCCATCCAGGACGCGGGAATTCAATTAAAGGGCAACGTTACGATCGCCGCCGTCGGCGGCGAGGTCGAAATGGGGGCGGTAGACCAGTATCAAGGTCCAAACTACCGCGGCGGAGGCTGCGGCGCCTGCTACTTCGCCACCCACGGTGGAGCCGCCGACATGGCCCTCATCGGCGAGCCCTCGGAGATGCGCGTGGTCCTGGGACACATGGGCTATGTCTACCACAAAATCACGGTTCAGGGGACGCCGGCACACACCACCTACGCGCACAACGCGGTGAACGCGATATTGAAAATGAAAAAGATTCTCGACGCCCTGGAACGGTGGGCGCCGAAGTACCGCGAGTCGCACCCCTATGGAAACTCGAACGCGAACGTGAACCTCGCTGCCATCGAGGGCGGCTGGCCATGGCGCTGCAGCCGCACCCCGGTATTTTGCAACCTCTACATGGACACCCGCCTCATTCCGGGCCAGCATCCCCTCGAGGTCAAGCGGGAAATTGAAGAGGTGATCGAGGAGATCAAGGCGGGAGACCCGGAGCTCAAGGTGGACCTAGAAATGTACATGTCCAATCCCGGCTCCGAGATAGAGGAGGACGAATACATCTACGGCGCCATCAAGCGCGCTCACAAAACGGTGCACGGAAAAGATCCCGAAACCGTCACCGAAGGCTGGATTTCGGACGCCTCCCACATCACGCGCTACGGCGTCCCGACCCTCAATTACGGCCCCTCGGGGCGGACGCGGTCCGGGAAACCGGGTTGGGATCCCGACATTGGCGAACACGTAAGCCTAGAGGACCTCCATCAGACGACCAAGGTCTACGCGAGCTTAATGCTGGACGTTTGCAGCAAACCCAAAGAAGAGATACTTCCGCACATTCAAAAAAAGGCCGCGCAGCGGCGGAAAAGCACCGTC
>CAZUHN010000098.1:0-16984 GCA_964620535.1 uncultured Nitrospinaceae bacterium | reverse complement strand
GATGCAAAAGATGGGTTCGATCGATGAGGTGTTGTCCATGTTGCCCGGTTTGGGGGAGAAGCTGAAGCCTGGCGGTGTCGACGAGAGGGGGCTGGTCCAAACGGTGGCCATCATTGACTCGATGACCCGCGCCGAGCGCCGCCGGCCCGAGATTATCAAAGGGAGCCGCAGGCGGCGAATTGCCGCGGGCAGCGGCACGCAGGTGCAGGATGTGAATCGTCTTTTGAAACAGTATGCCCATATACAGCGCCTCGTGCGCGATTTTTCGAAAGGCGGCAAGAGAGGTCAGATGCAGAAGATTCGGCAAATGCTCAACCCATAGGAGAGAGAGATTTGGTTGTGAGAATTCGTCTTTCGCGCGGTGGAATGAAGAAGACGCCCAGGTATCGCGTCGTCGTGGCGGACGAGCGCATGCCCCGGAACGGGAGGTTCATCGAATGGATCGGGCGCTACGATCCATCCGAATCGCCCGCCCTCATCGAGATCGACACCGAGAGGGCGAAGGACTGGCTGTCGAAGGGGGCCATTCCCTCTGCGACGGTCAAGAGCCTTTTTGAGAAGATCGGGCTCGAGGGCTGACAGGGGGAATTTTCTGGTGAGTGGGCGGGTGGCCGTTGGAGCGGTGATCCGGCCGCATGGGGTCAGTGGGGCCGTCCGAGTGGTACCTTGGCTTGAAGACCTTTCGGCGTACGAGCGGATCCGGGACGTCGTTCTCCAGGAAGAGGTGGAGCGCAGGCTAGAGGTCGAGTTCACCCGCCGCGGCGGGAAGGGCACGATCATCTGGAAGTTCAAGGGTGTCGATAGTATCGAGGCGGCCGAGACCCTCAAGGGGGCGGTGTTCCTCGCGGACCGAGCAGTCCTTCGGGGGCCTGAAGAAGGGGTCTATTACTGGGAGGATCTTCAGGATCTCGACGTGGCCGATGAGTCGGGAAGGCTTCTCGGCCGGGTGGAGGACTTGTTCGGCGCCGGCGGCAGCGATGTAATCGTGGTCCGGACGGCGGAGGGCAAGGAGATTCTCCTGCCGGCGGTTCTCGAGGTTATCTTGCGCCGTGAAGAAGGCTGCCTGATTGTCCGCCCCCCCCGGTTGAGCGAGGAGGACGAGGGCGAAGAAGAGAGATGAGGATGCGCATCGATATTCTCTCCGTGCTGCCCGGCCTTTTCAGCGGAGTTTTCGACGGTGGCCGAGGGGTCATCGGCCGCGCTGTGGTGAACCGCGTTCTCGAAATCAGAGTGTGGGATCTTCGGGATTTCGCCGAGGGCAAATACCGCCAAACGGACGATGCCTCTTACGGCGGAGGCGCGGGAATGATTATGAAACCCGAACCCATCGCCCGGGCGGTGGAGGATATTTCGGCCCGAGGGTCAATGGGAGAAGAAAAGCCTTGGTGCATCCTCCTTTCCCCTCAAGGGGCTCGACTCGATCAGGCGAAGGCGAGGGCGCTCTCCGTACATCCCTGGCTGCTCCTCATTTGCGGGCGCTACGAAGGGGTGGACGAGCGCATTCGGCAGGCTTTCGTGGACGAGGAGTTCTCGATCGGGGACTACGTTCTCTCCGGCGGGGAGATTCCGGCGATGGTGCTGACTGACACCGTGGGCCGGTTGGTTCCCGGCGTTCTGGGGAGCGACGAATCGGCGGCCCACGACAGTTTCTCAAATGGATTGCTCGATCACGCCCATTACACCCGGCCGGAAATATTCCGGGGGATGCAGGTGCCCGATGTGCTGCTTTCGGGGGATCATGAGGCCATTCGGCGCTGGCGCCGGGGCGAGGCGTTGCGGCGTACCCGGGAACTGCGGAAGGATCTAATAGAGCGGACCGATTTAACCGATGAAGATACACGTCTCCTTGAATCTTCTTCCTAGAAGACGCGAGGGATCGTGCCGTGGGCAATGTGTACGTTGCGCTTATCCACCATCCGGTTCTGAACCGGGTGGGCGAGGCGGTCACGTCATCGGTGACGAGCATCGATTTGCACGACATAGCCCGGGCGGGCCGCACCTATGGCGTGGAGGGCACGTTTGTGGTACACCCTTCGGCGCCCCAGCGGCGTTTCGCCAGGAGAGTGATGGACCACTTCCTGAGCGGGCCGGGAAGGGATTTCCATCCCACCCGGGCCGAGGCGCTGAGGACGGTTGAGGTTGTGGCCGATCTTGATGGCGCCGTGGAAGCAATTGAAAAAAAAGAAGAAATTAGACCCATCCTGGTGGCCACCTCGGCCAGGGAGATTCGGAAAGCGATCGGATACGGTACCCTCCGGGAACAGATTCAGGCTGAGCCTGCCCCGTGCCTCGTCCTTTTTGGAACGAGTTGGGGCATCACGGACGAAGCCCTTTCCCGGCTGGACGTGCGGCTTGAGCCGGTCCGGGCTTCCGTGGATACAGGCTTCAACCATTTGTCGGTCCGATCAGCGGTTGGCATCGTGCTTGACCGACTCCTCGGAGGGTAGAATATCGCTGTTTCATCCGCCGGCTGTGGGAAATTAGGAGTGAAGAGGTGTCCAACGTCATTGATCGTATCGAGCGTGAGGGAATGCGCAAGGATGTCCCGGATATCGATCCAGGCGATACGGTGCGTGTCCACGTCAAAATCATAGAGGGCGAAAAAGAGCGCATCCAGGTGTTCGAAGGCGTGGTGATTGGGCGCCGGGGGGGCGGTTTGCGTGAGACCTTCCGGGTTCGAAAGATCTCCTACGGAATCGGTGTGGAGCGCATTTTTCCCATTCATTCCCCCCGGATCGAAAATATCGAAGTCACGAAAAAGGGTCGTGTTCGCCGGGCGAAGCTCTACTACCTTCGGGATCGCAAGGGCAAGGCGGCCCAGGTAAAGGAGCGCCGCCGCCGGTAGCGTTTTCTCCCTCCTTTCTCCGCACCGCGGGCCGGGATGTACCAGTTTGAGCGCCGTCTAAGGAAAGAAGGCCGCCGGTCCATCGCAGGAATCGATGAGGCGGGCCGCGGTCCCTTGGCGGGCCCCGTCTTGGCGGCGGCCGTTGTCCTCGACCCGGATCATCCCATCGAGGGATTGGACGACAGCAAAAAACTTTCCCCGCGGCGGCGAGGTGAGCTTTTCGATATTATCGGCCGGCGCGCCCGGGCGGTTGCCGTCTCCGCGGCCGGTCCCCGGGAGATTGAACGGATAAACATACTTCGCGCTTCCCTCCGCGCCATGGCCACCGCCGTCGCCCGCCTTGCGGTTCCGGTGGATTATCTCCTGATTGACGGAAACCAACCCCTTTCTCTTGACCTCCCACAAGCTCCCATCGTATCGGGCGATTCGCTTTGCGCCTCGATTGCCGCGGCGAGCATCGTGGCAAAGGTATTGCGCGACCGGCTGATGGAGCGGTTGGACAGGCGTTTTCCCCGTTACGGTTTCGCCCGCCATAAGGGGTATCCCACCCGAGAACACATTGCCGCCCTCCGGCTCCATGGCCCATGTCATCTCCACAGGCGTACATATAGCGGCGTGGCAATATCGCCCGGCCATTAAGGGAAACGCCCCTTGTCAATGGCGGAGGGGAGACGCGGCGAAGAGGCGGCTTGCCGTTTCGACGTGGTGCTCGTGGAAACGACCGAGGACGGTAAACCCCGAGCGAAGGATATCATCTGGGATGCATTCCGCCTCTGAATCGCCTTGGGCGATCCCATCAAGGAGGGATGTCGGCGCTTCGCAAGGAACCGTGAACGTCGCCGAACAAGATGGCGTCTTCCACGGTCGCGAAAACGGGAATGAGGTCGGGATCGAACCAGATCCTTATCTCCCCGGTTTCTTGGCCGAAAATTTTCTTGGGCACCTTTACGAATACGAGCATGCCCGTATTTTTCGTCCGGTTGTACCGCCGCCGGTATGCTTTCTCTACTTTTTCGTCCGCGATGGTTATTTCTATGCTCTGGGCGAGTTCAGTTCCGTCAATATGTTCCCCGTTTTCGGATTTTTCATAGTCAGGTAGGGAGGTGACGGTGATTTTCCTTCCCGGTCTGAGGTCACCAAAGGCGCCGTTACGGAAATTGAAAAACGCGGAGAGCACATCCTCATAAACGGTGCCATCGGGAAAGGGAAAGCCACCCTCCCTTTTGAACTCGTCGTTCTGAAAAGTCACCCACCGGACCTCGTGATTCTTGTAATCGATGAAGGCGATGCTTTTTCTTTCGATCTTCCCTCGAGTGGTAATATTGGTGAATTTTCGGCTCAAAAGACGGCCTCGTTCGGGCAGGAATTCCATCTCGCTGATATAGTGATTTTTCTGATAGGACGTGAGCAATCCGATCAGCCCTTTCGTTTCTGCCAAGAGTTCGGCTCGGTAGCGATTTTCCGAAATCATTCGCAATCGCACGAGACCCCGCGCCATGTTCTTGAACCACAAAAAATCGACGTCGTATGTGAGGTTCACAGCAGAAGGAGGGGAAAACTTTTTGCTCGGTATTATGGGCGATGCGAGAGTCGGTCTGGCAAAAAATGCGAAAAATAAAGTCGCGGCGAAAATATAAACGGGGAATGTCTGATGAATCACTCGCGCAAGGGGAGAGGAGCGGGAGGAGGTTGAACGCATCATTCGGGAGATCCCTTGAGTTGACTATCCACTATGCAAGCAACTCCGTCTCGTCCACTGAATCCACGATGTATAGAAGCGGAAATTCTTGCAGGTCAATGCGCCACTCTTCTATGATTTCGGTTCCCTGATCGTCGAAAATCATTTGAATTTGGGGCCGGATCGGTTGCCCTTGTACGGTTTGCCCCACATGGCCGATGGCGCTGGAGTTTAGGCGTACGAGGCTGTTCAATGAAAAGACAGATAATTCTTCGATTATTACATTTAAGAGTTTGTTATGAAAAGAGGTTTTCTGGGTTTGGATGATCTCCTGGACCGCCTTGTAGGGGAGCATCTTTTCCCGGCGGGGCCGGTAGTAGGTAAGCGCCTCGTAGATACCTGCGAGGCCGAGCACCTTCGCGTAGTCGGAAATATCGTTCCCCGTCAGCCTCTGCGGATAGCCCCGGCCGTTTTCTCTTTCGTGTTCCTGGTGAATGACTTCCGCGTGCCAGCCAAGCGACTTCTCAAATGTTTGCACAATAATATTGTAGCCGTGAACCGGGTTATTCCCGACCTCAGCAACCTCGCGTACCGAAAGATTCCCCTCTTTGTGACGAAGTTCTTGAGATACCCGGAACATACCGAGATCGTGAATCAGAGAGGCGACCCCTACGCGGATCAGGCGCTCTTCCTGCCAGCGGAGGCCAATGTCCAGTTTCAGGGCGTAAATGGTATGGTTTCAAAGGTGGGCCGCAATAGAGTTGTGCTGGTACCAGGCGCTCACCGCGAGGGGATAGAACTGATCCATGGTTTTCGAGATATCGTTGCACTCGACCACAATTTCCTCAGCTTACTCCAAACCGAATTTCCTTCCCTTCCCGCGGCTCAACCGGCACGCCGAAAGATTTACGGATTTCGCTCCGCGATATGGTAAAGGCCCCATAAGGTTAAGTCCGGTTTTACCTCATCAAACAGATCGCTATCGCCCGCCAGGAGAGGGCTCTGCCCTCCCGTGGCCACCACCTTCGCCGTTCCCCCCAGCTCCGCCTTAATGCGCTTGACGATTTCCCTCACGAGCCCTTGGTAGCCGAAAAACATGCCTGACTGAATGCTGTGGACCGTGTTTTTCCCGATGACCGAGGGCGGCGGAAGCGGCTCGACGCGGGGCAGACGGGCCGTCTGATTAACGAGGGCCTCGAGGCCGATACCAAAGCCGGGCGCGATCACGCCGCCCAGATATTCTCCCTTTGCTGAGATCGCGTCGAACGTAATCGCCGTCCCGAAGTCGACGACGATAAGAGGACCCCCGAAATAGTGAAATCCCGCGACTGCATTCACTACACGGTCGGCGCCCACCTCATGAGGATTCTCATATTTGATGACGACCCCGGTCTTCGTTCCCGGTCCCACCACCAGCGGAGCCACGCCGAAGCACCGCTTCACCATCGTTTCCAGGGTCGGGCCCAACGGAGGCACCACGCTCGAGAGAACCACGCGGTCCACGTCGGCCATCCGGTGACCATCCAGGCGAAAAAGGCCTTCGATAAGGGCCGCCAGCTCGTCTGAAGAGCGGCTGGCGACCGAGCCGAGGCTCCAGCTCGCCTTCTTGTCCCGGCCGTCGAAGAGTCCGATTACGGTTTGTGTGTTTCCTACGTCGATGGCCAGCAGCAAAGCCCCGGAATTCATCCCTCCATCACCTCACCCGCTACAATGCGGATCGTTTTTCCGTTCGCCAAGGTGAGTAAAAGCTCCCCGGATTCGTCTACTCCGCACACACGGCCCCGCACAAGGGAGCGGGCCCCTTGGAGCGAAACCTCATCCCCAAAATTATCGCACATTTCGGCCCAACGGTCCTTTGCCGCTGAGAACCCTTTGAACAACAATTTCTTGTACCAACTTTCCATCCGGTCCAGGAGCGTTTTCAGGACGGTGTCGGCGAGCGGGAGGGCGGCGCCGGTGGCGGCGAGGGATGTGGCGCACTCACGTAGGTCCGGAGGAAAATCACCAGGGGGCGCTTTCAAGTTTATCCCCACCCCGACGATGACGGCCGGAGGAGATCCCCCTTTCGATTCATACTCACAGAGGACACCGCCCAATTTCTTTCCGCCGACCCGCAGATCGTTCGGCCATTTTAGCCCGACCGGCCGATCTCCCAGACTGGAAAGGCCCTCGGCCAAGGCTACACCCGCAACGATGGGGAGGCATGTGACGCGCCTGGCCGGAAGGTCGGGCCGGAGAAGGGTCGAAAAATATACCCCAGTTCCGGGGGGAGAATACCAGCTCCGGCCGTCGCGCCCGCGCCCTTTCTGCTGGCAACTGGCGGAAATCACGAGACCTTCGGGTTCGCCCGCCCGGGCGCGCTCAAGCGCCAGGTCGTTCGTCGATTCGATCTCATCGAATCTTTCGATTCGCCAGAAAGATGAGCAGGCGGAGGCGTCGGAGCGGATTATCTACCCCTTGATTTCCATGATCCGGGAAAGGCTGTCCCGCAGTTTCGCCTCTCGGTTCTGCGCGTCGCCGAGCCGGTCCCGATCTTTTTCAACGACGGCGGCGGGGGCCCGCTCCAGGAAGGAGGGCGTCGCCAATTTTTTCTCGAGGTTTCCGATGTCTTTGGCAACGTCGGAAAGTTGTTTTTCGAGGCGGCGGATTTCCTCTTCGGGATCAATCAAGCCGCCGATGGGAATGAAGATTTGAAAGCCGTCCCCCACGGCCGCCGCGGCCGTTTTGGGACGCGACACGTCGGGGCCGAGCGTCCAATCGGGCAGAATTTTGGCAAGGCGCTTAACCCACTCGGCCTCGTGCAGAAGGAGCCTTTCGCGCACGGGATCTTCGACGTGAATGAGCGCCTGGACCTCCTTTCCGGGAGGGATGTTCAATTCGCCGCGAATGTTCCGCACCCCTCCGATCACCTCCGTCAATCGGCCGAAGTCCTCCTCAGCGGAAGGGTCGTCCCAATCCGGATCGGGGGAGGGCCAGGGGGCGATCATGATGCTCTCGCCTTCTCGGCCGGGGAGCCTCTGCCAGATCTCCTCGGTGATGTAGGGGAGGATGGGATGGAGGAGACGGAGGGTACGCTCCAGGACGCGCCCGAGGATCGCGCGGGCGCCGTCCCCGCCGGCGCCGTCCGTGAGAGCAGGCTTGATCACTTCGATGTGCCAATCGCAAAGCTCGTGCCAGGTAAATTGATAGAGTGCCAACGCCGCGTCGTTGAAGCGGTATTCCTCGAGCGCTTTGTCCACTTTGCGGTTGACCCCGTTCAGCCGGCTCAGGATCCAACGGTCGCAGAGAGACAGCTGATCGCGGGATGGCATTTCGGGAAGATCATCTTCCATGTTCATCAGGGTGAATCGCGCCGCGTTCCAGAGTTTGTTGCAGAAGTTCCGGTAGCCGGCGATGCGATCCATCGAAAGTCGTATGTCCCGGCCCTGGGCGGCCATGGCGGTGAGAGTGAGGCGAAGGGCGTCGGTGCCGTACGCGTCGATGACCTCGAGGGGATCAATGATGTTGCCCCGCGTCTTGCTCATCTTCTGGCCCTCTTGGTCACGGACGAGGGCGTGGATATAGACATCGGCAAAAGGTACGTCACCCATGAACTTGAGACCGGCCATGATCATGCGCGCAACCCAGAAAAAAATGATATCGAAGCCGGTGACAAGGACCGAGGTCGGGTAGAAGGTATCCAGGTCGGCGTTTTTCTCGGGCCAGCCGAAGGTGGAAAAGGGCCAGAGCGCCGAGCTGAACCATGTGTCGAGTACGTCCGACTCCCGGCGGAGCTTGGGGTCTTTGGGATCCTCGCGGGAGACAATGACCTCGCCGGTCTCATCGTTGTGCCAGGCTGGGATCTGGTGCCCCCACCATACCTGCCGGCTGATGCACCAATCGCGGATATTGTGCATCCATTCGAAGTAAGTGGCCTCCCATTGCTTTGGGATGATCCGAATTCGTCCCTCTTCAACGGCCCGGATTCCGGCTTCGGCGAGGGGCTTGGTCCGGACGAACCACTGCTTTAAGAGGCAGGGTTCGACCACGGTGGCGCACCGGTAGCAGCCCCCGATCGCGTGGCGGTAGGGACGCTCACTCTTCACCAGGCCGAGGGCCTGCAAATCCGCTAATACTTGTTTTCGGGCCTCGAACCGGTCCTGATTCTCGTACGGGCCGCCGTTTGCGTTGATCTTGCCTTCGGGCGTAAGGATGTTGATTTGTTCAAGGTGATGGCGGTTTCCGAGCTCGAAGTCGTTCGGGTCGTGGGCTGGGGTGACCTTGAGCGCGCCGGTTCCAAATTCGGGATCCACGTATGAGTCCGCGATGACCGGAATCCGCCGGTCGAGCAGGGGCAGGCGCAGCATTTTGCCCACCATTTGCCGGTGGCGCTCGTCATCCGGGTGAACCGCCACCGCCGTATCCCCCAGCATGGTCTCCGGTCGGGTTGTAGTGATGGTCAGGCCTTCTCCTCCCTCCCAGCGGGGGTAGTGGAAATCCCAAAGATGCCCGTCGCGTTCTTCGTATTCGACCTCCAGGTCGGCGAGCGCGGTGCCGCATCGGGGGCACCAGTTTACGAGGTAATCGCCCCGGTAGATGAGCCCTTCTTCGTAGAGGCGCACAAACGCCTCGCGGACGGCCCGCGAGAGCCCCTCGTCCATCGTGAAGCGCTCGCGCTCCCAGTCACAGGAGGCGCCCAGTCGCCGGAGCTGATTGATGATGACGCCTCCGCTCTCCTCCTTCCATTTCCAAACCCGCTCCACGAAGGCTTCCCGGCCCAGCGAATCGCGCGAAAGCCCTTCAGAGGCGAGCTGCCGCTCCACGATGTTTTGGGTGGCGATTCCCGCATGGTCGGTTCCCGGAATCCAGCAGACGTTGTGTCCGCTCATTCGCTTCCAGCGGACGAGAATATCCTGGATGGTGTTGTTGAGCGCATGGCCCATATGAAGGGATCCGGTGACGTTCGGAGGGGGTATCACCACCGAATAGGACGGCCGGGTTTCGCCTCCTTCGGCGTGAAAAAATCCTTTCTCCTCCCAAAAGGCATACCAGCGATCTTCGATCGCCTTGGGATCGAAACGAGGGCCTAACAAAAAATCATTCTCCGCGCTTGAGTCTTTCGATTTCTCGAACGATGATCTTTTCCGCGATAGAAGGGATCATCTCTGCGACGAGGGTCTCGATGCGGTGGACAAGACTGGGGACGAGGGCTTCGACTGCCCGTTCCAATTTCTTCTCCGTGAGCGATCTCAAGGCATCTTCGCCGATTCCGATATCCTTTGTGGGTGCCTCCCGGGCAGTCTCATCCGGGGTTTTCGCATCGACCGGAGGGGCGGGGGCCGCCGTGTCCTCCTGAGGGAGTGAGATCTCGCTCTCAAGGTCGAGGCCCAGTTCCTCGATGGGTTCAGCCTCCACCTCGATCACCTCGGGGGGGGCGGCATCTTCCAGCGCAAGGGGTGTCTCGGCCTCTTCTTCGATGTCGAGATCGATTTCCAATTCGGCGGCTGATTCGGGTATTCTTTCCGGCTCCAATTCCATGCCCAGGTCTTCGGCGGCGGAGGTCGGTACGCCCTCCGGATCGCCATCAATGTCGAGGTCCAAGCCCCAGCCCTTTGCAGCGTCTTCCAACTCTCTTTCGATTGCGTCAATGTCGAGTTTCTCCTGGGAGGCATCCTCAGGATCTTCGGGCGGTAGCCCTTGAAGCTTGGTCGCGGTGTCGAAGTAGACATCCTGTTCATCGGGTACCTTGCCAGCGACCGTGGCTTCCAGATCGCTTTCCAGGTCGAGGCCCTTTGTGGGGGGAGTCTCGGGCTCGGCGGCGGCGATTTTTGCCGGAGCGACGCCTTCGAGTTCGGCCTCGAGCACATCGATGTCGAGGTATTCCAAGGAAGCCTCGCCCGGAGATCCTTCCGTGGAGGAGGGTTCCGCGGACGGAATGGCCGCCTCGAGCTCAACGCCGGGGTCGAAGGCCAGGGAGGTGTCGGGCGATTTGGACATTTGGGTTTCGTCTTTTTCCTCCTCGTCAAAACTCTCTCCGAAAAGGGCGTTGCGCGCCGGAGCGGTCTGGGGAACGGAGGGGGATTCGGCGGCCGTCTCCGTGACATCTGATTCCAAGGACTCGACATTTTTCTCATCGGGAAGATTGTCGATGTCTTCAAGGAGACTCTCCGCCTCGCGGAGGAGCTTTTCCTGTTCCATCTCTTCGAGTGGGAACGCCGCCAGCAATTCTTCCTCCGCCTCCCCCGTTTCTATTTCATCCGGGGCAAGAAGGATGTTTTCGTTCGGTTCTTGTTCCGCGGCCGGTTTGTCTACAGCCGCGGCATCTCCTGTCTCTTGGGGTGGCGAGACCTTCGCCGAAAGGGCGCGGTTGACTTCCGCGAGCAGCGCTTCCGGGGGGAAGGGCTTGTTGAGAACGCCCACGGCGCCGGCCGTCATTGCTTCGCTTTCGCTCGGCCCCTCTTGCGCACTTGAGAGCACCAAAACGGGGATGTTCGTCAGGTTGGCGTCAGAGTTCAGCTTTCGGCAGAATTCTAGCTCCTCGCTTCCCTTCATTTTTCCACTGGCCACAACAATGTCGGGATTCAGGTTTCGCGCGAGGGCCAGAGCTTCTTCCGGGTCGGTGGCGGAGTAGACGAATACGTCTTGATCCTCGAAGGTGAGTTCGACGACGCGCTGGATAATCGGGTTTTCGTCTACGAGCAAGAGATTTGTTGCCATAGACTCAACGCTCCGCCCGGGCGAAGGGTGGCTTGCCAGGTTTTGTCATTTCTGGGCGAGAGCCAGAAGTGGGGTCGAGCAGGGTTTTCTCCAGTATCCCTTTCGCCAAGGGGCGATTATTAATTGATAAATCATGCCATTAGGGGGATTTTGGGTCAACCTTTCCTTTCCGATTCAGTTGGTAGCGGGCCACGGCGGCCCGGTGTTCCTGGTAGGTACGCGAGAATTTATGGCCGCCTTCCTGGGTTGCAACGAAGTAGAGGTAGTTCTGGTCTGCCGGGTAGAGAACGGCGCGGATGGAGGCGAGCCCGGGGCTGGTGATGGGGGTCGGCGGGAGCCCTTTGTAGAGGTAAGTATTGTAGGGAGAATCGTAGGAGAGGTCGCGCTTGCGAAGGTTCCCGTCGAAATTCGGGAGGGCGTAGATGACGGTGGGGTCGCTCTGAAGGCGCATGTTTCGGCGCAGCCGGTTCAGGAACACGGATGCGATGAGGGGGCGCTCCCCGTCGAGGGAGGTTTCCTTCTCCACGATGGAGGCGAGGGTGAGCACTTCGTGGATGGTGAAGCCGAGCTCGGCCGCCCGGCGGCGAAGTTTGTCGTCGAGTTTGCGTTTCAACGTATCCACCAGGATTTTCAAAATCTTACGGGCCGGCATCCCTAGAGGGAAGCGGTAGGTGTCCGGGAAGAGATAGCCTTCGGCCGAGGAGGCCCCAACCCGGAGGGTGGAGAGGAACTCGGCAGTGTGCGCCAGGGCGATGATCTCGCCGTATTCGGCGAGGCCGGAATCTTCAATGACGTGCGCCAGCTCCCGCAGGTTGTACCCCTCCGGGATGGTGATGGTGCGTTCGACCCTTCGCCCTTCGACGATGTCTCGGTAAATCTCGCGGGGGGACATCGAGGGGCGGAATGCGTAATAGCCCGCGTGAAGGCGTTTTGCCCCGCCTCGGAGGCGAACCTGGTAGATGAAAAGGGTAGGTTTTTTGATTAAGTTTTTTTCCCAAAGGGCGTGCGCAATCCGCTCCAAACCCATCCCGGGGCGCACTTGGAGGAGAACAGGAGTGGCCTCGCCCTCCTCGGCAGGAGTAGCGAATTCACGCTCCAAATAGAGATAGCCGCCCGCGGCCCCCAGGAAGAGGATGAGGAGGCTGGCCAGGGCAAGCCGGTAGAACTTGGTGCGGGGGGGGGATGCTTTCGGCTTGTTTGCGGGAACGTCCGGAGGAGGAGACGTTTCCGGGCTCATGCCGGTTCCGGCGACTCGATACGGCGCCGATCCAAGTAGCCCTGGAGGATGATCTGGGCAGCGGTGACATCCCGCATGGCTTTGCGCCGCTGGCTGGAGAGCGCCATATCGCGCAAGGCGCGCTCAGCCTCCGTGGTGCTCAAGCGCTCGTCCCATTTTTCCACCGGCATTTTGAGGTGGCGGCGAAGATGCTTGATGAACAGGCGCGTTCGCCGGGTGCGGGCGGAGTCGGCTCCCGAGAGCTTGAGGGGCAGACCCACGACCAATCGTTTTACTTCGTGCTCGCGGGCGATGTTCTCCAGCTCGGAAGCGATTTGCCCGTCGTTCTTTCTCGGAAGGCTCACCAGAGGCTGGGCGGTGAAGCCGAGTGGATCGCTCAGGGAGAGCCCCACCCATTTTTCTCCGTAATCCACCCCCAAAACTCGCTCTTCCGTCAAGGTTTGGGCTCCGGTGCCCGGTTGCGGGGGTCCTCCAGGCGGATGCGTAGTCGCTCGAAGCTCGAGTAGGACACGCGGCCCAGCGTCGCCAGGCTCTTGTTGTAGTCGACGAGGGCTTGGGTTTCGTTGGTGAGGGCATTGGCGAGGCTTTCCTGGTCCTCGAGGATGTCACGGCTCGTCGACAGGCCCACGCGGAATTTTTTCTCCTGTGCGGCAAGCCGCTCTTCAGCCAGACGCCGGGAGATTCGGCTGGCGTCGATGCGTTTTTGGTCGGTGCGGTTGCGGCGGATAGCACGGCGCACCTCTTCGATGATCGACTGCTCGAGCTGGTTGAAGGAGGCGAGGGACTGGAGGGTCTGGAGGCGGGCCCGCTCGAGGTCGGATTTCGCCTGGCGGTTGCCGAGCGGAATCCGGAAGTTGAGCGCGCCGGAAACCGAATAGCTCTTGTTCGATGAAAGCCGATCCAGGGAGTTGGTCAAGTTGTTCTGCGTGGGGTTGCTCGAAGCACTCGCAGAAAGGTCGAGTTGGGGGAGAAGATTCTGGCGCGCCCTTTTGAGGAGAAGTTCCTGTTTATCTACCTCAATGCGGGCGCGCTCGATATCTGCCCTTCTCCGCAAGGCGTCGAGGGTCATCTGCATTTCATCGAGGCGGATCGGGAGGAAGGTCGCCTTTTCGGTCGGGCTGATGGCGAGCCTCCAGGAGGGCACATTATCCGTGATGTTGAGGATGAGCTTCAGTGCGTCTTCGCGGTCCTTCACGTTCCGCTCGCCGATGATCACATTTTCTTCCCGCTGTGCGACGGTTGCCTCCGCCTCCAGGATTTCGATGGGGGCGAGGGTTCCGACCTCTACCTGGATACGGTTCCGGCGCAGGAGATCCTTTGCAAGGTCGAGGGACTTTTTCCGGAAATCAAGATCGGCGGTGGCGAATACGAGGTCCCAATAAGTCTGTTCCACCTGGTCCACCACCTGGAGCACTCTCGTTTCGTAATTTTTGAGGGCCTGATCTCGATTGGCGGTGGCGACGCGGATATCCGTTTTGTTCAGGTCGATTCCGAAGTTTTTGAGGAGAGGTTGTGTGATAGTGAAGGTGAGGGCGGTTTTGTGGCTCGGATCGAACTGGTTGAATCTCGAGTTGGAGGACAGGCGGACACTCTCGAAGGCGAGCGAAAGGTCGGCGCCGGTGATGGTTTTTTTCGCCAGGCCGATGCTAGCCACCTGCCGGCTCGTTACCTGCTGCTGCCCCCCGGTGGTCAGGTCGCTCGCTGTATCAAGTTCGGACTTCTGGGTCTCGAAGGACGAGATGATCGTCGGATCGAAATCGGCTTCTTCCCGAATGAGGTCTCTTTCGTGGATGTTGGGGGTGAAGGCCTCGATGGTGATGTCGAAGTTGCGGGCGAGGGCCAGGCTCACGGCTTCGCGGACGGAAAGGCGCAGCCGAGGCCCCTCCACACCCGGCGGCGGGACCTCCCCGCTTGGCCGGGTGAAGTAGAGCGTTGGGACCGAGGTTTCGGGGGCGGCGGCAACGACTTGGCGCGGACCCGAGGACAGCGCCATCCACAGGGAGAGGCAAAAAGGAACAAACAGTTTCGGCGAAATAATCGGTTTCATAAAGGCTGCTTTCATCTATTTGGGCCAAAAAGTAAGCCGGGGCGGGATTTTCCGTCGCCGCCCGCTGACACTAAACTCCCTTCGGATTAGACGAAGGAGGTTCCGCATTTCACACAATATAGGCGAATTGTCCCGGTATGGTAATCCCAAGGAAGAGGAATGCGCAACGAATTCCGTTGCGGCCGGGCGGCCTTGTCTGATAGATAATAAGCTTGCTCCTGGGGGCCGCGCAAAGAATCCCCTCTCGCCATTCTAACGGTTTGTTTAGAGGTGTACAGCCAGTGGATGTTTGCAGAGGCGTTGAATCCATTCTCCCGGGCCGCCATCCGGCCGTTCTGACAATCGGGAATTTCGACGGGGTGCATCTCGCCCATCGGCAGATATGCCGCCTAATTCGCGAGGAGGCGGATCGGCGGGGAGGACGGTGCGCCGTCCTCACCTTTGAGCCGCACCCGCTCTCCGTTGTCGCGCCTGAGCGTTGTCCTTCCTTCATGACCACTCTCGAGGAAAAGCTCGCCCGCTTGGAGGAGTGCGAGGTGGACGCCGCCGTCGTTCAACCCTTCACCCGGGAGCTTGCCGGAATGGCCGCGGAGGAATTCATCCACCGGATCGTCCGCAAAGGCGCCCGGGCGGAGGTCGTGGTGGTGGGGTACAACTTCCGCTTCGGAAAGGGTCGGGCCGGGGATGTAAACCTTCTCCAGGAGGCGGGCGCGCAGAGGGTATTCGAGGTCCGGATCATCGAGC
The DNA here is from genome assembly GCA_964620535.1 of uncultured Nitrospinaceae bacterium. GTDB lineage: Bacteria > UBA8248 > UBA8248 > UBA8248 > UBA8248 > CAZUHN01. The sequence goes on along the minus strand of CAZUHN010000098.1, from coordinate 1,737 downwards.
CGCAATTTTTCGGAGACGAGCGGGTGAGTAGCTCGGATATCCGCAGGCGGTTGGGAGAAGGAATGGTCGAAGAGGCTGCGAAGCTGCTTGGACGGTGCCACCTGCTGGAAGGGGAGGTCGTTCGAGGGGAAGGGCGGGGACGGAAAATCGGGATCCCAACGGCCAACCTCGACTATCCTCCCATCCTCGTTCCGGCGAAAGGTGTTTACGCCTGCTGGGCGCAGCTTGACGGAAAGGAAGGCCGGCGGCTTCCGGCGGTGACGAACATCGGGGATCGGCCCACCTTTGGCGGGAATGGCTTGACGGTGGAGGCCCATTTACTGGAGGGTGGTGGCGACCTCTACGGGCGGAAGTTGCGGGTGGAGTTCGTCTCCCGCCTGCGGGAAGAGAGGAAGTTTCTGTCTCCCGAAGCCCTCCTCGCCCAGATCCGGGTCGATGTGGAAGAGGGGAGGCGGCGCCTCGAGCCGGAGTCGAACCCCGGTTGACTCAAGCGCCCCACAGCCCCTGGTAGAGAAAGATCCCTCCGAAAAGGATCAGGACCCCGCCGCAGCCCAGTTCGATGCGCCGCCAGCTTTTCTGGTGGAGTACCCTTTCACTCCGGTGCGCCGTCCAAGAGAGAAAAGTTCCCCAGACGAGGTCGCAGCTCACGTGGAGGGCTCCCATGAGGGCCACTACGGAGAAAGCGTCGAAGGCCCGGGCGCGGGCCACCAGGCCGACCCCGATGGTGAACCACCAAATGAACCAATAGGGGTTGAAGAGCGTCAAAGCGACTCCGGCGAGGATGTGACTGTTCCAAAGTTTTTCGCGCTGCGCCGCGCCCTCGAATTTGGCGGCTGGCCGAAGCATGCCCCGCCCCAGACAGAGGAGAACAAGGCCGCCCAAAATGGATACGCCGCGCTGAAATCCGGGGAGGCGGATGAAGGGGGCCATTCCCGCGTAGAGGGTGAGGATGAAAGGAAACTCCACGGCGGAGTGACCCACGTTGATCCAAAAACCGGCGAAGGGCTCCTTCCGCCCGCGGGCGAGGGAGAGGGCGGTGATCGGCCCCGGCGCCATCACCCCCGACAGGGAGATGAGGACCACCGAACCGAAGTAGACGATGAGTGCCAAGAGGGTTCAGCTCTCCCGGAGCGCCTGCCGGTAGAGGCGCCGAAGACGCCTTCGGTCCACGCGGTATTTGAAGGCCTTTTCTCCTCCCAGGAAGCCGACGGGAACCTCCTCGCCGTACTTCTCGGCGAGTTGCGGATCGGCGTCCACGTCGATTTCCTCTATCGGGAGATCGGTTCCGAAAAGGGTCCTCACCTCGGCTTTGGCCTCCTCGCAGAGGGGGCATTGCCCCCGGGTGTACAGCAAAAGCCTCACGGGCGATTTCCCGCTCCCGCCCATCCTTCGCCTCGCATTCGGTAATGTCGCGAAAAGCGTAACCTACAGGACGGGCCACAACCTTGACAACGGCCACCGCCCTTCCATATATACGGATTTGCTTCCTCCCGCCGGAGTGGCGGAATTGGTAGACGCGCTAGATTCAGGGTCTAGTGGCCTTCGGGTCGTGGGGGTTCAAGTCCCTTCTCCGGCACCATTAAGAATCAAATGCTTGCGGTTCTCGGGCGCGGGCGAAGGCAAGCTACACCGCCGCAGAATCGGCGAGTGTGGCGTTTTGTGTGGCGTTCGAGGCGCCATGCACGTCAACATACCGCTGGGCCATGCGAATATCCCTCCAGCGGCCCCACCGAATTA
>CAZUHN010000097.1:0-11256 GCA_964620535.1 uncultured Nitrospinaceae bacterium | reverse complement strand
TCGCCCCCGCCCTGAGCCCGGGCAAAACGGTCATCGGCGCGGTTGGCGGCATCATCGCCTCAGGGGGGGTGGGACTCGCCCTTTCCGTATGGCTGGAAATACCCGGCGTAGCCCCCGCTCTCGCGGTTCCTGTGGCGATTTTACTGAGCGTTTTCGCCCAGATAGGAGACCTCTGCGAATCCATGGTGAAGCGGGCTGCAGGGGCAAAGGAGGCGAGCAGTTTAATCCCCGGCCATGGCGGATTTCTCGACCGGATCGACGGATTGCTCCTCGCTGGCGCTCCGTTTTATTATTTCTCTTATTGGTTTGCAGCCCAATTGGCATCCCCCTAGGATTATTCATGCATAGGCGTATTGCCATACTAGGCTCTACAGGCTCAATCGGGGAGAACACCCTTCGGATTATTGCGGACAATCCCGAGCGCTTCACGGTGGTGGCCCTTGCGGGTGGACGGAATTGGAAACGCCTGGCGGAACAGGTTAGAGAATTTTCTCCACCGCTCGTGTCTGTTTCCGATCCCGGGGAGGCACTCCGGCTTCGCAGCGAAGTTCCGAATGGGACTTCCGTGTTGAGCGGGGAGGAGGGCCTGCGCGAGGTGGCGGCCGGGATGGGCGCCGATATCGTGGTGTCCGCCCTCGTCGGCGCCGCTGGTCTTTTTCCGACCCTCGATGCCATTGAATCCGGTTCGGATGTGGCCCTTGCGAACAAAGAAGTACTCGTCATGGCGGGCGAGCTTGTCACCAATCTCGCTCGAAAAAAAGGGGCCGCCATCCTTCCCGTCGACAGCGAGCACGCAGCCGTCAAACAGGCTCTCGCCGGTCGATCCGCCAGCGAATTAAATCGGATCGTCCTCACCGCCTCTGGAGGGCCATTTCGAGCCGTCTCCAGTGATGGGCTCGAAAAGGTCTCCCCGCGGGTAGCGTTGCGGCATCCGAACTGGAAAATGGGGCCGAAAATTTCGGTCGACTCAGCCACGATGATGAACAAGGGACTTGAGTTAATCGAGGCACGATGGCTTTTTGGACTCGAATCCGCTCGCCTTGACGTTATCGTTCATCCGCAAAGCATAATCCACGCGCTGATCGAATTCGTCGATGGCACTTTCCTCGCCCAGCTGAGCGTGCCCGATATGCGCCTTCCCATTGCCCAGGCCCTCAGCCACCCGGAGCGGATAACGAACCAGGTACCCGGACTTGATCTCGCCCATATTGGTAATCTCACATTTGAGGAGCCGGACACGGTGCGTTTTCCTTGTCTTGCTCATGCAAAAAAAGCACTTCGATCGGAAGGGACTGCGCCGGCTGTTCTCAATTCTGCAAACGAAATGGCCGTAGCCTCTTTTTTGAATGGAGGCGCTGGCTTCATGGACATCCCCGCCGTTGTGGGCGAAACTCTCGAAGCCCATACGGTAAAATCCGCCGATGACCTCGATTCTGTTATCGAGGCGGACCGCTGGGCCCGCGAGTTTGCGGCGGCCCTTTTGAGCGACAGGCGGGTGAAAGCCAGGGTTTGATTCGCCTCTATCGGTGCATCCCGGGGCGGGTCTGATCCGGTGGAGGGAATTCCAACCTGAGCGGATCGGGCAAGGCGGGTTCGGCCGCCTGGTATGTGGCCACCCTTTTCGGATTGGGGCGGATGCCCTTGGCGCCCGGAACGGCGGGCTCGGCGGCGGGCGTTGCCCTGTACTGGTTCCTCTATCAGGGAGGATGGTTCGTTCCGGTGGCGGTATTTCCAATAGCGGCCGCGGCGGCCGTATGGTCGGCCGGTATCGTGGAGTGCGATTCCGGGAAGATAGACCCTGGCGAAATCGTGGCGGATGAGCTGACGGGACAACTCCTCTGCTTGCTGCTCATACCTCCTACGGGAAGCCATCTTCTTGCAGGGTTTCTCGCCTTCCGTGTAATCGACATAGCGAAGCCGATGCACCGCTTGGAGGCTTTGCCGGGAGGATGGGGAGTTGTGGCGGACGACGTCGCGGCTGGGGCGCTCGGCTGGTTTGCTCTGGCGGGGGCCCGTGGTTGGGGCCTTCTCTGAAGCGGGAAAATTCATGGGAGAAACACCGGAAGAGTGGCTGGGTCCTTATCTCATGGGCAAGGAATGGCATCTCGCTACGGCTGAGAGTTGCACCGGCGGTTTAATCGCCCACCGCATCACGAATGTTCCCGGGAGCTCAAACTTCTTTGAGTGCGGTTTTATCACCTACAGCAACGATGCAAAGGCAGAACATCTCGGAGTTCCGGAGAAAATACTGATTGAGCACGGCGCTGTCAGCGAACCCTGCGCCCGCGCGATGGCCGATGGTGTCCGGAAGACGGCTAACTGCGAGTTGGGTCTCTCCGTAACGGGCATCGCAGGTCCTGGGGGGGGAGTTCCGGGCAAGCCGGTCGGGACGGTGTACATGGCTGTATCCCATCCGAGCGGCTTGATCTGCCGGCATTTCGTTTTCGAAGGCGGCCGGCAAGAGGTGAAAGAACAAACAGCAGAGGCGGCACTTACGATGCTTCGGGAGGCCATCTTGGGGGAGAAAGGGTAAGGGAATCCGTTGCGCGCTTTCCTGGCGATACCTTTGCCGAAGGAGTTGGAAGAATCTGTTGGATCGTTGCAGAACAATCTCAGGGATCTGTCGACCCTCTCACAGTCCCACTGGATCTTGCCCAAGAACGTCCACCTGACTCTGCGTTTTTTCGAAGAGATCGATGAGCGGCAGGCTGAGGCCGCCGGAAGCGCCCTCGCCGCCGCCGCGGCCATGGTGAAGCCGTTCGAGCTTCACTTTGACCGGCTGGGCACGTTCCCCTCGCTGAAAAAGCCGAATGTCTTTTGGGTAGGGCTTAAAAAAACGCCGGAGATGCTTTCGAATCTGGCCGGTGCGATCTCTGAGGCATTCCTCATGTCCGGCTTCCCGTCGGAGGAGAGAACCTTCCACCCCCACCTCACCCTGGCGCGGCGCCGGGTGAAAGGGGTGGCCCCTCCGGGCCTGGAAGGGGATCTTGAAGCGGCCGAGGGCAGATGGCTCAAGGCCCCGATCGTTTTATCCGTGACCGAGGCGGTCCTCTTCCAGAGTGAGCTCACGCCGGAGGGCGCGAATCACACCCCCCTCCACCGGGCGGCGATTGGATAGGTCAATATAAATATTGGAGTTTTCGCCGACCATTCCGGTGGCTTGATCCGTCGGCTGCGCGCTCATGTGGATTCCCTTGCCAGGGTCTGTTTTATTGAACAGAGGGAAAGGTCCCTCCTGCTTGGAGGCAACCCGCGAATTCCCGGTCTGTTTCTGGTAACAATAAAACACGGCGGAATAATCCTTACCCCAAATTCCAGATACTCATATTTCCCTCCCTTCCCGGCGGTTTTCGCACGCCGGGAGGAGGGCCGGATTTCGCCCTCCTTGCGTTGGGAACCGATCCGGCCGTTGGATCCGGACGAGAGAAAGCCCCTAACGAAAATGGACAGATATCCGATAAATAGGGAATTATTAGAGGTGTAAGACAAAAGAATCGAGGTTGCAAAAAGGATAATTGACAGCTTGACTTTCGAATTATATTTGGCGTATATATAACGAAACATGGCCGGAGCCCGGACTGTCTCCCTCCTTTTCAAAGACGGTCTTTTCAGGCGCAGGTCACTGTCCGGGGGCTGGCGCTTCGTTTCTACGAGAGGCGTTGCGGCTCCGAAGGAAGATCCCCTACATTGATCGCGTCCCGCCCGCGCCGTTGCGATCAACACCCACAAGGAGCCAGATTGATGAGCAGCAAGAGCGGATCCCCGCACATTTCACCGGTAGATCCGAAGGAGAAGGACCGCCGCGGTAAAGCGCTCGACATGGCCTTCACCCACATCAACCGCCAGTTCGGCAAAGGCTCCATCATGCGCTTGGGAGACGGTCCGGAGATGGGTCCTATTCCAACTTTCTCGACGGGTTCGGTTTCCTTGGACGCCGCCCTCGGAACCGGAGGTCTGCCCCGCGGGCGGATCGTGGAGATCTTCGGTCCCGAATCCTCCGGGAAAACGACCATCGCCCTGCATGCGGCCGCCCAGGCCCAGAAGCGGGGGGGGGTGGCCGCTTTCATCGACGCCGAACACGCTCTCGATCCCATCTACGCCAAAGCTCTCGGCGTCCAGACCGACAGCTTGCTCGTTTCCCAACCCGATACCGGGGAACAGGCCCTCGAGATCGCCGAAATTCTCACCAGCAGCGGAGGGGTGGACTTGATCGTCATCGACTCGGTAGCCGCCCTCGTTCCCAGGGCCGAGCTCGAAGGGGAGATGGGGGATCACCATGTCGGCCTCCAGGCCCGCCTGATGAGCCAGGCCCTCCGGAAGCTGACGGGGGTGGTTCACAAAAGCAACGCCTGTTTCATCTTCATCAACCAGATTCGCATGAAAATCGGCGTTATGTTCGGCAACCCCGAGACCACCTCGGGGGGGAACGCTCTCAAGTTCTACGCCTCGGTCCGCCTCGATATCCGCCGCGTCGCCTCCATTAAGGAGGGGGACGCGAACGTGGGCAACCGCACCCGCGTCCGGGTGGTGAAGAACAAGCTTTCACCCCCCTTCCGCACCGCCGAGTTCGACATCATGTTCGGCGCCGGTATATCGCTCGAAGGGGACGTGCTCGACCTCGCGGTGGACCAAGGCGTGGTCGCCAAGACGGGCGCCTGGTACTCCTTCGGCGACGAGCGGATCGGCCAGGGCCGAGAGAACGTGAAACGGTTTCTGCGCGAGACCCCCGGCCTTTTCGCTGAGATTGAAGGTCGGGTTCGCGCCGATCTCGGCATCAGCGCCGGACCGCCCCTCGCGGGGGAGGAGAAGCCCCAGCTTGTCGCCAAGACCGCCACACCGGGATAGGGCCGGGACAGGCCATCCCCGGCCTGCCATTTCTGGAATCCTTTTCCCATAGGCGGGGTTGTGGAAACTTCACAGAAAAGCGGGGCAGCCAAACCGGCCGCGGAGCGGGTGGAAGCCTCCGCGATCCGGATGCTGTCCCATCGATCCCACACCCGCGCCGAACTCTGGCGCAAACTGAGGGCGCGGGGATACCCCGCCGATATTGTCGATCCCCTTCTGGACCGGTTTACCGAAATCGGGTATCTGAATGATGAGGTGGCTGTGCGCAACTGGGCCCGCCATCGCATGGGGGAGCACCCCATGGGCCGCCGCCGGCTGGCGATGGAACTGAGGGGAAAGGGGATTGTTCCCCCCCTTCTCGAAACCGTTCTGGATGAGTTTTTTCTCGAGGGTTCGGAAGAGGAATTCGCCCGGCTCGCCGCCCGGAAGCGCCTGCGGGGGGGAGGCGGCGAAAAGGATTCACGGTCCCGGGATCGGATTATTCGGTTTTTGCTGGGCCGGGGTTTCCTTCAGGCACTCTGCGTACGGGTGGCGGTCGAACTTTGCGGGGGGGAGGGGTAACGGCCAGCTGTTTGTATTTCAATTGCTCTTGTTTTGGGGCTCCTTGTGGCGAACTGGACCATCCGCACCTATCCTGATCCATTCCTTCGAAAAAAATGTAAGCCGATCGCAGAAATCGACGGCTGGGCCCGGGAGCTTGCGGACGAAATGGTGGAGACGATGTATGCAGCGCCCGGCGTGGGGCTTGCCGCTCCTCAACTGGGAGAGGCGGTGCGGCTTATCGCCGTGGATCTCTCGATTGGCCGGGAAAAAGGGCATCTTCACGTCCTCATCAATCCCGAGATACTTGAATCCGAGGGGGAACAGTTCGAAGAGGAGGGCTGCCTATCGCTTCCGGATGTCACCGAGCGCGTCCGCCGATTCGGGCGCGTGCGCGTGCGCGCATTAAACCGGGAGGGTAAGGAGGTCGTCCTCGACGCACAGGAGATGCTCTCCCGCGTCCTCCAGCATGAAATCGATCATCTGGACGGCAAGCTTCTCCTCGACCGTCTGAGCCGCGTCAAGAGGGACCTCATCAAGCGCCGGCTGAAAAAACAGGCGAAAGCCGCACCCGCCCGATGATTTGCCTTTTGCTCTTCCCTTTCCCCCTTTCCGGTTTTAATATTTTCCCGTCCAATTGACCCTTCCGCCCTGTTTGATCCACAAGGGAAAATCCTTTTCCCGCTTGGGAGAAAAGGACGAGGCCCTGAGGTACTTTCATGCGCGTCGTTTTCCTCGGTTCCCCGGCGTTTGCCGTGCCCTCACTTGAAGCGATCGCCGCGGGGCCATTCGAGATTTCCGCCGTTTTCACCCAGCCCGACCGCCCCGCCGGCCGCGGCCGGCGGATATCGCCGCCCCCGGTAAAGGTGCGCGGGCTCGAGTTGGGCCTTGAGGTGCGCCAGCCCGATCAGGTTCGAGCGGCCGACATCGCCCCTTTTTCCCCGGAGGTGGCCGTGGTGGTGGCGTACGGACAGATTCTCTCCCGCAAACTGATCTCGTTGCCGAAACGAGGGGTGCTGAACGTGCACGCCTCTCTGCTCCCGAGATGGCGGGGGGCGGCTCCGATCCAGCGGGCCCTCATCGCCGGGGATCGGGAGCAAGGGGTGAGCATCATGCAGGTTGTCCCCGAGTTGGATGCGGGGCCCGTCCTGTGCCGAGCGGCCGTGCCGGTCGGCCCGCGCGAAACTACAGAGGTCCTCCACGAGCGCCTCGCCCTCCTCGGAGCTTCTTTGCTCATCGAGACCCTCGGCCGGCTCGATTGCGCCGAAAATGCGGAAGGAGAGCTCCAAGACGAATCCCGTGTCACCTACGCGAACAAGCTTTCGAAAAAAGAGGCCCCGATCGATTGGTCTCGCCCGGCGGAAGAGATTGATCGGCGCGTACGCGGGCTTCGTCCTTGGCCCGTCGCCGAAACCCCTTGGCCGGGAATTCGTGGCGGGCCGGTTCGCATTTGGCATGCCCTTCTCCTGGAGGAGGAGCCGGAGCGGCCGGCCACACCCGGAGAGGTATTGGGCCCTGCCGATTCAGCCGAGGGCGCCGGGGTCCGGGTGCGGACAGGAAGGGGGGACCTCCTCCTTCTTGAGGTCCAGACGCCCGGGGGAAAGCGTATGCCTGCGAACGCCTTTCTCCAAGGGCGTTCGCTACCGCCGCGCACGCGCCTGGGAGCGGCGAGGTGAGCCCGGCATCCGGGGGGAGATTGGGAAGATCCGGCGGCGCGCGGGAGATCGCACCTCGCGGGAGGAAGCGGTCCTCCGGCCTTTCACCTTCTGGGGCGGACCCTGTCCGGATCGCGGCCCACGCGGCTCTTCTTCACTACGACTGCTCCCCCGGCCCTGCCGAAAGTCTCGTCTCACGGTTTACGGATGACGCCTTCGATGGGCGCGACCGCGCTTTTCTCCGCGAGCTCGTCTACGGTGTCCTCCGCTGGCGGAACCGTCTGGACGCGGCCTATGGCCGGTTTCTCCTCGAGCCTCCCGCCCGGCTCTCGCAGTCGGCGCGGGCGTCGCTGCGGCTGGGCACTTATCAACTTCTCTTTCTGGACCGGGTTCCCGCCCACGGGGCGGTGGACACTTCCGTCACGCTTGTCGGCCGATCGGAGGGCCACAAGGGGAAGGGTCTCGTCAACGCGGTTCTACGCAAGACGGCCTCGGAAGGCTTTACACCGCCGGAAAGGATTGAGGAGCGCCTCGTGGTTTGGGAGTCCCATCCCCGGTGGATCGTCCGGCGGTGGATTGCCGCCCTGGGGGAGGAGCGTGCGCGGGCGCGCTGCGAGGCGAACAATCGCGAAGGACCCCTGGTGCTGCGCGCGAATCCGGCCCGGGCAGGCGCGGAGGAGCTGGCGCTGTCGCTGGCGACCGACGGTGTAACCACGGCGCCTGGGAATGTAGAGCCCGATTGCCTTCGCGTGGCTGCCTTGGGGGTTCCCCTCACCGAGACGGCATCCTTCAGGCAGGGGGCGTTTGTCGTCCAGGACGAGGCGGCGGCTCTCGTTTCGCGCTTCGCCGGGGCGGTTTCGGGAGATCGTGCGCTGGACGCGTGCGCCGCGCCGGGGGGGAAGTCGGCCGTACTTTCTTGGATGGCCGGAGAGGGGGGATTCGTAGCCGCGGGGGATCTGTCCTTTACTCGTCTCGGACGGGTCCGGGAGAACTGTGCTAGAATTTCAGCGCCCATCCGCTTGCTGGCGATGGATGCAGGAAAGCCCCCGTTCCGGGATGTTTTCGACGTTGTGCTCGTAGACGCGCCCTGCTCTGGATTGGGGGTTTTCCGCCGGCATCCGGATGCGAGGTGGCGTTTGCGGGGGGCGGATATGCCGCGGCACCGAAAGGCCCAAATTGATTTACTCGCCGGCGCCGCCCAGGCCGTCCGCCCGGGCGGACGGCTCGTGTACGCGGTCTGCAGCAATGAGCCAGAAGAGACCGAGGAGGTGGTCGCCGCTTTTGGGACGGCAGGATTCGTGGCTGAGGGCGGAGAGGGAAATCTTCCTCCCCTCGCGCGTCGCTTTGTCGGAAAGGACGGTGCGCTCCGAATCCTCCCCGAAGCGGGAGAAAGTTTAGACGGTTTTTTCGCTGCCGCCTGGCGGCGCGAGGGTTAGTGCCGATGATTCGTACTATTGTGAAAGTTTTGATCGTGATTGCGGCACCTGTGTTCGTGGGGGTTGTTAGCGGCCTTGCCACCCTTTATATCTATCATGGTGGTCAGGGAGTTTTTCTCCCGCAGGTCGAGGGCATGGGTGTCGTTAAGGCACTCGATCTCTTGGGGGAGCGCGAAATCCCGCTTCGGGTGGCGGGGCGCGTTTTTAGCGACGAGGTTTCCGTGAACCATGTGGTAAGCCAGTCCCCTCCGGGGGGGAGACGGATTCGGGTGGGCCGAACCGTTTCGCTTGTGCTGAGCAGCGGTTCACGCGAAGTGGAAATCCCACAAGTTGTGGGCGAGAACTTGAGTCGCGCCGAGACCCTCATCCGCATTAAGGGCCTTCGAGTCGGAGCGGTGGGCCGGTTGTTCGATCCGGACCGGCCTGTCGACGAAGTGCTCGGCCTTTGGCCGCCGGTGGGGGAGGCCGTCCGGCGTGGTGACCCGGTGACCTTCCTCGTCAGCCAGGGCCCCCGCGAGCAAGCCTACGCGATGCCCTCTCTGATCGGCGAGCCGGTGAATGTCGCTCTCAATCTTGTGCGCCGAATCAGGCTTTCGGCCGGAAGGGTGCGTTACATCGACCGCGAGGGATCCATGCGGGGAACCGTTGTTACTCAGGTGCCCCGGCCGGGCCAGCGCGTCCTCGCCGGCCACCGGGTGAACGTGGACGTAGCCCGCGGGTCGGATCAATTTGTGGGCAATTTCAGCGTCCTGCGCTACAAGGTCCCGATCGGAAGGCCCCGGCGCAACATACGGATCGAACTCGAAACGAATGGGGAAAAGCGCGACTCGCTGGACCGTGAGGTGAGCACGGGCGAGGAGATTCATCATCTTATCCCATTGAGCGGAAGGACTTGGGCGCGGATCTTCCTGGACGGCGTCCTTGTCGAAGAGCAGGATCACTAGGAAAACGAGAATAATTCTCCATGCCCAAACCCGAAATGGCCCCCGGCCCGATTCGCATCGCCCCCTCTCTTTTGGCTTGCCGGTTCGAGGCGATGGGCGAGGAAATCGAAGCCGTCTGCACGGCGGGCGCCGACTGGCTGCACTTTGACGTAATGGACGGCCATTTTGCACCGAACATCACGGTAGGCTCCCTCGGAGTGAGGGCGGCGCGGCGGTCGGCGCCGGGCATGGTGCTTGACGTCCACCTCATGATCGCCGACCCGGATCGGTACCTGGAGGATTTCGCCGAGGCAGGGGCCGACATCCTCACCGTCCACATCGAGGCCCCCCGGCATATCCACCGCACCCTTCAAACCATCCGCTCACTCGGATTGGGTGTGGGCGTTTCCCTCAACCCTGGGACGCAGATCTCACAAATCGTGCCCGTTCTCGAAGAGGCGGACATGGTCCTCGTCATGAGCGTGAATCCGGGGTTCGCCGGTCAGGCGTTTCTTCCCGCCTCCTTGGAGCGGCTGGAGGCCGTGCGGAAAATGATCGATTCCAAGGGGCTTCCCATTCTCTTGGAAGTGGACGGAGGGGTGGATGGCGAGAACGCAGCACGGATTCGGGAGGCGGGCGCGGACGTGTTGGTCGCTGGCTCCGCGGTTTTCGGCGATAGCGACTACGGGCGGGCCATCCGCCGGATCCGGGGTGAAAAGACCTCCGAGGCGCTCGGCGCGGGGAGTTGACAATCTTACCCGTTGTCCTTATAAACATTCGTTTTATTTGGACTTTTGGCGACGGCTGCCGGCGGGGGAGGCTCTAGCCGACGCCCTCCGGTCAGGGCGTGGGCCGTTAAGGGGTTCGAGATGTTCAGAGGGTTGCGCGAGCGTTTGGGCGAGGTATTCAAGGATCTCCGGAGCCGGGGAACCCTGGGCGAGAAAGAGGTGGACGGCGCCCTTAAGGAAATTCGTTTCGCTCTTCTTGAGGCGGACGTAAACTTCCAGGTCGCCAAGGATTTCATCGCTCAACTCCGCGAGAGGTTGGTCGGCTCCCCCCAAGCTGCCCACTTGGACCCGTCCCAGCAGGTGGTCAAGGCTGTCCACGAACGGCTCACCACGCTGATGGGCGGCCGCCACGCTTCATTGGCCCGGTCGGATTCCGGCGTGACGGTTTATTTTCTTGCCGGCCTTCAAGGATCGGGTAAGACAACGACCTCCGCAAAGATCTCTCTCCTGCACCGGAAGAAAGGCGCGCGCGTCCTCCTCGTACCGGCGGACGTGGCGCGCCCCGCCGCGATCGCACAATTGAAGCGGCTCGCAGAGCGGGCGGAGGTCGAGTGCTTTGACTCCGATGGAATGGGAGATCCCGTCGCCATCGTGAAAGAGGCCATCGAGCGGGCGAAGCATGAGCATTTCGACTACTGTATCGTGGATACCGCCGGGCGGCAGCACGCGGATGAGCCGCTCATGGAGGAACTCCGCAGAATGAAAGAGGCCGCTGCTCCGGATGAAGTTCTCCTCGTCGCGGACGCGATGACCGGACAGGAAGCGGTCAACCTCGGGAAGACGTTCCACGAGGCGGTCGGCCTATCCGGGGTTATTCTCACGAAGCTCGACGGGGACGCGCGCGGCGGCGGTGCCCTCTCCCTCCTGGCGGCGACGGGATTGCCCATAAAATTGGTGGGGGTGGGCGAGAAGATCGATGAGGTGGAAGAATTCCATCCTGAGCGGATGGCCTCACGCATCCTCGGGATGGGGGATGTACTCACCTTCATAGAGAAGGCCGAGGCGGCCATTCCCGCCCCAGAGGCCTTGCAGGCGGCCCAGGAAATTCAAAAAGGGCGATTTACTTTGG
>CAZUHN010000096.1:0-15373 GCA_964620535.1 uncultured Nitrospinaceae bacterium | reverse complement strand
CATATGGTTACAAAGATTCCGGACTCGTTTTGCTCTGTTCCGCCGCATAATGTGGGTTCAAACTATTCTCGTAGCCCCAAGGCAAAATGGCAAAGGCTCACCCCATCGCATTGCCCCACCTGCTAAAAAAAATAACAATCGGAAAATGGGCATCTCAGGACGAGAATATAATCCATGAAACCCCTTCACGCTTAACGGGCGGCTCTCGGCATCTGCATCGGGGCACTTATTTGTGCCGGCGTCGTCTTACCGATGTGATAATTGTGGCAGGTTTGGCAGGTGCTCACCGCGCCCTCGGTTGTGTGACAGTTGTCACACACTGCCTTGGGAACAACCTGAAAATTACTCGCGAAGGTGGTCGGATCAAAATCCTTGAAGCTGCCGAGATAATCGGCGTCGGAATTCATAATGTGACAGGTAAGACATCCTTTTTCGTCCAACAAACTGAAATGGGGAGAATGTCGGTAACGGTCAAATCCCTTCACATTTATAGCGTGACGCCTCTCCGTCCAATTCACCTTGAGACTTCCATCTTTTTCCTCGTCGACGCTGTGGCACTTTCCACACAAACCGGGCGATTTACTATCCGATAACGCGGTGAAAATCTGTCCATAGACATCTTCCAAGGGCTCCGCCCGTTTCCTTTCACCGGTCAAATTGAGCCAGCTCGCCAAAAAAAGATCCTTATGGCCAGATGGCTTGTAAAATAAAGAGTAATCTTGTACATACCATCCACCGGCGATGCTCGTCTTCTCATCTGCAGGCGCTTCCTCCGCCTCTTCTTCTCTCTCTTCTCCTTCCGGTTCTTCTTGCTTCTTTTCGTCCTCCCCTATTAGATCCTTCTCCGATCGGCGTGCCATTTCCGCAGAAAGCCTGGGCAACCAGGACCTTTGGGCCGAACGTACCACATCAATGGGAAGGAGACCGCTCAAACTCGACAACTCGAAAGCGCTCAGAGGTCTTCCAAGTGCTTTTTCCAACTGTTCTTTGAGACCCTTCTGCCCCTTCGAAGCGAGTTCGAATAATGTGCCCTTCACCGCCCAGGCGAGATTCCCCGCCGCGGCCAATTGCGCCTTCTCAGCGTCTGCCAGATCAAGCAAATCAGCGTCCCCGAGATCTGCTTCAAGCATTTTGAATTTGGGGTTCGCCAAAAGAAGAAAGCGCATGAACGGAGTGATTTCTTCTTCTGCATCCTCAGGCCATTCTCCAATATCGACATTCGCCTCCTGAAGAGTTTCGACGTCAAGGCCGGGCAATACGAAAAAAGGAATCCCCTTCACTCCCGCCCGGCCCTCGCCCAAAATCTGCGAACCATGGCAAGCGTTACAAGTCGTTTCGAAATCCCGAATCGCCATCGAATTTCCTGAGAGATCCGGAACGTGACAACTCTTACAGGTGGTGGGAGCCTGGTTCTTCGCCTCTCCTTTGAAGTATTTGGTCAAGTGAGAGAAATGACTAAAGATGAGGTGGGTTCTCCGAACATATGGGAATCCTGAAAACTCCGGGTGGCCGTCCGAAAAATTTGCGTACTTATTTGTATGACAAAATTGGCAACGCTGGTCATCCATAGCGGCCAGATTCAAATCCTTTCCGCGGTGCTCACGGTGACAAGCAACACATGCGACAGTTCGCTGTTGTGAATCTCCCGGATTCAAATTGAAAAGGGAAGAAAGGGAGAAAACCGACTGCTTGCTTTCCGGCAGTGCTCGTTTTCGGATCCGTTGACTGATCTCGGTGAGGTCTTTTTCGGATAAACCATGCGGATTTTGGCTCTCCTCTCCGAGAACGTGACACGAAAGGCAAAGCGGGCTGTCGTCCTTATTTCGGTTGAAAACAACCGCTTTTCGGAACCACGCTACCGGCCCTCCCTCGAAGTTTGAATGACAGTTCGAGCACGAGAGGGCAGCTGTATTGTGGTGAGAGGCGAGTTCTCCCGGTGAGATGAAGTCCGGTGCCCCCGGGCTTGAGACGAGCAAAAGAACAACTCCGAACGCGAGCACAGAAAGCCAACGGGTGAAGGCGTTCCGCTTTCCCCGAATGCTCAAAACCGGCTGACATCGGGGAATGGGACGGCAGCAGGCTCCATCCGGCAAAGGCCCAACTCCGCACCTGCCGCCCAAACTCTCCGGGCGCGTGCAGTGCCAGCGATCGCCCTTTTTGAGGGGAAAGCATTCTGAAGTGGCAATACAACGCCCATTATTATCCGGACCGACGTGACATGCATTTCCCTCCGTCGCCCAACCGCAGACCCACTTCTGCATCGGCCTCTCGTATTTAGATTTTCCGAATGCGAAATCTTGAAGCCGGCGGCTCACTGTGCTCCACCCGAAAAGGCATAAGCAACAATTATATGAAGGAGAGTGAAGATCAGCATGGCATAGGTAAAGGGAATATGAAAGAAAAGCCAGCGCTTAAGCATCGCCTGATGTGCATATTGGTAGTCCAATTCGTTTTTTTGTTGAATAAGGTCGGCGAGTCCATCGAATATTTCCTGCTCCTTTTCGTTCAAATATCGGCGCAACACATGAATCTCGTTTAACATGAGTTGAAGAGGCCTGTTCGATTCGATAAGGTGCAGCCAATAATTCCGGGGTTTTAGAAAATAAGGCATAAGTCGATCAGCGTAATAGTCGGAAATAGTGGTGGACTTCGCCTCTCCCACGGAACGAAGGGCCAAGGCCCTTGCCTCTTCTCCCAAGCCTCGACTCAACTGCGGGATTCGTTCAAATATGACCTCCTCTCCGATTTTCCGCCGGCTCGTCTCTAAATTACCATGGGATACTAAGCCGAATTGGGTAATTCGGGGTGCGAAACCTCGCGATATCCAAAGGCCAAAGATACCGCTCCCGGCAACCAAGACATAAAACAAAGAAAGTATCACCTCCAAGAATCCGTTCGGCACTCGAAACTCTATATGCAAGAGGAAAAAAACGATGGTGAGCCAACCGATTAGCAGATGAATTTGGAGCCAGGTAGAAGAAGCGCCAAGCGGTAGAAAAGACAATTTTTTCCGGAGGCTATAGAGAGCAAGAAACAAAATGGACAAAAACAAGAGCCAGCCGCTGATATACTGGAACCGGAAGAGAGAAATAGCATACGCCCGGTAAATAAATATTGATACCAGCGATACAACAACAAAAACAATAAAGTTGATCCATACGCGAACGGCGAAAGTCATTATTTACTAATCCATTTAATAAACTTGTCCTCTTCCCGCATATCGATTCGGCGGAGAGCATCGTGGGGGCAGGCGCGCTGGCATGCAGGGCCGCCGAGCTGATCGATGCAAAGATCGCATTTCGTCGCTTTCTCAATTGGCATGTTTGTATTCTGATCCAAAATGAAGGCACCCTTGTCATCCCGAATCGGTACCATCCGAATGTTGTCATACGGGCAGCTATTGGCGCAGGTGACACAGCCGATACAGGTTACGTCATTAATGACCACCTGCCCCGTATAAGACTCCCGGTGTATTGCTCCGGTTGGACAGCCGATCATGCAAACGGGATCGGAGCAATGCATGCAAGCGTTGGCCATCATGTAGTTGTTGTATCGCTTTCCGTGCCGGATGAACCTCGGATTGTTGTCGTGAACTTCCGCACAAGCTCGAACACAATCATCGCACCGGGTACACCTGTCCAGATTGATGAGCATGCTTGCTGTCCCGTTAATAAATCGGTTGTCGACGAGGAATTCCAACAAACCGATATCAATCTCTTCGTCCTTGCTTTTTTCCTTCCAGGCCGATTGGGCCTCTCCACGAGGAACAATTCTGAGCGGGAGAAACTTCTCTGGAATGGAAGACAAAACAAATTTTTCAACGATCGACGCGGGAACGCGTAACACATCCACATATCCAAGGGCGCGGAGCGTATGCTGAAGGGGAATCATTTCATTGAAGCGCCAGTATTGGGCGATTTCGACAAATCCAAAGGTTGCCCCTCGCCCCAAGTAGCTGATGGTACGGTGGCCGTGATCCACCCTCTCAGTTAGCCGCGCGAACCCGGCCCGTATCATGATCAGGCCGTCGGCATAGTTCCCCTCTTTTGCAATGATGGGTTCTTCCTCGATCCGTTCGGCGAGTTTACGATCCGCCAATGACTTATAAGTTGCGTGCCAATCGAAATTGCCATAGGTCTCGAAAAGGGTGTTCTCAGCGACAATTCCGAGTTCTTCCTCGGTTAGATGGGAGAACTCCGAAGTTCCTTGGAGATGAACTTTCAGACTCCGCTCCCGATACAAATTATCAATATGGTTTCGCAGGTCATCGGACCAGCGGCGGATTTCCCGAAGGCCCTGCCACCGGATCTCCAAAAGGACACAATCGCCCGCGGCGAAAACCGTAGCCGTCCGCGATGTCCTTCCAAGCGCGGCAATCTCGCCGAACATTGATCCCGGCTCGAGGTGGACAGTTTGATGCTGATCCAAGACGGCGGGAACGTCTTGAAGGAATATGCGTGTTTCCTTTCCTTCTCCTCGTTGTTCCGTCCCCCTAATTTTTTTATACTTCGCAGGGTCTCGTACCTCGGGCATTTTGGAATTCGCCCAAAGCTGGTTGAGCGCCTGAAAAAATGTTTTTTGCCGAATTTCTTGCCTTCCAAGGATAGCGTCGCCAATCGGATCGACGACAACACGAACGTCTCCTTCCAGAATCAAGAATGCGGAATTTCCATAATCCCCCTCACGCACAACGATATCTCCATTTCTGTAGCGCATGATCCGGGTATCATTTTTCAGGATGTCGAATAGGGATGTTGCGGAGGGAAACTTCTCGCCGTCAATCCGATCGAAGGGGGGTTTCGACAAAAGCCAATCGACATCCCCGTCGGCCATATCGGGGCCGAAGGGCTCGTCCCAGCGTTGAGGACACTCGATGGCCACAGACGAGAGACGCATATCTTCACCCCTCCTCGCCGCGCCGAAAATTTAGGGGTTACTTCGACGCTTTGCCCTTATATTGATTCGGTTTGGGGGGCATGAGATCCAAAGCCGCCCATTTGCTGCCGTCGTAATTCGCAGCAAATTTCTTCGCCGTGGCCGCGACCCTGTCTGCCGCCTCGGTAAGCGCCTTCTCGTTGTTTAACTTGAGCTTTACGCTGGAGGCAACGGCGAGGACATCTTTGCCCTCGCACTTCATGCGTCCAGCGTCAAGTCTCCCTTGGGAACAGATACGCAAGTTAGACACGAGCCCTCCTCGGGCATGGGACTGGGTTCTTGAATGTAAGTTACCTCTCCCGATAGAATGGCCGTAAGGCATGTCCCACAATTCCCCGCCCTACAACCCGAATTGATCATGACACCGTTCTCCAAGGAAAAATCCAAAAGGGAACCAATTGATGGATCCCAAGTAAATGTTTTGTCGTTTTTCGCAAATTTGAGCTCGATCTTCTCCGTTTTCTCGTCACTCGGAAGTCCGGCGACAGAACGAGATTTTTTCACACTTGCCGGCCCGAAAGCCTCGGAATGGACCTTTTCCCTGGGAACACTCCAAGTCGTCAAGCCTTCGGTAAGAGAAGTCATCATCGGTCCGGGACCGCATATATAGTAATCGTAATTGCTGGAAGGCAAAACACGCTTGAACAAGTCGACGCTTACCCGTTCGGCGTGTTGGTAGTCCCTTCCTTCTACGTCATCTTCTTCGGGATCACTGTAACATACGCGCACATGGATATTTTCGTATTCCAAAGCGATTTTCTCCAGATGTTCTTTGAAGATATGATCTTTCCGGTTCCGTACACCCAGAAAAAACCAAGTTTCGCGCTTTGAGCCAGAACTGGCGATGGCGTTGAGCATGCTCAGGACAGGCGTAATTCCAATTCCTCCGCCGATCAAAACAACGGGAGTCTGGACAGTCTGATCGAGGAAGAAATTCCCCGCTGGTGCTTTCACGTCGAGGATGGAGCCCTCCTCCACTTTTCCGAGAAAATAATTGGAGGCCATCCCTGGGGGGAGGTCGGGTCGATCGCGAGGCGGGGGAACCCTTTTGATAGTAATACGATAATAGTAATTGTGGCCCGGACTGTCTGAAAGGGAATAGCACCGGACCACATTCTTCTTTGCATCGCGGGCGATTCCCTTTTCATTTAGGTCGAACGTCAAATATTGGCCGGGCTTGAACGAGGGTAGAGGTTTCCCATCGTGGGGAGACAAATAGAACGAACATACATCTGCGGATTCTTGTACTTTCTGTTGAACTTTGAATTTTCGAAATCCTGGCCATGAAGATTCAGTTTTTTCGACTTCGGCAAGCCAACCCTTTGCCAAATCAACTTGATTGCCCAAAAGTTCGAGGGAGAGTTTTTGTTGGACACGTTCATGTGCCAAACGGGTTAGCGAAGAAACCATCATAACGGCCACCTGAACCAGGACGGCGGCGACTATGAAGTAACCCGCAATCTGGATTATTCCCGGTGTAAGGATTTCAGTTATATCCACCCACCTGCCCTTCGCGTCGCTCCTCCACGATCGCCTCATCGGCCCCGTAGGGATGCCCTCCGAAGCCGTGACGCATCATGGCAATTGCACGGGCCCAATGCTTGTGGCTATCGCGGGAGGTGAATAGTTGCATAATGGACTGGGAAATGACGGGCACAGGCACCTCCATTTTAATGGCATCGCTCACGAGCCAGTTCACTTCCCCTGTATCTTCGACGAAGGGCGGAATCTTTTCCATTCCCCCCTCCTTGCGGTATGCCTCCTCCATTAAATCCATCAGCCAGGATCGTATGACCGAGCCGTTCCGCCAGCAATGAATGACATCGGGTATATTGAGTTTGTCACGATAATGTTCCAGGAGATCGATTCCCTCCCCGATCGCCTGAAGCATACCGAACTCGATGCCGTTGTGGACGAGTTTGGTGAAATGCCCCGCTCCCGAGGGACCGGAGTGAACGTATCCGCCCTCAACCGCCAGTTCTATGAGCATCGGCTCGATTCGGGCGACCGCTTCCCTGTCGCCCCCCGCCATGAAGCAGGCGCCGTGGCGAGCCCCGTCCACTCCTCCGCTCGTTCCAAGATCCACGAGGTGAATTCCCTTTTCGCCGTATTTACGGCTCCGGCGGATGGAGTCCCCCCAATAGGAATTGCCTCCATCTACCAGAAGGTCTCCCGGCTCAAGGTGGTCGGCTAGATTGTCGAGGATTTCGTCCACCAAGGGTCCGGCAGGCACATAGACAAAAACGACCCGCGGCGAGGAAAGATGCTCCCGGAATTCTGGATAAGAATGTATCTCTATAAGGCCGGATTCAAGTATATCCTTCGCGGCGCCGTGCCGGGTAAATCCCACAATCCGCATTCCTTTCTCTAGCGCCTGACGGGCGAGATTACCTCCTATCCGCCCAAGGCCTACCACTCCAAACTCCCGATTCACACTCGCCATCGTCCTCCCTTTCCCCGTCAATAAATCCTAACCGGTTAAGCGTCTCATGATTGCCCGCGCGGGCGCACCATCTCCGCCTTTCGCCTTCAGTGGGAGGCAAATAAGCTCATATTTTCCAGGCAGAATCCGCGCAAGATCGAGACCCTCGATGAGCCAAACACCTGCCCGGAGGAAGGCCTGATGGGCCTCGACACCATCGCGCTCATACCCCCCGATGGAAAGATAATCGATGCCCACGGTCCGCACCTTCCGATCCGCCAAGAACTGGGCTCCCTCCTTCGAAATGTGAACAAAATTTTTTACAAACTCATCGGTTTTCCAGTTTTTTTTCGAGTTCACCGTTTTGAATATGATTCTCTCTCCCCGCCGGATCCGGTGCGGGCGAAGTTCGGCGGGCTTCACAGATTCCGTGTCCTTGATGACGACAACCCGGGCTGTGCCGATAGTTGCGGAGAAAGGCAATTCATCGATCCCCTTCCCTCTTCGAACATAATGAAGGGGGGGATCCATGTGCGTTCCGGTATGGGAGCCGAGCGAAACGGCCGAAACGTTGCACACATCTCCCTGTTCGATATCCACGATCCGCTCGCTACGATATGGCGGATCGCCGGGCCAGTGGACCATCCCGTTCCGCAAGGGAATCGAGACGTCAATCCAGCCCGCCGCGGATGAGAGCGCCTGCCCCCGGACGGTCTTTCGACCCGAAGTCGGGCTCCGCCTCTTGCTCACCTTCTTTGGTGATCGCGCCATGCTTCTCTCCCGCCCAGACCTTTCGGTCTCCCCTTCGGATTTGCCCGGCAAAGGAGAGCATCCGCTTTCCCTTGCTCCCCGGAAAACAGACCAACCCAGGCAAACCCAAATTGTTCTTCATTCATTGTATATTTCCAGGATATTTATCATCTACGCCGAAATCCATTTCGATCAAATTATCCATGATGAAAGTATATTGTAGAACCAAATGTTGAAACCACTACGTTGTATTGCCATCCGAATCAAGAAAAGACAATTCAAGAGTCTCGATGATCTCTCATGATTCTCACTAACGCTCGGCGGTGTTCATGCATGGCGAGAAAAGCACGGTAGCGCGCATCATAATAGGCTCTTTTTCCTGGAGAAGGGCGGATTTCAGCCCCCCGCCGAGAAAACGCCCGGGCGGCATCGGATAGATTTTCGAAGAATCCCGCAGCGGCGGCGGCAACCATCGCCGTTCCAAGCAATACTCCATCCTCCTCTTCGGGCATTACGACAGTACACCCCGTCACGTCCGCATAGAGTTCAAGCAGCAGCGGATCGTTCACATGACCGCCAGTCAAATGGATGTGCCTGATGGAGTAGCCTTTCTCATTCATCGCGTCGAGAATATGCCGAGTGCCCAGGGCGATCCCCATGGTGGTTGCGAAATACAACCGGGCCAAGGAGTCGAAGGAGGCGTCAAGCCCAAGGCCGCTGATCACCCCGCGGGCATTCAAGTCGGCCAGGGGAGAACGGTTTCCATGAAAATCTGGCAGCACGTGAAAGTCTTGCACGAAACCTTCCCCCTCCTCCCCACGCAGTTCGTTGATGCGCGCAACAACCCGCTCACGCACTCCCGGCCCGGCTTCGCCCCCCTGGGGATGCCACGCGAGTATGTGGTCGAGCAGCGCGCCTGTCATCGATTGGCCGCCCTCGTTCACCCAATAACCTGGAGCCACGGCACCGAAATAAGGACCCCAAACGCCTTTAATCAGACGAGGTTCTTTCGAGAGTGCCATATGACAGGAGGAGGTTCCCGCGATCATCGCGATCCGCTCATCGAGGGTATCTCCTCCGATCTCGCTTCCCAGGACGCCAAGGGCCCCGGCGTGGGCATCGATGAGTCCGACGCCGACGGCGCAGTCGGATGTCAGGGCCAGCTCCTCAGCCGCACCGGCCGTAAGGAAACCGGCGCGGCCGCCAATGGGGCTGGCCTGCTCGGGCAGGGCCGCGTGGGCGGGAAGGTCATCCAGCCCCAGTTGGTTTAGAAAATCCTCTTGCCAGCCTATCTTCTCATGCGCCAAATATCCCCACTTGCAGGTCAGCGTGCATACGGACCGCTCGTTGGCGCCGCTTGCCCGCCATACAAGAAAATCCGTCAGGTCCAACGCCATACGGTAGTCCCGCCACGCCTCCGACAAATTACGCTTCAGCCACATAAATTTGGGCATTTGCATCTCGAGGGACATCACATCCCCCACGTAGTCGAGAACCCTGTGGCCGGACGCTGTCACCTCCTCGGCTTCGGACCCGGCGCGATGGTCATGCCAAACCATCACGTTCCACCGGTCCTCCCCCGTAACCGAGGCGCTTCTGGGCCTGCCCCCGGCGTCGAGCAACACGAGAGAACAGGTGGCGTCGAAGCTGATTCCCGCAACCTCTTCGGGCCGGACCTTCGCTTCCCCGCCGGCGGTGCGAACAACCTGGCAAACCGCGCCCCAAATGTCGTCAGAGGAGTGTTCGGCGTGGTCAGCCTGAGGCTTGTTAATCTTGATCGGATGAACGGCCCGTGAGCGCAGCCGGCCTCCAGAGTCAAAAAATCCGGCGCGGGCGCTCCCGGTTCCCACATCAACAGCCACGACATAGCGCGGAGAATCGTTCATTAGTTGCATAACCGTGTAATATAAAACGAAGGAATCATCCTAGATGGATCCATTTGGCCTCCATAAACGTTCCCGCAATATCCCTTCAATAACACCACCAACGGATTTTTCGGGCCTTGCCGATATTGATCATTTGACAGTACCAGTCTCACGAAAAAATGCATTCTTCATAAGATAGCAATTTCCAAGCCTGGGAAAAACACCCTCCGAAAAACGAACCTTCATATCTTCTGTGTTCCAGAGTCCCCGATGTATAATGCCGTCATGAGCGCGGCGGCTATGCTACCACTCGAATCTTCGCCCCGACCCAAGTTTCGCCAATTTTTCCGGTTATCAGGGAACGAATATTCTGGATTATTAGCGAATACCGTATTCTCTGAGAAAATCTCCTCCCGACTTACCGGGAGAAGGCGGGTGGCAGGGCGCCAACCGCTCCGGTTCGAAAAAATAATAATTGAGAAGGAAAGTCTCCAATCTTTTTTTATATTCTGGATACCTAGGAGCAAACTATGACTCTCACAGGAGTTGATCTTCTCGGGCACTTTTCATTTCTGCTCACCGGCTTGGCATATTTCATGCGCGATATGATTTTACTCCGCGTTCTGTCAATCGCCTCCGGGGTGATGGGAATCGTTTTCAACTTTCTCATCCCTGAAGGACCGCTCTGGCTGGTAATCTTCTGGATCACGGTTTTCCTCGCGGTGAACGCGGCCCGCCTCATTGCTCTTTACATCGAGCGCCGGAACATTTCCTTCAGCGAAGAAGAGCAGGAGTTGTACAGAACCATCTTCCACCGATTCAACTCGGTCGAGTTTTTGAAACTCATGCGTATGGGGGAATGGGGAACCGCGAAACCCGGGGTGGAGGTGGCAACGCAGGGCGAGGCCTTGCACGATCTCAAGCTAATCTACAATGGGGAGGTCGTCGTAGAGCAGGACGGAAATGAGGTCGTTCACTCACGCGACGGCACCCTGGTGGGCGAGATGTCTTTCATTCAAGGGGGGAACGCGACGGCGACGGTCCGCGCCCTCCGGCCGACGCGCTATGTATCCTGGCCTAAAGAAGAACTTCGGAAACTGCTGAAGCGGAATCCGACCATGGATCTCGCCATGCAAACGGTTTTCAGCGTGGACCTGATGCACAAGTTGACGGGTGGCTCGGCCGCCCCCCGCCCCGAAACCGCCTGAGCGCGATACTCTTAGGTGAAGGCCAGCGGGGCCAAAGCGTCAATGTCGCTCACGGCATCGATGACAACCGGCTTATCGGCTTCGATGGCTTTTTGGATCGCGCTCTTCAGCTCGCCCGGTTTCTCCACACGAATTCCCATCGCGCCCATGGACTCGGCTATCTGGGCAAAATTGACTTCTTCGAACGTCCACATCTCGCGAGCCTTCTCGGTCTGCTCGCCTCCGTAGGCCCGGTCAAAGCCCCTCTTCGACTGGTTTCCGGAACTATTGTTGTTCACGAGGGTTACCGCGTTGATACCCCAGCGGACGGCCGTTTCGATTTCGCTGAGGTGATACCAAAACCCGGCGTCCCCGGTGAATGTGACAACGGGTCGATCGGGAAGTGCGCACTTCACGCCCAACCCGGCGGGAAAGGCCCATCCCAGATGTCCGGCGCTCCGGATGTATTCCTGGCAGGGATGCGACAGGTCAAACATACCGCCCATCCACATGCCCGAGTGCCCCGTATCGGCGATCACGAAAGCATCAGAAGGAAGGACTACACCGAGATCCCTGCAGATGCGCTCGGGGCGAAGGGGGGAAGCGTCGGAGTTGAGAAGCGGTGCGAATTCCTCCCGCCACTCCCGGACGACCGACTGCGCCCGCTCCGCCCACCCTTTCCGGGATGCAGCCGGGGAACCGCCAATCATTTCGATGAGTTTCCGCAACGATACCTTGGCATCCCCCAGAATTGCTGCTTTCAAGGGATAGTTCCTTCCGAGCGCCTCGGGATTGATATCTATCTGGACTGCGGGGGTTCCGATGGGGGGAACCTGCCAGAAATGGGTCGTCATCCCCCCTGTTTCGGTTCCGATGAAGATTACGAGGTCCGCTTCCCCGACCATGCGGTTCGCGCTCTTTCGTGAATAGGTTCCGACCACACCTACCGACAAGGGATGATTTCCGGGGATGGAATCTTTTCCGTTGAGCGAGGTGGCCACCGGAATGGAAAGTTTTTCCGCCAGGTCCACGACCTCTTTTCCCGCTCCCGAGGCGCGCACCCCTCCGCCCGCAACAATAATGGGCTTCATCGCCGCCTCCAGGTGCCGGGCCACAGCTTTCAAACGCTCCTCCTCGGGCTCCGGGCGGAAGGCCGGAACCCGGGTAAAATCCTCTTCCACGATGACTTCCATCTGCCCTTCTTCCAGGTCGATTTGTCCTTCGTTGCCTTGAAACTGAAGGTGAACGGGGCCGGGCGTCCCCGATGTGGCAACGCGAAAGGCCTGCCGGACCATGTCGGGAAACCGCTCTACGCTGTCTATCGCGGCATTGAATTTGGTGACGGGCTCGAAGGCGGGGACGTCATCCACCTCTTGGTAGACTTTTCGGAATTTTGTCTGGGGCAACCTTCCCCCCGTAAAAGCGATGACCGGCGAATGGGCCAAAAAAGCGTCCCGAAGACCCGCGGCCAAGTTGAGCGCACCAATCACCTGGGCCATGCACACACCCGGCCGTTTAGACGCGCGGGCGAAGCCATCCGCCATGTAGGCGGCCGACTTCTCCCCGTGGGTCGCGACGCGGTGTATTGTTGTCCTTTCTTCCATCTCGACGAGCGTGCGGCGGAGGACGGCCGGTACCATAAAGATGTGCGTGACACCGTAAACCTTCAGCGTTTCCGCCAGAAATTGTGCTCCCGTCATTTTTCGCATCCGATTCGTCTCCTTAAATACAAAGCGCCGACAATCCGCCGCAATGAACCATTGGTCCGCCACGGCTGCACGAACAGGCGCAGGCATTCCCACCGCCCAAATACCGAATACCGTGAATATAGATCAACCGCCGCTTTCTTTCAGTCCCGAACATTCGTCTGGCGAGCGGGTGCGGGTTGGTTCCGGGCTTGGTATCAGGAAGAGACACGCCTGACCGCCACGCCGTCGAGGGCGCCGTAGCGCATCAAGAGGTCGCGTACCGCCGCCTCCTCGGCGGGCGTCAGGGCCGGCACCGGTTCGCGCAGGTGGCCGCCGGGCAGGCCCAGCATGTTGAAGGCCGCCTTGTAGGCCGCCGGAATGGTGCCGGTGGTGTTGATGACCCGGCTGACGTCAAAAATCTTGCGTTGCAGGGCACGGCACTCGCCGGGCGTCATGGCGGCGAAGTCGAACATGCGGTCGGCGTCGGAGAAGAGATCCATGCCGGTGCCGATGGTGCCGCCGGCTCCCATCAGCATGGCCGGCATGAAGGCCGGGCCGCTGACCAGTACCGCCATGCGGTCGTGGAAGCGGAGCACGTTCTCCAATTGGTGCCCGGCGTCGTGGTTGGTGTCCTTCAGCGCTTCCACCTCGGCAACGCCGCAGATGGTCTCGAGCACGTCGGGCGTGATCGAGACGTTGGTCCGGTTGGGCGAGTTGTAAACCATCATGGGCAGGGGCACCGCCTTGGCGACCACCTCGAAACGGCGCACGATGGCGTCGGCGGGAGCGTCGGCCCAACTGTGGACATAGTGGGGCGGCTTGACGCACAGACCGTAGGCGCCGGCCTCGGCGGCGGCGCGGGCGCGCTCGATGGTCTCGCGCTCGGTGATGGCCCAGGCGCTCACGTAAACGGGCTTGCCCTGGGCCTCGTTCATGGCGAGCCGGGTCATTTGAGCGATCTCGTCGAGGCTGAGCGACCACGCCTCGGCGTTGTCGCCGGCGATCAAAAGGCCCTTGGCGCCGTTGTCGAGGAAGTAGCGGAGAAGCTCGGTAAAGGCGTCGGGCATGAAGTCGCCCTTGGCCGCGAACGGCGCCACGGGCGCCGGGTAGCGGCCGACGGGAATCGTGGTCATGACGATACCTCCTTGCCGGAAATGGACTCATAAACTATCGGACGGCATCCTACTACATCTTAGAGGCCTTGTTGCATAATTCCAACTGCGAGCGGATCCGTGCCCTCTTGACTCACGCGTTACCGAATCCGAATCGATTCAGGCATCCCAATGCCCGTCATTCGGTTTATCGAAGCACATTTCACCATTACTTCCACATGTTGATTATCCGGCCCTCGAGCGGCGAGGCGTCCGCCAAACAGTGTCTTGAATCGTGAGAAGGCATTCTCCGCCAGACTCTGCCGGGTGCAACCGCTTGATACTCGCCATTCGTAGCGGCCATACATCCGTACGAGCCGCAAGTTCTTGTTTCTCATCCGGGCGCAAGCGCCTGCATTTTGCTCCCAGGGCACCGCATTCCGGCGAGGCGGAATGGCAACCTGAGCACCCCTTCCATGGGCAGCTTCGTAACATGCCCTCGTATCGTGGGCTCCGTCACCTGAGACTTGATGCACCCGGCCGGGGATCTGATCGAGCAAAGGCGGCAACACCAGACTGTCGTGGACGCCATTTTTCGTAACTTCTACGGCCACGATTTCCTTTGTTGTCTCATCAACGCCCAAATGCAGCTTACGCCAAGCCCTGCGCCGGTCGGGTCGATGCTTCTGAACGTGCCATTCACCAGCGCCGTAGACCTTGAGCCCGGTCGCATCAATCACGACGTGTCTGGCTCGTTTACAAGTAGGAAGTGATACGAAGAGTGAGCCTTGCCTCCGGCTCACAGTACTGTAGTCGGGCACCGGGAGCTCAAGATTCATGAGCCCGACCACGGAGCCGAGAAATCCCTGGGTCGCCCGGAGGCTGAGATGGAATACGGACTTCAGTACCAGAGCGCACTGAATCGCGGTGTCCGAGTAGATCCTGGGTGTGCCTGGCCCGCTGCGCAGTTCTTTATTTCGCCACCCCTCAATGGAGTCCTCATCAAACCAGAACGTCAGCCGGCCTCTCGCGACGAGGGCTCGATTGTAATCACTCCAATTTCGGACTCGATACCGGAACACATAGTCGTTTTTTGTCATGAACCTATCGTACTGGCACAGCAATTATTTTGGAATTGTGCAACAGCGCCCCGGGGGGATATTAAAAACTTTCTTGTTGATCTGCGCGCGAAGGATCTCGCTCACGAAAGCGCCAAGAACGCTCTCGGCATCATGCGTTTAATCCTCGCCGACGCAGTGGAGCAGAATCTTATTCTGGCCAATCCCTGCGCTGGCGTGAAGGTACCCAAGGCGGCCAGCGACCATCAGGCCTCGGTGGAGGAAGATAGCCTTTTTTCTGCCTTCACCGAGGAAGATGCGGAGAGATTCGTCGAGAAGGCCATGGCACTTTACCCTCCCCCTTCCTCTCACGGGAC
>CAZUHN010000095.1:0-45854 GCA_964620535.1 uncultured Nitrospinaceae bacterium | reverse complement strand
AAGATTGTCCATATTTTGCACCGGTTCCGCAAATTATCCTCGGGAATTCTTCTTGCTGCTCTTCCTTGCGGTGGCCTTGCGCTTCGAAACCTTTCGGGAGGTTTTCCGAGGAGCGGGAGCGCGTGCCGGGCGAATGAGGTTCACCTTGATCTCCTCCGAGCCTTCTTTCCAGATGCGAGTGCCGAGTTCTTCCATAAGTTCCCATTCGGACTGGGGGATTTGGGCGAAGACGTTTCCACGCTCGTAGCCGCGCCACTCTCCGCGCAGGTATTCGGGGCCGTAGAAGAAGGCGATGACTTCGGCGCCAACCATCTCGTGGGGGCCGTAGGTTTGCTCAAACTCGCGCCAGTACATCAGCTCGCCCCGGCTGATGAGGAACTGGGCATTCTCGCGATCGGGCTTTTTCCGCAATTTCACGGGAACGAAGCACTCCCGCCCCGTCCACCGCGCGTGAAACGAGGGCCCCGTCAAAGGCAGCTGGCGGGTGATGAGGTCGCAGGTTCGGGGTGCCTTTTTCTCAAGCAGATCGGCCGTCAATCTGCCTCCCCGGGAAAAGGTGAGCATAATGCGCTGTGACATGTCAAAATTCCTTTTCGGAGAAGAAGCAGATTGTGAAATTCATCTGCGAATAATAAGTTACATTCAGATTTCATGAAATGAAGCTTCGCTTTTTTATTATAAAAATCGTTTTGCCGCAAACCCGATTGAGTACATCGCGTCACGCGAAGCCGTATCGCGAAAAAATAGCTGTTTCCGGATGCACAACCAAAGGAGAGTATTATGGGAGCTGAGGAAAGACTCAAAGAATTGGGGATCGTGCTGCCTGAGGTGCCACAGGCCGTAGCGAATTATGTTCCGGGCGTCATCGTGGGAGAGATTCTTCATCTGGCGGGCACCATCGGCATAGTCAACGGCGAGGTTCCCATTAAGGGAAAGCTCGGAACGGACCTGACCGTAGAGCAGGGCTATCAATCGGCCCGCCTTACGGGTCTGAACCACCTGGCCATGGCGAAGCAGTGCCTCGACGGAGATTTAGACCGGGTGATCCGCGTGGTGCGCCTGGTCGGCTACGTGAACGCAGCGCCGGGCTTCAAGGAGGCGCCATGGGTGGTGAACGGTGAGAGTGATCTTTTGGTGGAAGTCTTCGGCAAGGAGAAGGGAAAGCATGCCCGCGCCGCGCTGTACCAGAACGAGCTCACCTACGATGCACCGATCGAGACGATTCTCACGCTCCAGGTTCGCTCCTAGGAGGGAGGCTTTCCCGCCGGACCCCCGGCGGCAGACAGGTCATTCGATAAAAAAGAGAATTCGCGCCACTCAAGCTCCGCCGATCTTGTTTGCTCGGTGGACGTAGGAGAAAGGACTCGTCATGGACGAGAACGAGCGAAAGGAACGGGCGAAAGCCATAATTGGAAAAATGCGGGGTGATCGAGGATATATGCTTCCCGAGTGGGAATTTGGGGCCGAGCGGGATCCAGCCTATTTTGAGGCGTATTCCCATATGGCGCCGGTCACCTTCGCTGACGGACGGACCCTTCCGGGCAAGTACCGCGAATTGGTCCACATCGGCATACTCTGCTTCCGGATGGCCCCGATGGACGCCGTCCACACCCACATGCGGTCTGCGATGGAGAAGGGGGCCAGTGAGATGGAAATTCAGGAAGCCCTCGAAACCGCCTCCATATCGGGGGGATTGCCCACCCTCCATTACGGTTTACGGGCCCTGATGACCCTGGAGAAAAAAGAATAAATATTCGGGGGGGGGGCAACAGAAAGACTGGACTGGCGCGACTTGACTATTTACTCCTGAAACCATAAGATTATTGGAATATCCACATAATCTATTGGTCATGTTGCGGGAATCGCTGACACGGGGGGAAGGGTACCCATCTGCGCAGAGGGAAAGTTTACCGGCAAAATTTCATCCCCCGAATGATGACGGCGGGCCTAAAGTTTAACACGTACGATTTTTTCGAGTGGTCTTATCAGCGTGCTTCTCACCTATTGCTAGAAGGAGATTTTTCATGCGATCCCCAGGTGGAACCTTAATATTCTTCGCAAAGTGGATTGGGATGCCTCTGGCCACCATCTGGACCGTGGCCTTGCTTACAATACCGGCGGCGAACGCGGCAACGGAAATCCGCTTCGCTTCAGTCACCCCCGCCGCCTTTCCCTATTATGATGGGCAGAAGAAGTTCAAGGAGCTCGTCGAGAAAAGGGCAGCCGGCAAGGTGAACGTAAAGCTCTACCACTCGCGCCAACTGGGCGATGAGCGGAAAATCGAAGAGGGCATCCTGCAGGGGACGGTCCACATGGGCATCGGCGCGGGCGCCTTTGCGGGTTTCGCCCCCATCGTAGATATCGTGGAACTCCCCTTTCTCATCAAGAACCAAGCCCACATGACGTCCATCGCCACTGGCCCCCTCGGGAAGAAGATGGCCGCCATCGTCGCCAAACAGTCGGACTTCCTGGTGCTCGCATGGTTCAGCACAGGGGACAGCTCCATCGAGACGGTCAAGGTTCCCGTTCGCACGCCCGCCGACCTCAAAGGCGCCAAGATCCGGACCATGCCCAATAAAGCGATGGTCGCCGCCCTAAAAGCGTTCGGGGCTAACCCCACTCCCCTGCCCTACGGGCAGGTTTACATGGGGCTGAAGCAGGGAATCATCGAAGGATCGACTGTCGACTGGATGTCGATCAAGAACATGAAATTTTACGAGAACCTCAAGTACGCCACCAATCCGAGCAACGCCTATTTGGCCGAACCGCGCCCGATAGTCGTTTCCAAAAAGTGGTGGAGTTCCCTTCCCGCCGATGTGAAGAGCGCGGTTCAATCTTCAATCAAAGAGGCGGCCGCCTTCCAGCGCGAACTCTTCCTCAGCAAACAGACCCAAGCGGTGAAAGACATGAAAAAGAAGGGAATGATCATCACCGATATCAACGTGAGCGCTTTCATGAAGAAAATCCAGCCAGTCTGGCACAGCTATGCAAAAGAAGTGGACAAGAGGGGCAACTCGGGCACGGCGGCGCAGGATCTGGTAAAGGCAATCATCGCCAGCCGACCCAATTAGGGCGAAAAAGAATACGGTTTCCTGATAAATAACAGCGGGCGCTCAGGGGTTCCCTCTCTGGGCGCCCGTTTGTTATGATTTAGGGAAACCAAAATGGGATGAATGAGATGCTCCTGTGCAGACTCGAAAAGCTGAACGACCGCCTGGACCGAGGGATCTGCGCCTTCACCATCTTCCTCATGGCGGTCATGACCCTCGTGGTTTGGCTTCAGGTATTCCAGCGCTACGTCATGAACGCGAGCCTGTCCTGGAGCGAGGAGCTGGCCCGTTACATGCTGGTCTGGGTTTCCTTCTTCGGGGCCAGCGTCGCTATGCGGCGGGGGCAGCACCTGAGCTTGGATCTACTCCGGAACATGTTTACGCCAGCGCTCCGCCGGGCGGGCATTCTCGCGTCTGAAGGAATCGTCCTGATCTTTTGGCTCTTCGTCATCTATTACGGCACGCGCTATGCCATCGAGAATATGACCCAGCTGGCAACCGCGCTGCCCATCGCCTATGGCTATGTCTACATCGGCATACCGATCGGGGCCGCTTTGATGGCGTTGCAATCGATCGAAAACCTGCTCCGCAACTTTTCAGAACCGTTGCGCTGAGCGTCCGCCCCTGAGCCGACGCGCGGGAGAAAGGAAGCCATTTGCTCACTCTGGCATTATCCTTTTTGGCCTTCCTCGGAATCGGGGTGCCCATCGCGGTGGTTCTGGGCGCGGCCTCGCTGGTTTTCCTCTTGGCCTACACCGACCTGGACTTCATTATTCTGCCAAGCGAAATTTTCCACAGCCTGGACGTTTTTTTGCTGACAAGCATCCCCTTTTTCATCCTCGCCGGCCGCCTCATGAACGAGGGAGGGATCACCCAGCGGCTGGTCCGATTCTCCCGCCTCATCGTGGGAAACGTACGGGGCAGCCTGGCCCAGGTAAACGTGGTCACCAGCATGTTCTTCGGCGGCATCACCGGATCGGCGGTGGCGGACACCTCGGCCGTGGGCTCGGTGCTCATTCCCGCCATGAAGCAGGACGGCTACGAGCCTTCCTTCGCGGCGGCGGTGACCGCTTCGAGCTCCACCATGGGTCCCATTATCCCTCCGAGCATCCCCATGCTGGTGTACGCCTTTGTTTCAGGGGCGTCGGTGGGGGCACTCTTCCTCGCGGGAGTGATCCCGGGTCTTTTGATCGGATTCACGATGATCGCGCTGAACATGTTCCTGGTCCGCCGGCGGGGGGTGCACGACGTCGAGCGGGGCGCTTTCACCTTCACGCGTGAGGAGAAATGGGCCGCGTTCCGCGACGGCCTTCTCGCCCTCGTCATGCCGGTCATCATCGTGGGAGGAATCGTCTTCGGGATCACCACTCCCACCGAGGCCGCCGCCATCGCCGCTTTCTACGCTCTCCTCATCGGCACCTTCATCTTTCGGGAGATTCAATTCGCGCGAATGCCCCAAGTCTTGCTCGACACCTCTATCACCTCGGCCGTCGTCCTGCTGATCATCGCCACATCCAAGATTCTCGCTTTCGTTTTCGCGTATGAACAAATCCCCGATCAGGTCGCGGAATTCATCACGAGCATGACCACCACCTGGTGGATTTTCTTGATCATCGTCATCGTCTTGCTGCTCCTCGTCGGAATGCTGCTCGAGCCCTCCGGGGCCATCATCGTGCTGGTGCCGGTGTTGCTGCCCGCCGCCAAGGCGATGGGCATCGACCCGGTGCATTTCGGCACGGTCATCGTCGTCGGACTCGTGATCGGACTCCTCACCCCCCCGGTGGGATTGTGCCTCTTCGTGGCTTGTTCCATCTCCGGGCTCCGGCTGGACCAGATCACTCGTGCCTGCCTCCCCTATCTCCTCCAGCTTATTATCGTACTTTTCGCGGTGGCCTTCATTCCCGCGCTCTCCCTTCTGCTCCCTCGCCTCGCGGGCTATTGAGTCCAACGGAGCAACGCACCCGAACGGGCTCTTCTCTCGCTACATTCGGATCAGACCGCGGGACGGATTCGCCCCTTCAGGAAGAGATCGCTCTTACGGCTCTTGGAGGAGTTCCAGGGTGCTCCCGTCCGGATCGAAAAAATATGTAGCCTTCCATCCGTTCGGACGCTCCTGGGGCGGGCAGCTGAATTTGACGCCGACGTCTTTGAGCTTCTGGTAGAAGCCTTCGATGTCGTCCACGAGAAAGGCGATGTGGGTGGGTCCGACGTCGCACTGGCGGAACGCGGGCGATATTGGCCGGCCCTTTGGGCGGGTGTATTCGATGAGCTCGACGACGCCCCCACCCGTATCGAGGTGGGCGATTTTCAAGTGAGCGTCCTCGAGCCCCACGATCAGGTCCACCTGGGGGTCTGACTCCACCCAGACGCGTACCTCCTTTAACCCCAACAAATCGCGGTAAAAAGCGAGGGAGCGGTCCAGGTCGCCCACCCCGATGGTGGAGTGGTGGAGGCCGATTATCTTCATGCTCTTTATGCTCTTTCCCTCGCCCTTCCAGCAGATCGCGCGCCGCTAGAGAATGTACCCTCCGTCCATGACGAGGAGGGCCCCCGTCACCCAGCTCGCCTCGTCCGAGGCGAAGTATTTCACAGCACCCGCCACGTCGTCAGGGGTGCCGACCCGCCCCAAAGGCGTGTGGTTGACGAAGAATTCCAGGATTTCGGGGACCTGGAGGAACTCGATGTTCTGATCGGTCGGGATGCCGCCGGGAAGGACTGCGTTCACCCGGATCTTGTGCGGGGCCAGCGCCACCGCCATGCACTTGATGAGCATGTGGTACCCCCCCTTGGAGGCGCAATAGGCGGTCTGGGTGGTGGCGGTGACCTTCTCGCCCGAGATGGAGGCAACCCCCACTATGTTCCCGCCGCCGGTCTTCATCATCTGCCGGGCCGCGGCCTGGCTGCACAGGAACACGCCCTTAACATTGGTATTCGTGGTGTAGTCCCAGTCTTCCTCGGTGAAATCGAAAAACTCTTTGAAGACCACGATCCCGGCGTTATTCACCAGGACATCGATCCGCCCGAAGGTCTTGACCGCTTCGGCCATCATGGCGTCCACCTGTTCTTTATTGGAAACATCTGCCTGACAGGCGATCGACTCGCCGCCGAGAGACTTGATTTCCTCCACCACTTCCTCGGCCTTGTCCTTCCGGTTGACGTAGTTGACCACCACCCTGGCGCCTTCCCCGGCGAGGTTGAGCGCGACCCCTCGGCCGATGCCGCGGGAAGAGCCGGTCACGACGGCCACCTGGTCCTTCATCCGTGCGTTCAGGGAGACCCCTCCTCAAGCGAGCGTGAAGCCGCCGTCCACGGGAAGGGCGGCGCCGGTGATGAACGAAGTTTCGTCCGAGGCGAGGAAGAGGCAGGCCGTGGCCACGTCTTCCACCGTCCCCAGACGCTTCAGCGGAATGGGCTCGATGAGTGCCTCCTCGATCTTGGGATCCTTGAGCCATTCGGCGACCATATCGGTCCGGGTGGTTCCCGGTACGACGGCGTTGACTCGGATGTTGTCGCCGGCCAAGGCAAAGGCGAGGGATTTGGCATACATCGTCTGGCCCGCCTTCGAGGAGCCGTAGGCCGCGATGCCCGGATCGGCCACCTTGGCGGCGGTGCTCGAGGTGATGAGGATGATGTTCCCGCCCCCGTTTTCCTTCATCTTCTTCGCCACCGGATAGGTGACGAGGAAGCTTCCCTTCATGTGCAGATCCCACATGAGATCCCAATCTTCTTCGGTCGTATCCAAGAAATCCTTTACGATGAGCTGGCCTGCCGCTACGATGAGGACGTTGATGGAACCCAGTTCCTTCTGCACCCGATCGACCATGGCCTCGACCGCGGCGCGGTTGCGCGCATCCGCTTGGACGGCGAGGCCCTTTCTGCCCGCAGCCTGGATTTTGGCGACGACTTCTCCTGCCGCGTCTATATTCGAAACGTAATTCACGGCCACATCCGCACCCGCCTGGGCGAGACGGACCGCTATCTCCCTTCCCATTCCGCGCGATCCCCCTGTGACGAGAGCCACTTTTCCGGTGAAGTCCACGCGGTCCTCCTTTTGCCTCAGGTACCGAAGTAGGCGGAAACGTCCTCGGGGGACTTGAAGAGATCCGCTACAGGTTTTCCGGAGAGGCCATAATGCATATTGGGGATCTCGTTGAGGATGACGGTTATCCCCTTCAGTGGCACCTCCTGACGGAGAAAGATTTGAGTTATGTCATTGATGATTTCGCGCTTTTGGTCGTCGGTGCGACCCTCGCTCAGATGGACCACGACTGTGGGCATGGCGCCTCCTTTCCTCAGACGAGGTGGCGTTTCGCGATCTCGGCCCCAACCGTGAAGCGGAGCCTTCCGAGAGGACACATCTGGTATACGCGAATCCGCACGTCCGGACAGATGGAAGTGAACATATAGGCGTCCTTCACGTCCACGCCGTAATCGGTCACCATCCAATCCACCAGGTCGGTCAGGGCGCGGTTGACGGCGGCCTCGAGGGGCTTGTCGCTGCAAAGCTGGATGATAGCCTCGGGCGTTTCGATGCGCGGATTGGGAATCTCCTTATTCTTGATCACCTCGCAGCGCAGTTCAAGCTCTGCTCGGCATTCGTTCGCCGCCGCGTACCACTCGGTGTCAGACTGAGAGGCGTGAACGTCTCCGACGAAAAGGAGCCCTCCTTCGACGAAGCAGTTGAGGAAAAGGGTGTTCCCCTCCTTGACGTCGCGCACGTCCATATTGCCTCCGTAGAGGCCTTGTCCGAGCACCGCGGCCTCGCCTTCCCACTCGGGCGCGGTGGCAATGGTCCCGATGAAGGGCTCGAGTTCCCAGCTCACTTTCTCGTTGAAGATGGCCCTGCCGTCCCTTCGTGTGCCACTCGGCCCCGCCTCGTGGCGGATGATCTTGGTAAAAGGTTTGCCCAGCTCGGGCCATTTGATCGAATCGTCGAGAGGCCCGAATCCGGCCCCGAAAAACGTCACTCCCTGCTCGTCGGGCTCTATCCGGCCGATGCGGACCGCGAGGGTGTCCCCTTTCTGGGCCCCCTC
Organism: uncultured Nitrospinaceae bacterium; assembly: GCA_964620535.1. Lineage (GTDB taxonomy): Bacteria > UBA8248 > UBA8248 > UBA8248 > UBA8248 > CAZUHN01. The sequence goes on along the minus strand of CAZUHN010000095.1, from coordinate 37,771 downwards.
GACGTAGATAGGCCCCGCCACCGGATTCGCCTTGCCAGGGGTGAAGGCCAGGCCCGGAATGTACTCGACGGTCGGGAGGCGGTCCTCCGACCGCAGGTTGCCTTCGACGTTGTCCTCGGTCTCGACGGCGAACGCCTCGCCCGGCGAGACGCGCAGGACGGGAGGAATATCTTTGCTGAGGAGATATCCGATGGCCTGATCACGGGGAATCCGCTTCATACCATTTTCCTCCTCTCGCGTGCGCGCCGACCGTGCGCGGAAACGGGGCGGGATGGCCGGCCAAACAACAAGGTTCCCACTCTTTCAGCCGCAGTTTCCCCCCGCCGAGGGGCGCAGGTCCTCCGGCAGAATTTATGGCAACCACCCTGGAAACGAAAAAGTTTCTTTATTTATCCGCGCAACAAAATCCGAAGTCAAGCCAAACCGTATTTCCGCAATGCCGCTTCGGGAAAAATCGGAGAAGGAAAAGCATCCGGCCAGGGAGGGGGGGGGATTTCCCCTTTTCCGGCGAATACTTCGATTTACTCGGATGCGGTCACCGGATTGACGAGGGTTCCGATGCCGGACGCCTCACAGCGAACCTCGTCTCCGGGCTTGAGCCACCAAGGATGGGGCGGATCGCGAAAAACGGCCACCCCCGAAGGAGTTCCTGTGGCGATCACGTCGCCGGGCTCGAGGCCCATCCGTGAAAAATGGGCAACCTGGAGGGACATCCCGAAGATCAGATGTTTGGTGTTCGAACTCTGGCGCGGCTCCTGCTCATCGTTGACGGTGCAGGAAATTTCGATGTCCTCGGGATTGGGCACCTCGTCGACCGTGACCACCCAAGGACCCATCGGACCGAAGGTGGGGAAGTTTTTTCCCAGGTTGAGCAAGCCCGATTTCAATTCGGGCAGCTGGACCTCCCGCTCACTGACATCGTTCAAAATCGTATAGCCGAATATATGTTTTTTCCAATCCTTTTCGGCGATGTTCGCGCCTCCCTGGCCGACCACCATCGCCACCTCCACCTCATAATCCACCTGGGTCGATCCCCTCGGGATCTGAATGGGCTGGAGGTGTCCCGTGAGGGTAGTACTCACTTTGATGAAGGCCATGGGGAAAATCGGGGCATGGTGAACATCGCCTCCTTCGTCGAGATGGTCCTTATAATTCATCCCGAGGGCGATGATTTTGCCCGGTCGCGGAACAGGGGGAAGGAAGGTGACCTCGTTCTGCGGAAAAAGAATGGTTTGTCCCGCAGCTTGGGAAAATTCCTTCCCTTTATCCAAATCGCTCTCCAGGCGTTCCTGAAGAATCTTGAGCACATCCAAGGCCGGGGAGCCGTCCTGGATGATACCGGCCAAGTCGGAAGACGGAAGGGATCGCCCCGCTTCCTGCGCGGACGTGTCCCCTGCCAACAGGGCCGAATATGCGGCGCGCACATCGGCGAGCCTTCCATCCGAAACGAGGAAGCCAGCCCGTTCCTCATTCGGCGCGTCAGGCGCAGTGAACGCCGCAAGCTTCATGTTGCACCCCAAGGTATGGAAATCCAATATTTTTCGTCACGAAGACTTATATATCTTAACTGGAAAAAGGGAGAAAGGCACTTCTGATAAATCCAGGGCGCGTCACACGGGAAAATGCATAATTAATAAAGGACTGGTGTTCACCAGCCCTTTGATTTCCCTGGAGCGGGAAACGGGTTTGAACCTTAATTCCAAAGCGCCCATAAACCTTTGGGGGAATGGTTTTTTCACGGTTAATAAAATCTTGAAGGAATTTGCTTATCCCATCTGGGCTGATTTCATCCCACCCCATCTCACGGCTCCGTTCCGGCTTACGGCACGATTTCCTATTGATCAGCAACTCGATGTAGACCACTTCTTCTTCAGAAATCAGTGGCCGCTTGATTGGCAATTCGCCATATACAGCCAAGCGGGGCCGCTTTGTCAAAAACTTGATAAAAAAAGCGGTCTACGCCACGAGCACGACGGTGCTGAACAGCGAGCTTGTTGATCACAAAGAAATCACGTAGCGTCGAGTAAAGATCGAAACAGAAATTATCGGAGAAGCCAGAACCGAAGGAGGGACACACTGTCCACCTTCCCCACAAGCTGAGGTCCGGACATGGGCAGTAATGAGCTATGTTTTCTCACCCTCTTTGAGCTCGCACGCCGCATCCGATCGAGGCAACTGTCCCCCCTTGAGGTGGCAGAAACACATCTGGCGCGAATCGAAACATTGAATTCAAAGCTGGGCGCCTTCATCACCGTATGCGGCGAGGAGGCGCTCCAGGCCGCGAAAGTGGCAGAGGGTGAGATCTTCCGCGGTCATTTCCGCGGCCCTCTTCACGGAATCCCTTTTGGGGTGAAGGACATCTTCGACACCGCGGGAGTTCGCACCACCCATGGTTCAAGCTTCTACCGCGGAAACGTGCCGGTCGAGGATGCCGAATCCATCCGCCGCCTGAAGGAGGCAGGGGTGATCCTCATCGGGAAGTGCAATACACATGAATTTGCCACCGGCACCACCACCAAGAATCCATTCTTTGGTAATTCGCGCAATCCCTGGAACCCGAAGATGATTCCTGGAGGGTCGAGCGGAGGCTCCGCGGCGGCGGTCGCCTCCTTCCTCTGTCCGGCCGCCACCGGGAGCGACACGGGCGGATCCATCCGTGGGCCGGCGGCGCTTTGCGGTGTAGTGGGGCTCAAACCCACCTACGGACTCGTGAGTCTCCGGGGAGTCTACCCCAACGTGACGAGTCTCGATCACGCGGGACCGCTTGCCCGCAGCGCGCGCGACTGCGGGCTTCTCCTCCAGGGGATGGCGGGCTATGATCCCCTTGACCCGGTTTCGGTAGATCGGACGGTTCCCGATTTCTGCGACAAGATCGAAAAAGGCGTTAAGGAACTGCGTTTGGGCCTTTGCGAAGATTTCATGGCCACAGACATCGACACGGTGGTAACGAAGTCCTTCGAGGAGACGGTTAAGGTGTTCATCCAGCTGGGCGCACAAATCAAGGAGGTCCGTTTCACGGAAATGGATAGACTTATGAAGGCAAGGGACATCATTGGCCGCGCCGATCTTTTCTCCGTGCACCACGAGCGTTTCGCCAATCATCCCGAAGGGTATGGAGAAGACACTCGCGAGCGCATCGAAGCCGGGAGAAAGATAAGGTTGGACGAATACATTTGGGCTCACCGAGAGAAGGAATTGATCCGCCGCTCCATCCTCGACCTCTTCCGCTCGGTGGATGCCTTTCTACTGCCCACATATCCTTGTGTGACAGGTCCCATCGAAACCGAGGTGACAAAGGTGAACGGGCAGAAAAAGTCACTACGATTTATTGGCGGTCCACTGACTAGCTCCCACAACTTCACGGGGGTTCCGGCAATCGCCGTCCCCAGCGGTTTCAGCCCGGATGGCCTTCCCGTCTCTCTCCAGATTCTGGGGTCGCCCTGGAGCGAGGGTCTTCTCCTTCGAATCGCCCACGCATTCGAAGAAGCTACACCCGAGATTCGAAGCCGTCGCCCGCCTGTCTCCTAGTTGGTTTTGGCGATAAAACTCGTTTCCGGCGCGGGCATCAACCTGTCGTGTCCAAAACCAGACTGAACCGCCCCCCCCTTTTCTACAAGTGTTTGCGATCTGACCATTCTTCATTGCATTCAATTGAAAAGGGAGAATCCGTCCATATGAATAAAAAGTTCCAGCCTCTGGGATTTCTTTTCGTGCTGTACCCCACTAGATCAACGGAGACAAACCGAAAGTGTACCTGTTCGCCGTACGGATTTTTGGATAGGACGGCGGTCAGTGAGTCAATAAATGCCTAGATTCTTGAGGATCTAATTTATTGCGGAGCGCAGCCGGCCCGAATGTGTTCTAGGATGCGGCTCCACGAGATTTCGCCGGCAGCGGGCCAAAAGCTGGCGGAGGTATGCGGCGTTTCGAGGCAGCTTCATACGCCGACGCGACCTTCAGAAGGATATCTTCCTTGCCCGGTTCGGCCCGAAAGACAAGGGAAAAGGGTAACCCGGGATCCGGGATCTTGGCGTGCTTCTCCGATGGGAGCGACACGTAGTGCGTGCGATCCGGACTGAGCGCGAAGACCGGATCGTAGACGGTGGTGACGTAGCCCGCCGGGATCAGAACCTCCGTCAAACCCGCGTTCGGACCGTTGAATGATTCCGGGCGCAGATTATGCCAAATTCCCGACGAGCTGGGACCGCCGATCTTTCCCGGCGGAAACGGCGTGTGAAGGCGGACCAGCACATCCAGATGGTTCTCCAGGATCACCATCATGTCCACTCGGCGCAGCAGCTCGCGCAGCATGATGCGCTCGCTGACGGATTGGCGCTGGCCGTGGGGGTTCCGGGGGTCGGACACCTCCTCCCAGTTCTTGAAGGCGGCGCGCTGATCGTCTCCCCAGAACTTGGAGCGCGCGTTGAGGGAGGCGAAGTCGACGAGGGTCTCGGTGAAGCCGCAAGCCTTCCAGTCAGCGGCGCGCCGGGACAGGTACTGGTGGATGTGATATCGGAACGTCATCGACACCTCCCACTGCTGGACGGTGGGAAGGTCGAGGTTCGAGGGGGGCGTGATCCTTCCGTCCGCCAGCTCGACGAGGTAGTCGATCGGCTTCATGGTCCCCGTACCGAAGAATTTTCCGGGCATGAACTCGGTCGGCACGATCGCCGCCGCGAACTCCTTGAAGAGGGGCTGTCCGTCCGGCCTCAGTCGGAACAGGATGTCTGGCATGAATACGGGCACCAGCCTGGCGAGCGCGCGCCGGAAATCCGTCTTCATGACCTCGATGTCCGGGTCTGGCTCCCAGAGGGGATCGGTCGATTCCGCGAGCGTAGCCCCGAGTCTGCCGCCGAGAATTGTCTTGATCTCCCTCGCGGCCGCGGTGATGATCGGCATCTCGCTCTTCGAGTCCGGCCAGATCATCATGGACTCCCGGATGATCCCGATGCGCATGCCATTGAGGATGCCCTGTGTTCCCGGCATGGCCGTATGGCTTGCGTAGGGCGTTCCCAGCACCGAAGAGCGCGGCACAGTCGTGAAGGGGTCACGCGGGTCGTAATAACCCTCGACAGGGTCATCCAGGGCGTCGAGGACCTTGGCGCAATCGCCGATCGTGCGACACAGGATGCCGGTGCGGTCGCAATAGATATCCGCGCCGATGGCACCGCCGATGAAACCGAGCATCGCCTTGTGGGGCAGGATGAGCGCCACGGCATTGTGGTTGGCCGGGCCGCGGGTCGACGCCCGCGTCTCCTCGCCAAGACTGGCCATCACCAGATTGGCGCTGACTGAGGAACCTGACCCTGAGCTCGATCCCAGGGAGGCCGCGCGCGTCGTGTCGTAGGGGTTGACGGGATTGCCGGCCCAGGTGCTGCGCTGGTAGCCCAGCGTCGAGGGCAGCACTTTCTCGGGCTCGTGGCGGCCGCCCGGATTACCCGCCCGTCCGTTGTACTCGGTACAAACCGCTTTGGCGAAGATGATCGCACCCTTGTTACGTAGCTGATCGACCAGCGCGTGATCGCGTGCGGGAAAGTCGATATCGTAGCGCGCGTCGCCTCCGCCCGTGGACCGCATGTCCTTCGTGTCAAACGAATCCTTGAACGAGAAGACAACGCCGTACATCGGCATCTTTTCCAGATCGGGATTGCGCCCGTAGATGGCGTCGAGCTCGGCTGCGCGCTCGAGCGCGTCGGGCATCCGGCGGAACATGTCGCACACGGGAGGGGCGCCGGGGGGAAGCGGTCCCTCGGAGGGGTGCCTGTCGAAATCACCGTGGCAGGTGACTGAACGCTCGCCCCGTATGTTGAGGGTGGCGAGTGCGTTCAGCTGCCCGGCGTTCGGAATGCCAGCGATCATCCCTAACTGCTGTTGCACGCTGGGGTCGGAGGCCGTCGCCTCCATGCGGCCGTATTCGAGCGGCGGCCCCTTGTACTTGTCGAGATCAGGCAGGACCGTGTCGGCCTTAAGGGTCTGCGTCGGGAAGCAGAACGCCTCCTTCCCGCGCACGGCACACGGCGCTTCGGGGACGGGACCGCCGTCTTCTGTCACGAGCATACTGGCGCCCCCATTGTAGGTGCGAACGCGGTCGATATAGTGTTGAACGATCTCCACGCAGGTCGTCTGCCCTGACTTGATCGCGGTGTGCAACTCATCAATCGTTGTTTCTTCCAGACAAAACGGCTTATTCTGCAAAAAGTTTCCTCCTGTCATCACGTCCTCCTTCCTGGATCCTCTGAAACCATTCTACTGACCTTGTATCAATCCCATAAGAACTCTTCCTTGCCATACTAGTAAGATAATGAGTGTCGACTCCCCATGGAGAGTCGGCGCGGACGGGAGACCACCGTGACCTGAGTTTCGGGAGACCGTGGAGCAGCCTGGCTCCTGCATAAATGCGAGTTGTTTTCGCAAAAAAAGATTCTCGACGGCCAAGCTACGCTTCGCCCTCCTGAGGAGGTGACTGAAGGACTAACATGAGGGGTGGTACCACTATCGGGGGCAGGTCACATGCTCCATAGGCACTATTTAGGCACCGAGCCAAAAAGAAAAGAGCTGGCTTTCGCCAACCCTTTGATTTCCCTGGAGCGGGAAAGGGGATTTGAACCCCCGACCCCTGCCTTGGCAAGGCAGTGCTCTACCGCTGAGCTATTCCCGCCAGCGAAACACCGGTCAAAAAAAGCATACTGTACGCCGAGGCGTCAACTGGCCCTGCGTCCTCACCGCAAATCCCGGTGGGCGGGGAGAAGACCGAAACCGTTCGCTTCTACGATGGAACGGCGTAGGGCACGCGCCACGGTATCCTGGGCCGCTGCTCCGACCTCATCGAGGTTGGCCTGCCGGCGCCCGCAAGAGAGGGCGAAGGCCACGTCTCCGTCCACAGTCGTATAGGAAGGACGCACGGTGAGAATCAATCCATTCGCCGCCATTTGGGCGAGCTTCTGGGTTTGGGTTTTCGTAAGAGCCACGTCCGTCGCCACTGCAACCAAGGTTGTGTTTCCTTCCGTGCCCGAAAAACCCTCAAAGGGCCGACCCTTTGTCCTCAAATACAACGAGGTATCGACAAAACCTTCTTCGGGTGGCTCTGCTCGCGGCCCCGCCAGGAATTCCCCCGATTCAACATTGTGAACTCCTCCGTAGGCGTTCACCACTGCGATCGCGGCAACGACCCCTCCTCCCGGAAGGATGATGCTAGCCGTGCCGAGCCCCCCTTTCATGGCGCGCTTCATTCCCAATAACTTTCCTACGGTCGCGCCCGTTCCGGCTCCGATGCTTCCCTGCGGCCCCTCTCTATCGGTGGCCGCTTCGCAGGCGGCACGGCCCATCGCCTCGTCCGGCCGTACATCGCCGCGCCCGAAATTGAGATCGAATATAACCGCCGCCGCCGCCGCGGGAACACGGTATCTTCCCGTGAACAGGCCCCTTCCCCGCTCCTCGAGGAATTGCATCACACCGCCCGCCGCCGCGAGCCCGAAGGCGCTTCCGCCCGCGAAGACGATGGCGTCAAGGTATCCGGCAACGTGCTGCGGCCAACCAACGAGATGCTCCGGGCGAAGGGCATCGATCCCGCGAGTCGCAGTGGCTGTTCCGCGCAGTTCACAGGCGGCGGTTGTTTCGGCGGGACAAAGAATGACGGTGACGCCGGTGAACGCGTCAAGGTCATGAAAGTGGCCCAGGGAAAAGCCAGGAACATCGGTAATACAGCCGGAAAAACCAGGATGATTCAGATTGCAATCCTCACCACGCGGGCGGGCCGACCTTGTATCGGCTCCCTACGTCATACCGTCGGCAGGTCACCAGAGAACTTTTTGGGAAGCACTCCCGTTTCTAGGATGTTATCTATCACGTGCCGGTAGTGTTCGCTCGGCACCGCGCCCACCATGACTGCCTCCTCGTTTACGACGACGGAGGGGATCCCTGAAATGCCGTACCGGTTTACCGCTTCGACATACTCCTCGACCACCCGGCGGCGATTCACACCGCTCTCAAGATCGTCCCGGAATGAATCAACGTCCAGGCCACTCTCCTCGGCGACGCCCATCAGTACGGCCGCGTCGGAGATGTTCCGGTTTTCGGTGAAAAAAGCGGTCAGAAGATTCAAATGAAAGCGATCCCAAAAGGCCTTCCCTTGGTCGCGGGCGGCCAAGCCCGCCTCGGCCGAAACTATCGAGCAGACGGGGAATTTTTCATCGCTTTCCCACATTCGAAAATCGCCGGATTCGAGCTGGTCGTTTGCATTTATCCAATGCGCGCGCCTGTAATCATTAAAAACGCAGTCCGGGTCGGGCTCTGGGCGGAGGAGAAACGAGCGATACTCGATATCTACCTTGTCTCCATATTCATCCTGGATTTTGTTCAGGCGCACGGCCGAATTGAAGCACCAGGGTCAAAGAAAATCGCTGAACACCTTGAAGCGGACCGGAGCGTGGATCACCGAATCACTCCTTTCGAAAAGGGGACGGAAGGAAATCGCTCCCACCCTCCCCACCAGTTAGCTCGCGCGAATATCAGGCAACCGGAATATTCTCAGGCGCTTACCTCGAACCGCACAGACACCGGAGCGCCCTTTTTCACTTGTATGGTTTGGGCGGCGTTTCCGGCCGGAACGAAAATCTCCAAACGGGACCAACTATTGAAATGGGCGCCGATCTGACCTTCCAGGGTTTCTTGATAATATTCGCTCATGCCCTTGATAATATTATCACCGATTTCAATCACCGGCATGCACTCATTCTCTTCCTCCCCCACCCGGAGTTCCCCTTCCCAGAAAACGCCTGTTTCGATGTTCGTAATCAAGTTGCCGAAACGGTCGATATATATCACCTCACCCCATATCGTACCCTGGGAATCCATATCGGCCTTGACGTTGGCCAGTTTAATGGGATCGGACACGATGGGTCCGAACTTTTCGGCCGCTTCCTCCGTGGAAAGATATCCGGCGACGGGTGCGAAAACATCACGTCCGTGAAAAGTTGAACTCACTCTATCCAGAAAGAAATCCACCGTCCGCAATTCCCGTGTCCACAGGTAGGCGGGATCTTCTAAAGCGTATGAGAATATGCCGTTGTCCGGTCCGACAAAATAATAATTTTCGGTAACAGTGAGGATCCCCCTTCTATCGCTCCCCACGCCTGGGTCGACCACCCCGACGTGAATTGTCCCCTTGGGAAAGTAGTGATAGGCCGCGGCCAGGATTACAGACGCTTCTTGGATCTCAAAAGGTCGGATGGTGTGGGAAATATCGATGATCTGGATATTTGGATTAATATCAAGCATTACCCCTTTCATGACTGACACATAATGGTCCGATACGCCGAAATCGGTGAGAAGGGTGATAACCCGCCGCGGGTCGGTGTCCCCTTCCAGTCCCCGACCCCCTTTATCGAAAGGCTCGAGGCGCGTCTGCTCGTCGCTCATAAGCGCTCAACTCCCCAAAGCTTCTCAAAACGGGAGGTCCGTGGCTGTCTTCCGACTTCATTCCGCCCAAAGGGCTCGAGGCGGAGCTGCACGGTCCGCCCAATCCAATCGTCCGGTCCGTTGGCAAGAACACGGATGTAATTATCGGTCAGTCCGGTAAGAAAACCGCCATCCTTCAGTCGCCGCTCGAATAGGACTTCCGCCCTCGCCCCAATTTGGGATGCCACGAAGGCCGCCCACTTTCGATCGCCAAGATCGCCGAGTGCCCGCACCCGGGAACGGACCGTTGCGGGTGAAAGTTTTTTTCCCATGGCGGCGGCCTCTGTCCCCGCGCGCGGAGAGTAGGGAAAAACGTGCATATACGCGAGCGGAACCGCTCTTACCCATTCGAGGGTTCTCTCGAATGCCGAGTCGGATTCTCCCGGAAATCCTGAGATGAAATCCGCTCCAAGGCAAACGCCCGGAATCCTTCGCCCAATTTCTTCAAATTTGCTGGCGCAGGGTTCCGACCGGTAATTTCGCCCCATTCTGGAGAGAACCTCATCATCCCCGCTCTGTACCGGAATGTGGAAATGTCTGCATACGTATGCTTCTCCTTCAGTTGCATTTTCATATGCGTGAGTCGAAACCGTTCGGATGAGCTCACGCGTCAATTCGCCCGGCTCGACAGACGAAAGGCGAAGGCGCCCGAGTCCCCTCACCTCGAGCAACCGCCTGACGAGCCGGCTGAGGGTGGTTCGCTCTTCGAGATCGCGTCCATACGCACCGAGGTGTATGCCCGTCATGACGATTTCGATGTGCCGGTCACCCACGAGTCTTTCAGCCTGGGCCGCGCACGCTCCAGGACCGAGCGAGCGGCTGGGCCCTCTGGCAAGAGTCGTCGCGCAGAAACTACAAGAGAAATCGCATCCGTCCTGGACTTTCAGCAACGCGCGGGTGCGGCCCTCAAAATGAGACAGAGAGAAGGTCTCAAGTCGGGTTCCATCTTCCATCGGCGCGACGCGCACCTCGGGCGATCGGGCCTCCCCCCCGTTCCTCCGAACAGGTAGGGACAGGTGGTGTGGAAGATGGATTTTCTCCGCATTTCCCAGGAGCAGATCCGCTTCGGGAATGTGCATTTCATCAGGATTGGCCTGGGGCGCGCAGCCGGCCAAGACGACCCGGCCCCATTCCGGCGCAAGACGTCTCGCCCGCCGGGCAAGCCGCCTTGATTCGCGATCGGCTTCCGCCGTCACGGTACACGTATTGACCACGTATACGTCCGCCCCCTGGCCGAATGGTACAATCTCGTAGCCGGCCTTGGTGCACCGATGCCGCATCGCCTCGCCCTCGGCCTGGTTCAACTTGCATCCCAGGCTCGCGATTGCGATACGCCGTCGGGGTTTCCGAGCGTTCACAACCACTTTCCGACCGGAAGAAAAAAATTTGAAGTTAGAAATAGGTATTCAGTGGAAGTAGTTGACATAATTAAGGATTTTACGCTGACCATTCCCCCTTTCGCAAGAGTCTGTGAGGTTGACGGCAACATGATTTGATTGATACTTTGCCCACTCTATGAGAGCGAAAAACGTGATTTTTTCAGCTGTCCGAATCGGTGCCCGTTGGTCTTCCAGTTCCAAATTCCGGCTCGGTCGGACTTATTCGATTGCGTCATTTGACGTTCCAGGGCACAATTTCTCGACTTTTTGGGAAAGCCTGAAGCTCTTTCACGAGGATACGAATACGTCCCATGCGTGGATTTGATTTTGTCGCCCCAACCACCGTCAGCGGTGTGCTGAAATCCACCGCCCGGAAAAATTACAAGTTTATCGCGGGTGGAACCAACTTTCTCCCCGACCTTCGTCACCAACACGAAAGAGGACCCGAACTCGTCATTGATCTCATGCGAGTTTCCGGCCTCCGCGAAATCAAGAAGGGCAAGAAGAAAATCACACTCGGCGCCCTCACTACAATGACCGCCCTGCTGGAAAACAAGTTCATCACCCGTGAAACGCCGATCCTTTCAGCCATGTCCGCCAAATTCGCGGGTCCAATAATCCGAAATCGGGCCACCATTGCGGGAAATCTCGTAGGCGGAGGTCCGGCGGCCGACGTCGTTCCCCCCCTCCTCGCCCTCAAGGCGAACGTTACCCTCGTCAGCCGAAAAGGAAAACGGACCTTGGCACTTGACAAGTTCTTAACCGGCTATCGCCAGACCGCCATCCGCACTGGTGAGCTCATCACCGGGGTATCGTTCTCCCCGCCGGGGAAAAACCATAGATGGGGCTACTATAAGCTCGCTCGCCGAAGGGCCATGGCTATCACCGTTGTCGGAGTGGCGATCGTGCTCAAAGTGAAGGGGAAAATATGCCAAGAGGCCGGGATCTCTCTCGGCGCGGTGACCCCCGCTCCCATCCGTTGCTATGAGGCCGAAAAAATACTCGAAGGCAATGAAATAAACCTCTCTCTCGTCCAACGTGCGGCGAAGGCCTGTGAAGCGGTGGCAAAACCCATCGACGACATTCGCGCCTCAGCCGAATACCGCAAGCTGATGTGCGAGGTTTTGCCACGGCGCATGATTTCCCAGGCATTGGATATTCCACTTCCTTTGGAGGCAGGTTGAAGACCTGCCATCTTCCGGATCAAGCGTGGAGAAATCGGACATGATGGCGTCCTCGACGAAGGGCAAAAAAAAGAAGATAGCGAAAAAACCCGCCGTCCGAAAAGCGGCCCGGAAAAAGGCCGTATCATCAAAAAAGAAACCCGCAAGAAAGCGGAGCCCAGCAAATACCGCCGCCCGGAAAAAGACATCCTATTCACCCCCCACAAAACATCCGATCTCCTTTCGAGTGAATGGACAAACGGTAACGACCGAAGCGGCCGCGCACACGACGCTTCTTTACCTCCTCCGCGACATCGGATTCACCGAGGTAAAAAACGGGTGCGAGGCCGGCGACTGTGGCGCGTGCACAGTTCTGCTCGACGGCATCGCCATAAACGCGTGCTGCGCCCTGGGAGTCCAGGCCGACGGACGAGAGATTACCACCGTCAAAGGTATCGGGACGGTGGACAATCTCCATCCAATTCAAAAGAAATTCATCGAGCATGGCGGTATCCAGTGCGGTTTTTGCACGCCGGGTATGATTGTGGCGGCGAAAGCCCTCCTGGACAGCAATCCCCAGCCAACCCGGGAGGAAATTAAAGCCGGAATTGCCGGCAACCTCTGCCGATGCACGGGCTATGTGAAAATCATCGACGCAATCGAAGCAACGGCCGCCGTTGTTCATGCTCCATAAGGAAGGAAATAGTGTCGTCAAACCAAATGAAAAACACCAAACAACGAAAATTGCCGCTACCCGATCTATCCAGCGTTGACGCCGTTCAGGAATGTTTCAGGCAAAATAAATACATTTCAGATCGGGCAATTGCCACAACGCTTTACCTGGCCATCAAGCTGGAAAAACCTCTCTTCCTCGAAGGTGAGGCCGGTGTCGGAAAGACGGAGATGGCGAAAGTCCTCGCCGCCTCCCTCGACACCGAATTGATTCGCCTCCAGTGCTATGAAGGTCTCGACTCGAACTCTGCCCTTTATGAGTGGAACTACGCCAAGCAGCTCCTCCACATCAAAACCGAAGAGGGCTCCAAGGGAAACGCCAAGCAGATTGAAAAAGACATATTCAGTCCCGAGTATCTGATTGAACGCCCCCTGCTCCGCGCCTTGCTCCACTCGAAAAAGCGGCCCATCGTGCTGCTCATAGATGAGATTGACAGGGCAGACGAGGAATTCGAAGCGTTCCTGCTCGAAATCCTATCCGATTTCCAGATCACCATTCCTGAGCTCGGACCCATCATGGCCGAGCGCAAACCGCTCGTTGTCTTGACAAGCAACCGGACCAGGGAAATTCACGATGCCCTGAAGCGCCGCTGCCTATACCTTTGGGTGGACTATCCCAGTTTTGAGAAAGAGTTGGAAATTGTCCTGACAAAGGTGCCCGGAATCACAAAACGGCTCGGCGAGCAGATCTGTCGTTTCATGGGCCAGGCACGGAAGGTGGACTTTTACAAGCGGCCCGGCGTTGCCGAAACCCTGGACTGGGCACAAGCCCTCATCGCCCTCCATAAGGAAGAGCTCGACTCCGACTCCGTGAAAGAAACCATCGGGTGCATCCTGAAATACCAAGAAGACATTAAGCAGATCAAAGAGGACGGGTTCGACCGCCTTGTGGGGACGGCCCAGTTGTCTCCTGAAGTCGAATAGCCGCATTCGTTCTCAGGATTTCCTATGAAAATCCGCCCTGTTGTTTCAGGCACCCTCCCCCGACGGCGCATCCGTTTTCCCGGCGGCGGCATTCAGGGGGAAGTCACCGCCTTCTGCCGAATACTTCGGAAAACCGGCCTGAAGGCGACCTCCGGCAGAATCATCGACCTCTTCAACAGTTTTGATCATCTAGATATTACAGACCTGCAATATGTCTATGTGGCAGCAAAATCCAACCTAGTTTCAAGTCAGGAGGAAAGCGTCATATTCGACGCGATCTTTCGCCGCTTTTGGTTTGACGAGCGCGGAAACGTCTCAGCCGGGGAAGATTCCCTTGAGCTCGACGCGGAGCTTGAGAACGAACTGGCTGAAGGTGCCGGCGAGGGGCCGGGCGACTCGCAGGACGACAAAGAGTCAGAGACCGATGAGAACAAAACGGGCTCGAGCCTTCCCGGCGACGAGGCGGAAGAAGGAGCTGATCCGGGCGAGGGGGGAGAGGACGAAGAAGGTGTCCCCGCCTACAGCCCGGTCGAGGTATTGTCACAAAAGGATTTCTCCTCAATACAAGGGGACCGGATCCACCAATTACGGCGGCTGATCGCCAAACTGATCCCGAAGCTCGCCACCCGACTTAGTCGCCGAAAAAAGGCCGCGGCGAGCGCGCGGGAGATCGACCTCCGGAGGAGCGTGAAGCGGAGCATCCGGACCGGTGGCGAGGTGATCAAACTCTTCCGCAGAAAGCGCCGTATTCAAAAAACACAAATCCTTCTTCTTTGCGACGTCTCCGGTTCGATGGATAGTTACAGCCAGTTTCTCATCCAGTTCCTCTACAGCCTACAACACGAAATTAAATCACTCTGGACCTTCGTATTCAGCACCCGCCTCACCGACGCGACCCCTTACCTTCGACATAAAGACGTGAACGTGGCCTTGTCGCGCCTCTCCCATGAGGTTCATGACTGGAGCGGCGGGACCCAAATCGGGAATTGTCTCCGCACTTTCAACTACGACTACGGCAGGCAAATTCTCAACAGCCGGACCATCGTACTCATCATCTCGGACGGCTGGGACCGAGGGGACACCGACCTCCTTGCTCTCGAAATGGATCGTCTTAAGAAAAAGTGTCGTCACCTGATTTGGCTAAATCCCCTTCTGGGCAGCCCCGGATACCGGCCGATCGATCGCGGGATGCGGACAGCCCTTCCGTATTGCGACGATTTTTTGCCCGCTCACAACTTGGAAAGTTTGGTCGACATGACTCACAAGATTTCAAAGCTCTAATCTATTTTCACCGGAAGCAGCACATCAGTTAAGATTCACTGCAAACATACCCGTTACATTTCCGACGCTTCATTGCACGCATTGGATGTCCGGGATGGCAAAACTACTTATCTATACAGCCGATGCCGAATTCGCCGACGTCCTCATTCGCTCCCTCCGTCGCGAAGGACATTTTTGCAAAGTGGTCGAGGACGAAGAAACGGCTCTGCGGGAAATACGCGGACAAGGTTATTCGCTCATTCTTCTGGACGACGCCCCCGCCCTTCCTTCCGTGAAAGACCTTCGGAACTGGAGCGCGATGCCCATCATGCTTCTCGTGGAGTCCGCCCGTCTGCCGAACCAGTCCACTCCCATCGAAGCCGACGACGCGATTGTGAAGCCGGTTCGGGAGGAAGAGCTTATCTTCCGCGTTCAAAACTTATGTACCCGATCCCGCGTTTCATCGTACAAAACGGGGAATTCTTCGCGCGAGGTCGAAAACTTGATCCTCGACGAGGACCGCTACGAGTTCCGCCTTGACGGCGTTCCCGTTAGCTTGACTTTTCGCGAATTTGAGCTTCTCAAGCTATTGATGAAAAACCCGGGGCATGTTTTCGATCGGGAGCGGCTTCTCGATCTCGTTTGGGGGGCCGACTACATCGGCGGGGCACGAACCGTGGACGTTCACATCCGCAGAATTCGCTCGAAGATCGAGGTCGGTGGCCGACCCTTCATCTCCACCGTCCGAGGAGTAGGCTACAAGTTCAACGAAGGAACGAGATAAGGAAAACTCCCCCTGAAGCGCCGTCGCCCTCCTTCCCATCTCGTTTCCCCGTGGATTTAACCCCGGCGAAATCCTGCCGAAACGTTTCTGAAACAAGGCTTGGTTAGCATGAAGACAATTGTGATCCCCCCCTCGCGGCGGAGCTGGTGCTGCCGATTCGCCGAAGATTTCCCAAAAGGGGAAGATGCGGAAAAGCGGCTGTGCCGACTTCGAAAAACCCCGGCGGCGAGATGAAACCGGAGACTCTTTCCCGCCCGCGCCGGGCAAATGTGTCAGGAATCGGAGAAACGATTGGCCCCGTCATCTAAGGCAAGGGACAAGGAATTTGTCCTCAACCAGGCACGCGATCTGGATGTTCGCTTCATCCGGATGTGGTTCACGGACATTCTCGGCTTTCTCAAAAGTTTCGCCATCACCACCGAGGATCTCGAGGTCGCTCTGTTTGAAGGACACTTATTCGACGGTTCCGCCATCGAGGGCTTTGCGCGGAACGAAGAAAGCGACATGTTCGCCCTGCCCGATCCGGCCACGTTTTGCGTCCTCCCCTGGCGACCCAAAGACGGCAGTGTGGTCGCTCGCATGTTCTGCGACATCAATCGTCCGGACGATTCGCCTTACCCGGCGGATCCGCGTTACGTCCTCCGGCGCGCCCTCGAAAAGGCCGCCGCCAAAGGCTTCACCTTTTATGTTGGCTCCGAATTCGAACATTACTATTTCAGATCGTCAGAGCAGCCCTTAGAAAAGCTCGACCGGGGAGGATATTTCGACCTCACCCCTCTCGACGTCGCCAGCGATCTCCGGCGGGATACGGTTCTCACCCTAGAAGGCATGGGAATTGGCGTGGAGTACAGCCACCATGAGGTGGGCCCCAGCCAACACGAAATCGACCTACGCTACGATGACGCCTTGGCCATGGCGGACAACGCCATGACATACCGTCTCGTGGTAAAGGAAGTGGCGATGCGCCACGGCGTCTTTGCGACTTTCATGCCCAAGCCCCTCGCCGACAGCAACGGAAACGGGATGCACCTTCACCTTTCCCTATTCGAAGGCGAGCGAAACGTTTTCCACGATCCTTCAAAGGCGGACAACCTTTCAGACGAGTGCCTCGCGTTTATTGCGGGTCTACTTCGGCATGCGCCTGAGTGTGCCATCGTTTTGAACCAATGGACAAACAGCTACAAGCGCTTGGCGCCCGGATTCGAAGCTCCCATGTACATCTCCTGGGCCCACAAAAACCGGAGCGATCTCATCCGTGTTCCGACCCCCCGAAAGGGACGCGACTCCGACACCCGGATCGAGCTTCGATCGCCTGACCCGGCGTGCAACCCTTATCTCGCCTTCGCCTGCTGTCTTGCGGCGGGAATGGCGGGAATCGAGAAAGGATACCCTCCCGTGGCGCCCGTCGAGGAAAATGTCTACGAGCTCAGCCCGGAAGAAAGGGTGCGAAGGGAAATCAAGGCGCTTCCGGGCGATCTGGGAGAAGCAATCAAATTTGCGGAAAACAGCGAATTACTAAAAACGGCGCTGGGCGAATATATCATGGAGAAGTTGATTGAAAACAAAAAACTCGAATGGGAGCGCTACCGGGTCCACGTCTCCGATTTCGAGCTCAATGCCTATCTCCCCATCCTATAAACCCATTTCTCTCTTTTCTCTCCGTAAACCGGTTGGACAAACAAGAAAAAAGTGAATCTACCGTAAACCCTTCCCGGACTCACTCCCGCCGGGCCGGCTGGATGCACCCGGACAGCCAGTCCAGATAGGACTCTCTTCCCCGGTCGAGGGCAACGGAAATGACCTCGGACACATCGTAGCTGTGCTGTTCGGCCACTCGGGCGGACAAATCATCTACTTTCGATAAAACCGTTTTCAGGAGAACCAAACACTCCGGGTCGTCCTGCACCTTGCCATTCCACCGATAAATGCTCCGGATCCGCGGAATAATGTTCGCGCAGGCGGCCAGACCTTCTTCGACTAAACTCTTAGCGATCCCGGTGGCTTCCTCCTCGGAACTGGTTGTCACCAATACCAGACGGAAATTTCCGGCCTCCCTTGTTTCAGCCAACTTTTCTCACCTCCTTTTCTCACCTCGAGATACACGCCGCGCATTTCCCGGGAAAAGTAAATTCTGTTCGAATTTCTTCGGCTCGCCTTTGCTTGCACAAACAAGAAGAAACGGGGCGGTCACTCCCGTGTATGCCGCTAACTGTCCTGCAACATCGTCTCAGCGACGCCGTAAGGGTCTTTTTTACGGATTGCGATATCGTCGAGAATGGCTCCAAATGCCTCGCCTTGTTCCGTCCGTTTGAGAAAGCGTTCGGCCACTTTGTCTTTCAATATTTCCATCAACGCGTATCTCGCCTTCTCGCGGCGGCGAAGGCGCATGGTTTCGGGATGATCCGCGAGATAGCGGCGGTGCTCCTCGATTCCTTTCGCCACCTCCTCGATTCCCTCGCCGTCAATGGCTTCTGTCCTGAGAACGGGGGGACGCCAGGCGTCCTCTCCCGCGCCCGGTTTCAAATGGAGTATCTCCTCGATATTTCTCATCGTCCCTTCCGCCCCTTCGCGCTTCGCCTTGTTGACCACAAAGATGTCCGCGATCTCCATGATCCCGGCCTTGGCCGCCTGAACGTCGTCTCCCTGGCCCGGCGTGAGCACCAAAACCACCGTATCGGCCACTTGTGCGACGTCTAACTCCGCCTGCCCAACGCCCACCGTCTCGACGATTACAATGTCGAATCCCATGGCGTCCAGAACCGTCACGGCGTCCCCGGTGGTGCGAGCCAAACCGCCTAGATACCCGCGCGTCGCCATGCTCCGGATGAAGACGCCTGGGTCGGTAAAGTGCTGGCTCATCCGAATCCGGTCGCCCAGAATCGACCCCCCGGTGAATGCGCTAGTCGGGTCCACCGCCAGCACACCCACCCGTTTCCCCTCGCTGCGATACTGGGATATGAATCGGTCCGTCAAAGTGCTTTTCCCTCCTCCGGGAGGACCCGTGAGCCCGATGATCGCCGCCCGCCCTCCATGCGCATAGAGCGAACGGAGAACCGGCTGGATAGCCGTGTCCCCGTCTTCGATCTTAGAAATGAACCGCGCCGCGGACCGCACTTCACCAGCGAGAATGCGTTCGGCTATCGTATCCTGGCGATTGGGCATGGCGGGGCCGTGGCTTCAAACGCGCCCGCCGAAGACGGATCGCGCGATGATCATCCGCTGCACTTCGCTCGTTCCTTCTCCGATCGTAAGCAGACGGGCATCGCGCAAAAAGCGCCCCGCCGGACACTCGTCCATGTAACCGTACCCTCCGTGGATCTGAATGCTTCTGTCGCACACGCGGAGGGCGGCCTCAGTCGCGAATAACTTGGCCATCGACGCCTCTTTCTGATATTCCTCCCCGGCGTCTCGGCGGCGGGCCGCATGCGCAACCAACTCCCGCGCTGCCGCCAGTTCGATCACACTCTCGGCGATCATCTCGCGGATCGCTCCGTACTGGGCGATCGGGTCGCCAAAGGCTTCTCGATCGCGGGCGCGTCCGGCGGCCGCATCGAGCGCCCCCTGGGCGAGGCCGACGGCGATGGCTCCAACCCCCACGCGCGCCCCCCCTGACGGCTTCCATCGCTTGGAGGAATCCCTCCCCTTCCCCCCCGAGGAGGCGGTCGGCCGGAATACGACAATTTTCAAAAATCACTTCCGCCGTATCCATGGAGCGCATGCCCAGTTTTCCGTGGAGCGGACGGCTCACTCGACCCAGGTCGCCGGGTTCAACGACGAATGCGCTGATTTCCTTTTTTCCCCGCCCCGTTCGCGCCATGACAGTCATGCTCAAAAACATCGTACCTTGCGAGATGAACATCTTCGTTCCGTTCAGTATGTAGGAATCACCCTCCCGTTCGGCGCGGCAGTGCAGCGCGCCCGCGTCGCTCCCCGATCTCGGCTCGGTCAGCGCCCAGGCCCCGAGCCCGCCTTCGAGAAGGGGCGGAACCCACCGCCGAATTTGCTCTTCCGAGCCACCGCCCAGAATGTGCCCTCCCGTCAGGCCCACGGAGACACCAACGGTCAGGGCGAAGCTACCGTCCACCCGGGCCAGCTCTTCAAGAACAAGCAGGTTCTCGAAATGACCGGCCCCACCGCCTCCCAACTTTTCCGGGAAATGGATGCCGAGAAGGCCCAACTCCCCCGCCTCCTTGTACAAATCGAGAGGAAACTTGCAGGTGCGATCGCGCTCGGCCGCCCCTGGGGCCAGGGTTTTTTCCGCAAAATCCCTGGTCAGCCCGCGGAGGGCGCGGCCTGCCTCATCGAGTTCGGGATGGGTGGAAACCGCCAACGGGACCTCCAGTGAAGGGAGAAAATTCACCCATTCTGAGTATATTCCTACAGAACGAGCGACTCAAATACGTCAAAATGCATTATGTATGGCATCTTATCACACTGAATTTAATGTATTTCTTTTCATAGTTTTGAATCGGGAATCCGACATGGATTTCTGGATAAAAAAGTGACGAGGGGGACCGAGGATTCGGCTCCACCTCGCCCCCCAGCTGCGGGGGAATGGCGGCATCGCGAAGAAGCACTCACGCGCCCGTTCGGCCAAAGTCCGGAGCCATTCTCCCGCAGCCGCCCGAGGAGAAAGGCTTTTATCATGTATCGCGCATGGAATTCGGAGAAACCCGGTGCGCGGGATCACCACTCGTCGAGGGTCTTGTCCACTTCGCGGGGACCCCGGTAATCCGGCAAATTTTCAACGTAGGGACAATCCTCAGGGAGTCCCCCCATCATGACAATCTCGGCGTCAATGGGCATGCAGAGGGGTTCATGTCCAAAACGCTCGGCGTAGCAGGCACACCGCTTGGTTTCCTTGTCAAGAAAAGAACAAACGCTCGTCAGAAGAACCAGCCGGTTTCTCGACCACACCTTGTCGTTGCAGCACTTGCCGCAACCTGTACAGAGCGCCTCCCACTCGGGCGTCCCCGGCGGCGGGAGATTTTCTCGTATCCATTTATCAATTCGGGCCCTCTTGCACTGCTTTTCGGCGTTTTTCATGAGGCGCGACCAGCGGTTTCCATTCTTCGCGCCGTTTTCCCGGAAAAGGGGAAGGACGCTTTTTTTGCTCTGCGCCGTTCCGTTTTGTGAAACGCCGCCCCGTCCGTTCAAATTGGCGTTTCTTTTCCCTTTGAGCAAACCCGTTTTTTGGGCCATCGTCGTTCCTCAGGAGTCCCGGAAATTCGGCGGGCGTTTTTCCAGGAAAGCGGCCATTCCCTCTTTCTGATCTTCGTTGTTGAAGGCGAGGGAGAACAGCACCGATTCCAGTTCGAGCCCCGCTTCGATTCCCACCTCCATGCCCTCGTTGCACGCCTTCAGAATCAAATCCATCGCCGGAGCGCTATTCGCAGCGAGCTTCTCCGCGAGCGTCCGCGCTTCATCCATGAGCGTGTCGGCCGGAACCACTTTGTTCACAAGGCCGATCCGAAGGGCCTCCCCGGCGGACACCATCCCGCCGGTCAGGCAAATCTCCAACGCGCGGCCCAATCCCACGAGGCGGGCGAGGCGCTGCGTGCCGCCGTAGCCCGGAATGATCCCGAGGGAAATTTCCGGCTGGCCGAAGCGCGCAGTCTCGGCGGCATACCGGATGGAGCAGGCCATCGCCACCTCGCATCCGCCGCCCAGGGCGAAACCATTCACGGCCGCGATGGAGGGCTTTCCCAGCGTCTCCATCTCCCGGAGGACGCGCTGGCCGAACCGGGAAAATTCCCGCGCATCCCGGGAGGCCATATCGGCCATCCGCCGAATGTCCGCCCCGGCCACGAAAGCCTTCTCGCCTGTCCCAGTCAGGATGAGCACCTTCAACTTCGGGTCCGTCTTCACGCGCCGCGTGGCGTCGGCCAACTCCTCCATCGTCTCCAGATCAAGGGCATTCAGCACGTCCGGGCGATTAAAGGTCACCGTGGCGACCTCCCCGGCCGACTCGAATAAAAGACGTTCGTAGCCCAACACCTGTACCTTCCCTCTTACGCGGGAAACGCCTCAACGAGCACAGACAGCCCCATTCCGCCGCCGATGCATGCGCCCGCGAGGCCGTATTTTCCGCCCCTCCGGCGAAGCTCGTGCAGGATGGTGGCGGTAAGCCGCGCTCCGCTCGCCCCGACGGGATGGCCAATCGCAATCGCCCCGCCGTTCACGTTCGTCTTCTCCCGATCGAGGCCGAGTTCCTTCTCCACCGCAAGGTACTGGGCGGAGAAGGCTTCGTTTATCTCGATCAAATCCATGTCGTCGAGTTGAAGCCTCGCCTTCTTCAGAGCGATGCGGCTGCTCTCCGCCGGGCCGATGCCCATGATTTTGGGATCGCACCCCGACACCCCCCAGGCAACCAGTCGGCCGAGGGGTTTGCGCCCCATCTTCTCCGCCGCCTCTTTTGACGCGATCACCACCGCGGCGGCCCCATCGTTGATCCCGCTCGCGTTTCCGGCCGTGATCACCCCGTCATCCTTGAAGACGGGGCGCAACTTGGCCAAGGCCTCCGCCGTGGAACCGGGGCGGATGTGCTCATCTCGATCGAATTGTATGGTCTCCTTCCGCTTTTTGATCTCGACCGAAACGCACTCCTCGGCCAAGCGCCCGCTCTCCCAGCCCGCGTTCGCCCGATCCTGGCTGAGGGCCGCGAACTCGTCAATCATCTCCCGGTGTAGGTCGTATTTCTCCGCCAGGTTCTCGGCCGTCATCCCCATCGGGACGTTCACATAGAGATCGGTCAGGGCGTTGTAAAGGCCGTCCTCCATCGGAGTCTCGAAGAGGCCGATCCCCCAGCGTGTGTTGCGGATAACGTGGGGAGTGAGGCTCATATTCTCCGCGCCGACGGCGAGGACGATATCCGCCTCGCCCGTCATGATCTCCTGCGCCCCGTTCACGATGGCCTGAAAGCCCGACGCGCACATGCGATTCACGCAGTAGCCGGGTTTCTCCTGGGGAACTCCCGCGGCAAGGGAGACGTGGCGGCCAATATAGGGGCCGTCCGCCGCGGACTGGATGACGTTCCCGACAACAGTGTGGTCAATCATGTCCGGCGAGATCCCCGCGCGCTCCATCGCGGCTTTTGCGGCGATGGCGCCGAGCTGGGTGGCGGACATTTCCTTCAAAGTCCCGCAGAAGGTGCCGAACGGGGTACGGACCCCCGAGAGAAAAACAACAGAATCCGGCATCAAAATCCTCCCTTGCCCAAACAAACGAGGGATTCAATAAGCGGATTTTCGGTGCGAAAGGACCTTCCTCACCCTATCGCTTGGGCAAACGCCGCCGCAAGTGAGGAAATGTTTCCCTCACGGGGCGGATCCAGGCGTAATAGGCGTTGCTGCCTCAGGCCTTTGTTTCCTTTACATCCAGGAAAGAGGCGTTTTCCGATCCCCTTGCAGCCGGCGGGCGGCGTCCAGTGCGAAATAAGTGAGAATGATATCCGCCCCGGCGCGCTTGATCGAGATCAGCGCTTCCATGAAGGCCTGCTCCGCCTCGATCCATCCGTTCCGGGAGGCGGCGGACAGCATGGCGAACTCGCCCGAAACGTTGTAGGCGGCGATGGGATTGCCCACCCGGTCCCGGGCCTGTGAGATGATATCCAGGTAGGCCAAGGCTGGCTTAACCATGATGATATCCGCCCCCTCGTCGAGGTCGAATTCGATCTCCCGAAGGGCTTCCCGCCCGTTGGCGGGATCCATCTGGTAGGAGCTTCGGTCGCCGAAGGCGGGGGTGCTCTCTGCGGCATCGCGGAAAGGACCGTAGAAGGCGCTGGCGAACTTGGCGGAGTAGGCCATGATGGGGATTTGATGAAAGCCCTCCTCGTCGAGGGCGTTCCGGATGGTCCCGACCCGGCCGTCCATCATATCCGAAGGGGCGATGATGTCCGCCCCGGCGCGGGCGTGGCTGACCGCCGTCCGATCGAGAAGCTCCAGCGTAGGATCGTTGAGGATATATCCTCCCTCGACGACGCCGCAGTGGCCGTGGTCCATGTACTCGCAAAGACAAACGTCGGTGATGACGCAAACCTCCGGGCAAGCCTCCTTCAGGGCGCGCACCGCCTTCTGGGTGATTCCGTCATCGGCGTAGGCGCCCGTGGCAAGGTCATCCTTCCGGTCGGGAATGCCGAACAGGATGACGGCGGGAATGGAGAGGTCTGCCGCCGCGCGGCACTCCTCTACGGCCTGGTCCACCGAAAGTTGATGCTGCCCCGGCATCGAGGAGATCTCCCGCTTCACCCCTTCCCCTTCGACGATGAACATCGGATAAACCAGTTCGTCGGGAGAGAGGCGGGTCTCGCGCACCATCCGCCGAAGGGTTTCTTTTTCGCGGGTCCGGCGCGTCCGGTGGAAAACATCCTCCCGCGAGCCGGTCAACAGAGATCCGCTCTTAGCCATGGTCATATCTCCTTCCGTGACGCTCCGCCGAAGGGACAGTTGCCCCTTTTTCGGCGGCTGGAGCGACCCGGTAATAATTCGCGATGGCCCGCGCCAGCCCTTGTACGGTGCAATCCTTTGCCTCGACATCAGGCGCGAAACCGAATTCGCGAAGGGTGGCGCTCGTGACGGGCCCGATCGAGGCGAGCGCCGCTTCGACCCTTCCCTTCCCGGAACCTTCTCCGGGATATCCGCCTCCCATCATATCCACGAAATTCCGAACCGTCGAGGAACTCGTGAAAGTGATCATGTCCCACCTGTTCTCCGCCAAATCCCGGCGGAGGGAATCGGTTTCCCGGTCCTCGATGCAAAGGGTCCGGTAGGCGGCCACTACCTCCACCGCCGCCTCCCGCTCCCGCAGGGTTTCGGGCAAAACCTCCCGGGCCTCCAGGGCACGGGGAATGAGCACGCGCTTGCCCCGCAACTCCTCCCCCGCCAAGGCTTCGAGAATCCCCTCGGCCACATATATTTCGGGAAGGACATCCGGTCGGAGGCGAAGATGCTCCTCCAGGGCGTTCCCGGTTCCCGGGCCGATGGCCACGATGCGAGCGCCTTTGCCGAATGCCCTCGCATCCCGGCCCGCGGCTCGCAGCCGTTCGGCAAAAAACCGCACACCGTTCGCGCTCGTGAAAATAATCCAATCGTACGCATCGAGCTTCGAGACGGCCGCATCGAGGGGGCCCCAATCTTGCGGGGCGGCGATCCGAATCGCGGGACATTCGCTGACTTCGGCCCCAGCATCCTCCAGGTGCCGGGCGAACTCGCCCGCCTGTTCGCGGGGGCGCGTCACAAGGATTCTGCGGCCGTAGAGAGGGCGCTCTTCGAGCCAGCCCAGCTCGCTGCGGAGGCGGTTAACTTTTCCCGCGACGATAACAGCGCTGCCAGGAAGGGGCGTTTCTTCTACGGCCCGAGCCATGCCTCCGAGGTTCCCTTCGATAACGCGCTGGAGGGAAAGGCCCCCTTCGAGAATGACACTGACATCCAGATCGGGGGAGAAGCCTCCGGCCAGGAGGCTCTCGATAAGTCGAGGAACAGATTCCGCCTCACCCTGGAAAACCAGGGTTCCTCCATCTTTTGCGAGGGCCTTGAAATCGAAGGCACCCCCGTCCGCGGAATTCACGTTCACCACGGTGAACCGGTCCGCGATCCCTTCGTGCAGAAGGGGGATCCCCGCGAAAGTGGAAGCAGCCAGGGCGTGCGGGATTCCGGGAACGACTTCAAAGGCCACCCCTGCCCGGGCGAGGGCCTTTGCATCCTCCACCCCTTGGTCTGAAAGGAAAGGATCATCCCGGTACAGGCGGACGGCAATTTTCCCTTCCTTCACCCGTTCCACCATTGTGGATCGGGTTCTGGGCGCCCGGGTTTTGTCCACTTTAATACGCTCGCAACCTCCGGGACAAAAGTCGAGTAGACGGGGCGGAAGTGCGACGTCGTAGGCGAGGAAATCTGCCCGTCCCAACACCTCTTCTCCCCTTCGGGTTACGAGATGGGGATTTCCAGGGCCCGCTCCGACAAGATATACGATCCCGGATTCAACCATGCCGGAACTCCGCGAGAATTTCCCTTCCCCCGTTCGCCAGGAGGTGATTGGCCAGGGCCCCGCCCAAGGCGCAGGCCTCCCCCGGCGGGCCCTCGTTCTCTCCCTCGGCGACGCGCCTCCCGTCCTCGCTCGAAACGAGCGCCCGTAGGGTGAGGCGGCCCCTACGTGTCTCGGCCAAGACGGCCAGGGGAATTAGGCAGCCTCCCTCGAGGCGTGCCATCACCTCCCTCTCGGCGTTCACTTCATCGTGCGTCTGGGGATGATCGAGCGGGGCCAAAAGGGCGGCCGTTTCCTCGTCGCCGTCCCGGATTTCAATTCCGAGCGCCCCCTGACCCGCAGCGGGAAGCATGAGCTCGGGGGCAAGGCTTTCGGTGATGCGATCCGCCAGCCCCAAGCGGTTCAAGCCGGCTGCCGCGAGAATGGTCGCATCCACTTCCCCCTCCACCACTTTCCGGAGGCGCGTATCGACGTTTCCCCGGATATCGACCACCGCAAGGTCACTCCGGAAGCGGAGCAGCTGGGCCTTCCGGCGGAGGCTTCCCGTCCCGACCCGGCTGTCCGGCGCCAAGCCGCGGATGGACTCGCCCCCTCTGGACACGAAAACGTCCCAGGGCACCTCGCGCTCGGGCACCGCGCCCAGGGCGAGCCCTGGGGGAAACTCGCCGGGAAGGTCCTTGAGACTGTGGACGGCGGCGTCAATCCGCCCCGCCAAGAGGGCTTCCTCGATTTCCTTGATAAAGAGTCCCTTTCCGCCTACCCGGGCAAGCGGCACATCCTGTATCTCATCGCCTCGGGTGCGGATGACGACCTCTTCCACCCCGCGTTCCGGACAAAGTTCTCGGAGGCGGGAAGCCATTTGCCTCGTTTGCGCCAAAGCCAGTTGACTTCCCCGCGTGCCGAGGCGAAGGACACCCGGCCGGGAAGAGTTTTTACCGATCAATTTCCGTCCCCTACGGAGAGCCGAGCTCCTTTTCATCGCGCGTTTGGCCTTCGCCGTCCTCGGTTCCTTGCGCCTTTCCGCCGGACTCCTCCTTCAGTCCAAAGAGCCGCTTCACCATTGCGAGGGATTCGTCTCCGATTTCTTCTGCCGCCATTCCGCGAAGAGCGGTGAAAGGATGATGCAACAATTTGTTCACCAGCGCACGCGACATGGCGTCGATGGCGCTGCGCTCGGGCTCTCCGAGAGAGGCGAGGCGGGAGAACGTCTTCTGAAGCTCGCCCTGGCGTTGCGCTTCGGCGCCGACCCGGATGGCGGAAAAGGTTTCCGAGAGATCCTCCACTCGCATCCGGCGGACGAAACCCTGGATTTCGTCCTCGACTATCGCGCTCGCGCTCTCGACCTCGGCTTCCCGGCCCTGCAGGTTGGAGGTGACGACCCCCTGCAGGTCATCGATATCATAGAGAAAGACGTTCTCCAGGCTGTTCACCTCGGGATCGATATCCCGGGGAACCGCGATATCGATGAGAAAAATGGGGATGTCGCGCCGCTTCCGCAAGGCTTCCGTGAGCATTTCCCTTTTTACGATGAGATGGGGCGCTCCCGTCGATGCGATGACGATGTCCGCTCCGACGAGTTCTTCGGCGACGCGGTCGAATCGCACGGCCCTGCCGTTCAGCTCCGCCGCCAAGGCCTCGGCGCGGGAGTAAGTCCTGTTTCCGACCAAAACCGTGCTCGCTCCGCGACTCATCAAGTGGCGGGCCGCCAGCTCGCACATCTCACCGGCGCCCAAGAGCAAGATGGTTTTCCCGGCTAGGCGGCTGAATATCTTTTCGGCCAGCTCGGCCGCCACCGTACTCACCGACACCGCGCTTTCTCCGATGCCTGTCCGATCCCGGACTTTCCTCGCCGCCCGGAAGGCGCTGGAAAAAACCGCCGAGAGAGATTTTCCGGTGTGCCCGCCTTCGTTCGCGATCCGGTAGGCCTCCTTCACCTGGCCGAGGATCTGCGGCTCTCCCACTACCAACGAATCCAGACTCGACGTCACGCGGAAGAGATGGCGAACGGCGTCCTCATCGCGGCAAACGTAAAGATGCTTCCGCAACTCCTCCGCTTGGATTCCGCGGAACTCGGAGATGAAGTCCCGGATGGAACGCACCCCCGCATCGAATTCCTCGGCGAAGCTGTAAACTTCCATTCGGTTGCAGGTAGAGAGAATCAAACGCTCCGAGAGATCATTGTAGCGCCCCAACCGATCGAGCGAATCGTGAAGCCCTTTTTCGGCGAAATGCAGGCGCTCGCGGATCTCGATGGGTGTTTTGTGGTGGCTTACACCTGTGAGAATCAATGGCATCGGGCTATTCCGTCCTTCTAGATGTGGACGAGCAGGGCAACCAGTACAGCGAGGAAAGTCGCCATGGAAAAAACCGCCGACCGCATTCCCTTCCAGCTGCGAGTCAGGCGGCAAGAAAGCAAGACACCGTAAGCGAGCCAGATGCCGAGCATAGGCCAAATCTTCAAGGGCTTCGACGCCCATATGACCCCGTACTTGGACCATGCCCACATAGACCCGAAGAAAAGGCTTGCCGTCAGAAACGTAAAACCGAAATAGAGCGCCTTGTGGCTGAGATCGTCGAGCACATCGAGCGGCGGAAGGCGGCGGAGCCAAGCCCCGGGCCGTTTTGATTTGAGCTCGCGGGACTGAACGACGAACATCAGCGCCACCGCGAAAAGAAGGAAAAAAGTGCTGGCGCTGAGAATGGCGAGAACGGCGTGACTGCCCAGAAGAAACCCTTCGACCGTTTGCGACCCTTTTCCCCATATGCCGGGAGAAGCGGTGGCGTAACCCGCAAGGACGAAGGCAGCCGGAACGGCGAACCCGCCGAGGGCCATCTCCCGGTAGCGGAGGAAGACGATCAAATACAAGAGAACAATCGCCCAGGCGAGGGAGTTCAGCCAGGTGCCCCAATCATGTTCGTCGGTAGAGAGGTAGTAGAAACCGAGGAGGAAGGAATGGAACACGAATCCCGCGATCAGAGTTCCGATGCCAACGTACAGCAGGGCGTCACGCTTTGAATACAGGTTGTAGAGGTGGGCAATCGCCGCGACAAGATAAAGAAGTATGAGAATGGAGACCACGACCGTTTTTCCTCCTAACCGAAATTCCGAAAATCGTGTTCCCTTCCCCTTGGGGGTAAAGCCACCCCGGACACCGACCCGCCTGAGCTGCGGGAGGAAATATCAGATGCGGGAAACCTCGTAAGAAATATCAATAAAAATAACGAAATATAATTGCGCGGCTTGGGCAGAATGCTTCGTCCAGGAAAATATTTTATTATTTTAATAATATGTAAAGCTCAAAATTTCCTTCATAACCCAATCTGCTATTTGAACTTCATATATAAAATCTATTTCTCAGGGTCCACACGGTGAAAACGCCGTTTGGCCGCATTATATCCATAAAGATGCGGCCAATGCGCATAAAATAGAATGTAGAACTTTACCTCCCTCGCCCCCAGCAACTATACTATTTTCTTGATGATAACGCCCTTTCCTCTCCCAGCCTCGGGAGAAACTCGTTGATACCGCTGCCGGATATCCACCCTCCTCTTATCAACGCGAGCGGCATTTTAAGCTATCCCGAAGTTTTTTTGGCCTTCGAGCGCTCCGGCGCGGCGCTGGGCGGGTATGTGACAAAATCCGTCGGGCCGGTCGAGAAGGCCGGAAATGAAAATCCGGTTGTTGTCTACCCGGAAGACCACGGTGGCCCCGTCCTCAACTCTTTGGCCCTCCCAACCCAGAACCCCGAGGATTGGATCCAAGATATTTCTGAGACACGTTTCGAGCGGTCCAAACTCATCATCTCCGTCTACGGGGGCACGCCCGAGGAGTTCGCCTCTGTCGTGGGGAAAATGTCTCCTTTCACCGACGCCATTGAATTGAATCTGGGTTGCCCGAATAAAGTCCCCGGAGAGGAAACCATTATGGAAAGCATCGGCCAGCATCCCTCCCTCGCGGGCGAGGTAGTCCGCTTGTCCAGGAGCGAGACCGACAAAGCCCTGATTGCCAAGCTCTCGCCCAATTCCGACTATATGGCGGTCGCCGAGGCATGTATCGAGGAAGGCGCAGACGCCTTTGGCTGCGCTAACACTTTGGGGCCGGGACTCGCGATCGACATTCGGACCCGCAATGCGATTCTCACCGGGACTACCGGCGGGATCAGTGGCCCGGCGCTCAAGCCAATAAGTTTGCGTATGACCCACGATGTTTATGCCCGTTACAAATGCCCCATCGTGGCTTACGGAGGAATTTCCACCTGGCGCGACGCCCTGGAATACTTTCTTGCCGGTGCATGTATTCTGGGAATCGGCACCGCCTTTCTCGGCAAAAGCACCGCCGAAGCGTCGGCCCTTACAAGGAACATCTGGGAAGGCATTCTCGCCTATTTGGAGGGTGAATCCCTCACATCCCTTGTCGGTGGCGCCCACCGCCTGCCCGCTCTAGACGTCCCGCATGCGTGAGATAGTTCGAGTCACCAATAATCGCCGCGAGAGTAACTACACTAGAACCATTTTTTTCGACCTCGCAATCGAATGCGCCCCCGGCCAGTTCTTCATGGTTTGGCATCCCCGCGTCGGAGAAAAACCCTTCACCCTTTCCTATCCCAACGCGTTCACTTTAAAGCATGCGGGAGATTTCACCGGTGGATTATGCGAACTTTCCCCTGGCGATGAAATCGGCATACGGGGGCCGCTCGGCAAGGGATATCCCGACCTCGACCGCCCCGCCCTCATCGGAGGCGGGGTCGGGATCGCGGAACTCCGGCTACTGGCCTTCGCCGCCCGTGAACCGTCTTTTCTCCTCGGCGGAAGAACGGCCGAGGAAATTCTTTATTATGAGGAGTTCAAGGGTCTCGGCCCGGTTCGCGTCGCCACCGAGGACGGTTCTCTGGGCCATCGAGGTCTGATAACCGATCTTTTCCCCGCCGAGGCGAAACACTACGCTGTTTGCGGCCCGGAGCGGATGATGGCGGCCTGTATGCCTCACCTCCCTCCGGAAAAGACGTATTACGCTATTGAGCGTTATATGAAATGCGCCGTCGGCCTGTGCGGCCAGTGCAGTTGCTCGGGCTGGCGGGTATGCGTGGATGGCCCTGTATTCATGGGAACGGAAGTGGCCCGGATGACGGATTTTGGCCGAAGGCGGCGCACAAAAAGTGGACGCTGGGAAAGAGCCTAGAATCAAAACGATAGGCGGAGCGGTTTCCGAAATGGGGAACTTTATACTATATTTTTGTGTGAAATTCATTTTGAGGAATCAAGGAGGGGGATAGAGTTACCTTTTACCTTTAACCCCTTTCGTTGGAGGATCCGCCCATCCGTCTTCGAGTTCTCGGCTGCAGCGGGGGCAAAGAGCCCGGTTTTTATCTGCCATCATTCCTCATCAACGACAGGCTCCTCCTCGATGCGGGAAGTGCGGCGTCCACCCTCTCAACGGCCGAACAAGCCACCCTGGAAGGGATTATTCTTACGCACGTTCACCTGGATCATGTGGGTGACATCCCTTTCATCGCCGACAACGTTTTCGGCCTTCGGGAAAAAAGCCTCCCTGTAATCAGTCTCAACAGCATTTTGGGGGACCTCCACAAATATCTTTTCAACGATATTACGTGGCCAGACTTCTCTGTGCTCACGTCGGGCGAACACCCGATCCTTGAATTCCTAAGTATCCACGAAAACAATGAATTTTCTATCTCGGACGTTCGACTCACCGCTTATCCTGTAAACCACAACGTCAATGCGGTGGGCTATATCCTGCGTGACGACGAGGGCGCGGTCCTTTTCACGGGGGATAGCGGGCCGACACAAGTGATTTGGGAAAAGGGACGAGACTGCGCGGATCTTCATACGATTATTACGGAGGTCTCTTTCCCCAATCGCCTTCAGGATGTCGCGGACGCTTCCATGCATTTGACCCCCCGTACTCTCAAAGCGGAAATCAAGAAAATGCCGCCGAATGTACCAATATATCTGTTTCACGTGAAACCGCATTGCCGGAACGAAATCAATGAAGAGGTCCAGGCTCTTTGTGAGCCACGTCTTCAGTGGCTCGTTCAAGGCAAATCGTATGAATTTCGAAAAGAGGGGAGGTGAAAGCCGTTGAGTGACGTAGCGCAACAGCGGCAGGAGGGACGCGTTCTCGTCGAGCGATTAAGCAAGATATTGGATAAGGGGATTCCAAACGTGGACTTGGATCTCCGCTTCACCTACGTAGACGACAGTTTTCGCGTCTGGTGGGGCGAGCGAGGGGATCCGGATACATCTGCGCTCATCACATTCGAGCAATTGAGAACCCTGAACGACGACGAAACGCGGCAAATCATCCAATCCGCGGTCATCCGGAGTCAGTAGTCTGACAAGAGCGCGGGGCCGGCGGGCCGCTATTCTGCAGAGATCGCCTCCACAAAGAAATCTCCGGAATCTGTGGTGAAGGGAATCATAAGGGCGGGGCCTTTCGAGATCTGTTTCACCGTGCGACCTTTTCCCCGAATGACGGAGGGAACCGTGGCCATGAACGAGTAACCTAACTTTTGGATCTACGAACGGGCGAAACGTCTTTAAGGTTTTCCCGGATTCTCCCGCCGCAAAAGGGATAGCAGAGGTGTTCGAAGATCTTCTCCTCTCCCCCATCACTTGATGCAGAGCACATCTCAAAGCAACAACAACTGCCAGGAAATTGAGGCTATCCAGATGGTCATGATATAATAGATTCAGATGAGGGGAGTTGGGGTGAATGAAATTACGGGCTGAAGAATTTCAAGAAACATGAAATGTTCTGGGATTGCCTCAAAGAAGATCAATGCAAAAGTAATCTGCGGGCAACAATAGAGGTTCAGAATTATCAAGAAAATCTAGTTTAGGAGATTACCAGATATTATTAATCTGGTATTTCCCCACTCACAGTGACCAGATCGCCATTCATGGAAAGTCCTGGATACAAATAAAACTGACTCGCATTCTCAACCAAATGGAACCCTTGCACTGAAGGTAACGCAATACTTTTTGTCAATGGAGCAAGGAAATATCTGCTTAGAAACGGTCAATATTTTGCAGGTCTAACGCCCTCTCTTATAACGCAAGAGAGAAACGGAATGGCCGACGGAAAACGGCAAAATGGACAACAAGATGAAAATATTTATCGTGGATGACTTCACAACGATGCGGAAGGTGGTTCGCAATATGTTACGCCAACTTGGCTTTGAAAACGTATCCGAGGTTGAGAACGGCGAGGAGGGATACTGCATGGCGAAGTCGGACGATTTCGAACTTATCACATCAGACTGGAACATACCGGTGATGATCGGACTAGAGTTCCTCAAGGCAGTACGGGCAGACGAGAAAACGATTCCCTTCCTCATGGTAACTGCGGAAGCTTTAAGGGAAAATGTTACTCAAGCGATTCAATCCGGCACGAATAACTACATCGTTAAACCATTCACTCCACAGACTATTGAAGAAAAGTTAGGTGACATGTTCAAGTAATGATCATGCGCGCCGACCCCATACGGATGATCTGAGAGGCAGGCGACCAAATCGTGAAAAAGACATGATGATTTTATTTGATCGACTTCCTGCCAACTCTTCTTGAACGGGCACTCCTCCCGCTCCGATTTTTTCCTCTTACGTGATGTTCGCCAGCTCTTTAAAAATACGGAAGATCGAACTCCCATCCTCATTTTCACGTCCTTTACTCTTTTGGGCCATGTAGAAGTTTCGCACGAGCCCCGCTAGGGGAACGGGAACGCTCATAT
Organism: uncultured Nitrospinaceae bacterium; assembly: GCA_964620535.1. GTDB lineage: Bacteria > UBA8248 > UBA8248 > UBA8248 > UBA8248 > CAZUHN01. The sequence continues at coordinate 4,341 of CAZUHN010000095.1, read as the reverse complement.
CGTCCGCTGAGGCGATTGCACAATCCAGATCCTTGAGTACGATCCAGATAGGACCGGAAGGCGGGTAGTTGTCTGCCAACATATCCTTTCCCCGCACCTCGAGCACATTCGAACTCGCCGCTCCAGAGCAGAGGGCATCAAGCATGATATCGGGAGATATTCCGGCCTTCAGTCCCAGCGTAAGGCCCTCTGCCGCTCCGGCCATGTTCACGAACAAAACAAGATTGATCACAAGCTTCAACTGCGCAGCCAAACCGTTTTTCTCGCCTACATACACAGTCTTCTTCCCGATGGCATCGAAAGCGACTTTTGTTTTTTCAAACGCCGCCTTCGGTCCAGAGCTCATCACAACAAGATCCTTGATTTGTGCCTGTCTCCCCGCTCCGCTGACAGGGCTATCGAGCAAAGAAAGGCCCCTTTCCTCCGCAGACTGTGCCAAAGAACGGCTAAAACTCGGAGGAACCGTGCTCATGTCCGCAATGACTGCCCCGGAATCTATTCCTTCAAATACACCTTCCGGACCGGAAATTGCTTCTTCTACAAACTTATAATTCGGGAGAGAGGTCATAATAAGGTCCGACCCCTTCGCCGCATCTGCAGGAGATTTCGCCCGGCGAAGGTTTTTTCCCTCAAATTTTTCATACATTTTTCCCACTGGATCGTAACCTGCCACCTCGAAGCCAGCATCCAGCAAGTGCCCCGAAAATGCCCCTCCCATAATGCCCAGACCGACCACTCCAATTTTCATGGCCATGAAACATCTCCTCTCAATCTAAAATTAATAAAAGGAGCGGCTTTTTTTCAACCGCTTACGGCTGGAAACCGACACAGAACATGAAAATGAACATACAAAGCAATGTGACCCTTTGTTGCCGAAAGTTCTCCAGGAAAATAGTTACGCAGGGTGGCGTTCCGAATTTTCCTGGAAATCACACCCCCTTAATTAAGCTCAATGTGTTACATATCCTCCGTCGACAAGAAGGTTCTGCCCATGGATAAAAGTCGCTTCCCCAGAGGCCAAAAACACGACAGCGGCCGCGATCTCTTCGGCCTCTCCGAAACGCCCAGCTGGGACATACGTAAGTCTTTGAGCCCGTTCTTCAGGATCCTTATTTAGGCGTTCCAGAAGAAATTCAGTTGCGATCGGACCCGGGCTGATAGCATTTACTCTGATCCCTGCTGGGGCGAGTTCAAGTGCCATCACCTTCGTAAGGTGTATAAGAGCGGCTTTTGTCATTCCATATATAGCCGTCTTCTTTGCCGCGACCACGCCGAGTTGGCTCGCAATGTGGATGATGCACCCTCCACCGGCGGCCCGCATGGAAGGAAGAACGGCTTGGCTAGTAAAAAAGGGCGCCCGGAGGTTTACCCCCCCACAACGTGCTCAAAATCCTTGTGAGTAAACTCTCCCAAGAGCTTGTGGGCACGAACGCCGGCATTATTGACCAAAATATCTACCTTCCCGAAACATTCTAGCGCAGCTTCCACCATCGCTTTACTTTCGTCCAACTCAGCAAGGTCAAAAAGGCCCCATTCGACCCGCACTTTTCCCGCTTTCCTGCACTCGGCGGCGGCGGCTTCCAGAGCCTCAGCCGGACCGTCTGCTGCGAGAAAAACCGAGCAATCCGCGGACGCAAGACGCAGGGCTGTAGCTCTGCCAATCCCTTTGGAAGCACCGGTCACAATGGCAGATTGCCCCTCAAGAACAACCATAAACGATTCCTCCCGATCCGAAGATGATTTATAGTAGTACGGCTTGTGCTGCCGGGAGGTGCACCGACCACATTTCGGCCTCTGCAATCATCCCTCCAAACAAGATGTTCTTAATGGATCGCTATGCCGCGTTGAGCCAACATTTCAAATTGCCAAATCTGATGAACCGTTTCAATTCTTCCTGCTAATTTGAGTCACACTATCCTGAAGATACCTTGAAGGCGAAAGCATTCAACCCCTGAACCTGACCAAGACCAAACGGAACATTTACGAGTCAGACGCTCAGAAAATGCATATGCAAAGGCAACCGTCCGGGAGTTATTGCATGACTCCGGCTCAGACGAAACGTAGTATCCTACGTTTTTCCTCTCCCCAACAATTGAGCAATGAACTGGAAAAGTTTTGCCTTCACCTTCTTAGCTGGTTACTTTGTTTTGGTTTTGCCTGGCAAGGCATATATTACTTCATTGCCAATTATGGTCGATGTCGTCGCTAGGCTGACAGCAGTCCTTTTCCATCTCAGCATCGATGGATGCACTTATGGCTTTTCGGTTCCCAGGATCTAACCTCCATCCTCCGGCTATGGTACGCTGTTCTGTTGATATTCGCTGCCGGCGCTTTTTAGCTGGGGGTCTCCTCATGCATTATATACCCGAGGCCAGGGGGAGCAGCATTCCCCAGACAATAATTGCTCACAATGTCTATACCGGACGGACTCCGTTATGGGTCTGGCTAGGCATGTTTTTCCTGGGTGCATTGAACGTTTGCTCTGGCCCCAGCCTAGGGCGAGAAGACCCGACAGTTCAAATCTGCGCCGGCCTGCCCTCCTGGCTGAGGCAAATTTTCTCTCTATAATGCAACCACATCCGATCACTGGTACCTGTCGACGCTGCGGCGGACTTGGCTGCCGCCTTCAACACTCCCATAGCCGGCGTGTCGAACTGGCTGAGGGATATGAATAGCTGAGGAGGGAGACCTGTGGAGAATGAGGGAGCGGGAAAGATTCCGCCCTGCTGGCAACCCTTCTGGCTTAAGGCTTTTTTTCGCGCAATCTTTTGGATCTCGTTTGGCGGGTACGATGTCAGGGGAATAGAAAACATTCATCGAGAGGGACCGCTCATTCTCGTCGCTACCCATAGAAGTTATCTAGACCCGATTCTTCTCGGTGCTTTCATCCCCCGGCGCATACACTTCTTGGCCAAGCGCGAGCTCTTCGAAAAAACCCATCATCGCCTTGTCAATACCTTGTTTGGTGGTTTTTCGGTCAATCGGGAAAAACCCCAAGGAAGCACGTTTCGGACCGCCCTCCAGATACTTCGTGCCGGAGGCGTGGTCACCCTCTTCCCAGAGGGCGGAATCGTGGACACGTTAGGGCAGAAAGGCTTCAAGGCGGGAGTCGGCACCTTGGCCACAATGAGCGGAGCGTCGATTCTGCCAATCTATATCACTGGATCCGATACGTTAATCGATATGCAACGTGCCCTTTCGGACACCTCTTTCCTAGCCATCCGCGTGGGGGAACTCCTTCGCCCCGTGCCTGGCCGGGGACGAGAAGCCCGCGAGCACGCTGCACGGCTCGCCGAAGAGTCTCTCAGAAATTTAGAAAGAGAATACCTGGCATCGTATTCGAAAATTTCAGTGAAAAAGTCGCGGTGAAAATAAGCATCACCTACCTGGGTGTCCCCCAAGAGGGGGACAAATTGGAGTTTTCTCAAGAACGGATTCGCATCGGAACATCGGGAGACAACGAAGTGAATATTGGTGGTATTGAATCACTTGAAATCGAGTCCGTCCACGCAGAGATTACATTCGAGTGCGGCTTCTTCGTTCTCTACGACAACAGCGGCGACAAGGGGACCTTCCTCAACGGAAAATGCGTCAGCTTGGCAAAACTCACCTCAGGGGACCCTCATCGAACTCGGCTCGGGCGGACCCCGCCTCGTTTTCGAGGGCGAATCCGGACTTATAGGAATGCTTGATATGTACACCACCACCTGCAGCGTGAACGCCCGCATGCTTCAAGCCATGGTCCGCGACTCCATCGCGGAGGCAAAGCCAGCGAAGGAAAAACTGCCTCTACTTTTGTCCAGGAAGTCTTGCGGCGTTCCCGATGGCAGTTCGGCATGCGGGTCACGGCCATCCTCCTCTCTTTATTCATCGTTGTAGATTTAGCCCTTTGGAATTTCCTCTTTACCGAGCGGGCAGAAAAATCCGCCCTGCAGGCACGTCTTGTGCTCTTCGAAGAGCGGTTCCGGGCACGAGAAAAGGAATTGGAGCAGGCCAACAAAGAGTTCATCCAAAGCGCCCAAGCCCAAGAACGCCTGCTCCGGCACCGAATCGATACGATTATGAGGGATCTCGGAGAGCGGCGCGCAATTTCCGAGGCAGCCGAGGTTGCTCTGCGGGAGCAAGTCAAGGACTTAACCCAGGACCTCGACCGTACCCGCCAGACCATTCTCTCCGAACGAAGCGGACGATTTATTTATGTGGCAAGAGCAAACCAAAAAGGCGTCGTCTGGGTGGTGCATCAATGGGGTCTCATCTCGACGAAGACCGGAAAACCCCTTTACGCCATCAACCGCGGCCCCAACGAGAGTTCCATTGTTTCCGAGAAGCCCCCCGAGAAAG
>CAZUHN010000094.1:0-7490 GCA_964620535.1 uncultured Nitrospinaceae bacterium | reverse complement strand
CCCAGGGATTGTTATTGGACCTACTAGCGGCCTTCCGGCGTTCATCGCTTCGCGTCATGACACGATGGTTGAACCTTTCCATGCGGCCGGCAGGACAACAGAAAATATAATACAAATTGGGGACTTCTCCTTGTTATGGTGTTATTTCCTTAGGCCGTATTGCAGGAGGAAACACTCCCTTTCGCCGTGTCCTTCCTCACTGTAACTTGGTACCATCTGCCAACTACTTCCCAATAAAGGAAAGTGGATGCACATAATCGATTCGCGAATGCGTTATTCGAAAAAATTTACCGAGGTGATCGGAAAGAAAATGACTTACGTTTTTGGGGTGTCTTCTCGTGGCCGTAACCCGCTGAGGGGTGTGCGCGGTCAAATTGGGAGATTCGGACGCTGTCCTCGAGGCGGACCTTCGGGCTGAGTTTCCGGCCACCCTCCTCCGCCGCGATGATGGCGGGTTAATAGGCACATTGAAGATTGTTTTGAACCATCTGGAAGGGGAGACGCCACACTCCGGTCTGCTCTTGGGTGTGTGAGCCACCGACTTCCAGCAGCGGATGTGGGAAAATCTTTGGACCATACCGGCGGGTCAGACCGCTACCTATGGCGAGGTGGCCAAATCCCTGGGTCTGAAAAAAGGAGTCCGATCGGTGGCGCAGGCCTGCGCCACCAACTCGGCCGCGCTACTCGTTCCCTGCCACAGGGTTGTGCGTGCGGATGGAGGCCTGGGGGGGGCTACCGGTGGAGCGTCAAGCGAAAGCGGAAGCTCTTGGAGCAGGAGCGAACGCCGAAAGAGAAAGAAAGTAGCATGATGGGAATCGTGAATCCCACTATGAGCCGGAAGGAGTGGCTCCTCTTGGTTCTCCTCTCCCTTTATTGGGGAGGATCTTTTTTCTTCACCGAGATCGCCTTGGAGGAGATGGGGCCCTTCACGGTGGTGTTCAGTCGCGTGGCCATCGGGGCGGCCATCCTCATCGCCTACGTGTACATCCGGGGAGACCGGATACCGGCCTCGCCGCGACTGTGGGGGTCTTTCCTGGTGATGGGGGCGCTGAACGGTCTCATCCCGATCACCCTTATCGTCTGGGGCCAGGTTCAAATCGAGAGCGGCCTCGCCTCTATCCTCGTCGCCACGGCGCCGCTCTTCAGCCTGGTGCTCGCGCACTTCCTAACCGGGAAGGAGCGCATCACGGCCGGGAGGGCGGCCGGGATCCTGCTTGGGCTGTGCGGGATAGTACTGGTGATCGGGCCGGAGGCCCTGCGCGGACTGGGTCTTCGCTCCCTCGGCCAGTTCGCCATGCTCGGCGGCGCCTTTTTCTTCGCCTGCTCCGTGATCTACGGCCGCCGCTTTAAGGAACTCCCTCCCGCCGTGACCGCGGCGGGGCAAATCACCGCTACCGCGGTCTTGACTCTGCCCCCGATGCTGATCCTGGAGCCGCCCTGGGCCTTGCGCCCGGGCCTCCTCAGCTGGGGCGCCGTTCTGGGACTCTCCCTGCTCAGCACTGCGGCGGGCCACATCCTCTATTACCGAATCCTCGCCTCGGCCGGCGCGACCAACACCATGCTGGTCAACTACCTGGTTCCCGTTAGTGCGGTGTTGCTCGGGGTGCTCATCCTCGGGGAGCGGCTCGAGGTGGCGGCCTTCGCCGGGATGGGGCTTATCTTTGCTGGCCTCGCCGGGGTGGACGGAAGGCTCCTCTCCCGCGTGGGGCGGGGGCGGGCGGGGCCTTCCGGCAAGGCTGTAATTCCATAGTGCCGGAGGGCTTTTCATCCGAGTCCCGTTGACATCTCCACGGCCGGATACGAAACTATGCGTGCGTTATTGGCTGGTTGTCTAGCGTACCTTTATATACATATTAAGATATTTCATGGTGGGAATGTATATTTCCAGATGTCGATGTTCATCGATGGAAATGGACGCATGACGGGATGCGCGATGAACGGTGCCTACCCCGCCCGGCGGGTCTGCCGGGGGGCGCTCGCCGATATTCTGGAGAAGGTGGAGGCGGGCGCGCGGCTCTCCTTCGAGGAGGGCTTGCGCCTGTACGCCTCGGACGACCTCACCGAAATCGGCTACCTAGCCAACCTCGTGCGCGAGCGGATGCACGGGGACCGCGCCTACTACAACGTGAATGGCCACATCAACTACTCGAACATCTGCGTCCTCTGGAAGGCATGCAAGTTTTGCGCGTTTGGGAAGAAAGAGGGACAGGCCGGTGCCTACGCGTACTCTCTGGAGGAGATCTTCAAGATGGCCGAGTCTCTGGGCCGGGGCCGGACCGAGTTCCACATGGTGGGGGGCCTGCATCCGGACCTTCCCTTTGACTACTACCTCGAGATGATGCGCGGCATCAAGGCGATTCATCCTCAGTTGCATCTGAAGTGCTTCACCGCCACCGAGATCCGCTTCCTCGCGGATCAGATCGTGCATCTGGGCGTTGAGGACACCCTGGCGGCGCTGATCGAGGCCGGACTGGGCTCCCTCACTGGGGGCGGGGCCGAGATTTTCGCAGAGCCCACTCGATCGAAGATCTGCAAAGGGAAGCACTCGGGCGAGGACTGGCTTGAGATCCACCGCATTGCGCATAGAATGGGGCTTCGCACCACCTGCACCATGCTCTACGGTCACGTCGAGACCGGCGCCGACCGGGTGGACCACATGCTGCGCCTGCGCGCGCTTCAGGACGAGACGGGCGGCTTCACCGCCTTCATCCCTCTCGCCTTCCACCCCGGCAACACCCAGATGGCGGACATACCCGGTCCGGGCGGGATAATCGACCTGAAGAACTACGCCGTCGGCAGGCTCCTCCTCGACAACATCCCCCACATCAAGGCGTACTGGATCATGGTGGGGATTCCCATCGCCCAACTCAGCCTTCGCTTCGGGGTGGCCGACCTGGACGGGACCGTGGTCCAGGAGAAGATTTATCACATGGCTGGCGCGAATACGCCCCAGGAACTTACCGTCGCGGACATCGAGCGCATCATCCGGGAGATGGGCCGGGAGCCGGTGGAGCGGGACACCCTCTACCGCGAGGTGGTCCGCGAAGGAGACGCATGGGCCGTTCACACCTGAGGGAACCCCGGCGAGTCGGTGCCGCCCGGGGGCCCCTCAGGCTCGGCACAGTACCCTTTCTCAATGCAAGGCCCCTCACCTGCGCGCTTGAGGCGCGGCCGGAGCGGGTGCGCCTTCGCGTAGAGCCTCCCTCGAAGCTGGCGGAGATCCTCAAGGCGGGAGAACTCGACGGAGCGCTGGTCTCTACCTTTGCGATGTTTCACATGCCGAGGTCCCGCTACGCGCCCGGCGTGGGAATCGTGAGTTGCGGAGAGGTGGGCAGCATCCGCTTTTACTGCCGAAAGTCCGCCGACGCCCTCGCGCGGGTGGGGTTGGACAGCTGGTCCCTCTCGGCGGCCAACATGGCCCGGGTCCTCCTCAAGCACAGATGGGGCGTCACGCCCGAATTCGTTCCCATCGATCCGGAGCGTCCGCCGCGGGAGGACGAATCCCTCGACGCGATCTTCCTCATCGGGAACAACGCGCTGCGGGAGCCGCCGGGGGATTTCTATGTCTTGGACTTGGGGGAAGAGTGGACCAACTTCACCGGGCTTCCCTTCATCTATGCGCTCTGGGTGTTTCCGGAAGGGGCGGGGGACGCAGCGACTTGCCGGCTGCTGCGGGAGGCGAAGGAGGAAGGGCTCCCGCAGCGCGAGGCCATCGCCGCCGAGGCGGCCGCGCAGTTGCCCTATCTGACCGAGGCGGCCGCGCGGACCTACCTCACCGAGCGCATCCGCTACGACGTGGGCCCGCGGGAGGAAGAAGGACTTATTCGGTATTACGACTATCTCGCCGAGGACGGCCTCGCGCCTCCTGGCTGGCAACCTGACCCGCTACCAGTGGAGGAGGTTTCCGTTTAATGTGCGATGATGCACATTTTTCAGTACGGATTTGTATAATCGAGAAAAATCTCCGCCAATTAAAAAAAACCTGCAAATCAAAGAGGAGGAGGCTAGGCGTCCAATGTCCTGGAACTTGAACATAGGCGGTAGTTACCGCATAATTTGGGATGGTATAGATGTTCCGGGAGATCAGGGGAAGATAGAATTAACTGCTAACAGGTATCAGCCAAGAAAGAAAATGTGAAATATCCGTGTCCGTGGATTATATTTCACCCAGAAAGGAGCGAGGCCCTGCGCATTTTCCGCATACCTCTCCCCTGAGGATGGATCAGAATTAAAAGGAGTTTGGAAGATGCTCGAAGATGTAGCAGTAGGCGACATTCTCCTCGCGCGGGAAGCCGTCGCTATTATGGATCAGTCGGACTTGGATCCTTCCATTGACGTGCCCCGCATTCCCCTGGATGCCGCTCCGGAAAATATCCCAGAGGAGGAGCAGGAATGGCTGCACGAGGAGATCCGGCGTCTGAAAAAGACGCGAAACGCCCTCGTCCTCGCGCACAATTATGTTCCGAGTGACATTCAGGATGCGGCGGACGTCGTGGGCGATTCGCTGTTTCTCGCCCGTCAGGGAGCCGAGTCCAACGCCGATTTTCTCGTCGAGCCGGCGGTGCTGTTCATGAACCAGATCCTGGCGGCCATGAAGAAGCCGCACCAGAAGGTGCTCGCTCCTGACCTTGGCGCGCTCTGTTCCCTCGCCGCCCACGCCGACGTGGAGAAGGTCCGCGAGTGGAAACGCGAACACCCCGACGGAATCGTGATCAGCTACGTGAACACCTATCTGGAGGTAAAGGCCGAAAGCGACTACTGTTGCGCCTCGGCCAATGCGGGGAAAATTTGTCTTCACGCCCTTGAGCACTCGCGCCCGGATCAGCCCATTCTCTTCCTCCCGGACGTCTTCCTGGGGTTCTATGCAGCCAAACTATTGGAAAAACAGGGATATTCCCTGGACCGCCTCTGGCTCATGATGGGCTCTTGCCACGTGCATGAGCGCATTCGTCCCCACCATGTGGAAGAACAGCAAACGCTGCATCCCGACGCCATCACGGTGGTCCATCCCGAATGCGGCTGCACCAGCGCCTGCATGCGCCAGCTGGATGACGGCATCGTACCCCATGACATGCTTCAGTTCCGCTCCACCCAGGGGATGGTGAAGCTCGTCGAAGAGGTCCCCCAAGAAACGATCATCGTGGCGACCGAGGTCGGGAACCTCTACCCGATGTCTAAGATGGTTCCCGAGAAGAAGCTGGTTCCGGCGAGCCGCGAGGCGCTATGCGCCTACATGAAGCAAAATACTCTTCGGAAACTTCATCTTTCGCTTCGGGACCTCGTTCACGAGGTCGCCGTTGACCCGGAGCTTGCCGCGCGCGCGCGCAAGCCCATCGAGCGGATGCTCGCGATAACCTGACGATCCGCGGCCTGGCAGCAGCACACCGAACTACCCCGAGATACTCGCCCGGAGGGACCATATGCGGGTAGGCCCCCTCGAGCTTCGTTCCGGGGAAGGAAACGACGAGATGGACCTACGCTCGAAGATACGCGAATGGCTGCTGGAGGATTTCGGCGAGGCGCCCCTTCATTTCAAGACGGGGGAGGATTCCTGGTGCGAGGCGGAGGTCCGGGCGAAATCCGAGGGGGTTCTCGCGGGGAGCCCCTTTTTGGCGCCGGTTTTTGAGGAAACGCAGGGCCTCCTTGCGCTTGACCGGGGAAACTTTCCCGAAATTGAGTGGGGAAAAAAGGAAGGTGAATCCATAAGCGCCGGAGAGGTGCTGGCCGCCGTTCGGGGGTACTCTCAGACTTTGCGAAAGGCTGAGCGGACGGCGTTGAACGTTCTTTCCCACATGTCGGAAATCGCCACGAACACCGCCGGCCTCCTCCGCTGCCTCGGGGAGTTTCCCCCCGCCTTCCGCGGAATCATCGACACCCGGAAGAATCGTCCCGGCCTCCGCTATTTCGAGAAATACGCTGTCCGGACGGGGGGTGCGAAGAACCACCGGCTCGGCTTTTTCGACGGGGACCTCATCAAGGACAACGACATCGCGGCAGTGGGCTCTATCCCGCTCGCGATCGACGAGAAATGGGGCGGCCGCTATATGGTGGATGTCCAGATCGAGGTTCAGAATCTCGAAGAGCTGGCGGACGTCTTGGAGGATGGGCGGGTGAACATGATCCTCCTCGACAACATGGACCTCGAAACCCTCCGGACGGCGGTCGCGCACGCTCGGGAACTCGGGGCCGCATCGAAATCGGGGAAGCCCTACATTCTGGAAGCTTCCGGGGTGAAGGGAACCGATTTTCGCGCAATCGCGCAGACCGGAGTGAACTACATCTCCTCCAGCGCCCTCGTGCGCGCGGCGCCTCCGCTCGATTTCCACATGAAGATCGTCCGTGTGCACACCTAGCCGTCCGCCGCTCCCTTCCGTAGTCTGGCGCGGGAATTGGTTTTACAATCGGGGGGACTGAATCAAGAGGATGAAGCTCCCGGGCGTTTTCTGAGAGAGAGGGCATCGCGTGACCACGGCGACGACGGCTTTTTACGAATCCCTCGAAAAGGCCGCCTCGGGAGAGCGGCTTTCCTTTGAAGAAGGCCTCGCTCTCCTGGAGGGGGGTGACCTCGTCGCCCTCGGGGCCGCCGCCGACGAGGTGCGCGCCCGAAAACACCCCGGGGGGATCGCCACCTATTGCGTCGACCGGAACATTAACTACACGAACGTGTGCGACGTGTACTGTAACTTCTGTGCGTTCTACCGCCCGCCGGGAGACCACCCTGAGGCCTACGTCCGGACCCGGGAAGAACTCCGCCAAAAGCTCGATGCGCTTTACGCCGCCGGCGGACGGCAGATCCTCCTCCAGGGGGGGCATCACCCGGATCTGCGTATCGAATGGTATGAGGAGCTTTTCCGCTGGATGAAGGTGGAATTTCCCGATCTTCATCTCCACGCCCTGAGCCCGCCCGAGATTCACCACATCACCCGCATCGAAGGGATGGGCTACCGGGAGGTGATCGCGCGCTTAAAGGAGGCGGGCCTGGATTCCGTCCCGGGCGGAGGGGCGGAGATCCTGGTGGACCGGGTGCGCCACCAGATCGCCCGCCTCAAGGTGGACACGGACGGCTGGCTTGACGTCATGCGCCAAGCGCACAAGCTGGGCCTGCGCTCCACTGCCACCATGATGTTCGGCCACGTGGAGGCCCCCGAGGAACGGATCGAACACCTGGAACACCTCCGGAATCTCCAGGACGAGACGGGCGGCTTCACCGCCTTCATCTGCTGGACCTTCCAGAACGACGACTCGGCCCCCCTCAAGGCCCCCACCGTGGGGAGCAACGAGTACCTCCGGACGCTGGCCGTCGGCCGCCTCTACCTGGACAACTTCGATAACATTCAGTCCTCCTGGGTGACCCAGGGCATGAAGGTCGGGGAGATCTCTCTACGTTTCGGAGCGAACGACATGGGTTCCACCATGCTGGAGGAGAACGTGGTGAGCGCAGCGGGGACCGTCTACTGCCTGAACGAAAAAGACCTCCACTGCATGGCCCG
>CAZUHN010000093.1:0-4260 GCA_964620535.1 uncultured Nitrospinaceae bacterium | reverse complement strand
ATTTCTAAGCGGCACTGAAGTGTGTAAAGGGCAGTCTAAAAACGTACCAGCGGGGCGGCATAATAACCGGCACACTTTTTTGTGCCCCGGAGAGGGGGTGGATGGAGGTGATCTCAGCATCTGGATCTGGATAATACCGGTTTATATGCCCCAAAAGGATTAATTGGGCATGATCAGTTCTTCCGCTTTTACGAATTCTTGATCTGTTTTTTCAAGGACCTCCTTGATTATTGAAAGCGACAAATTCAGCTCTAAGTGTCAAAATATTTCCATCTTGCGGGTCAATCCAGAATCAGCCGTACCAAAATTCCGCTCGCCAGGCCCGGAATGCGATAGGATCGCCCTCTTGTTGCCCGCACGCGGCGCCAGGGGAAATCTCTTTCGGCGATCCGGGGGCCTCGCGCCCGTCTCGGTTCCCCTTTACTGTTTGGTCTCGCGGGCGACCCTTTTCGAGAGCGCACCCCCAAGAGAAGGGGCTGACCATGCCTCCCAAAATCGATCTGAATCTCTGCAACGCCTGCGGCCGATGCATATTCGATTGCGGCGTCTACGTCCTCGAGCTGGACGCCGATACCGAGAAGGCGCGCCTCAACGGCAAAGGCTGCGTAGACTGCTTTCTGTGTGAGCTTGCGTGTCCCAACCGCGCGATCCGGATTCTTGTCGGCAAGGATCTCGGCAGCGTCGGAGGCAAGGCGTATGCCAGAGAGTACTGACGTCCTCGTCGTCGGGGGGGGAACGGCGGCCTGCATGGCGGCCATCGAGGCCGCGATGTACGGGGTGCGCGTCACCCTCGTGGACAAAGGGCTGATGGGGCGGGGGGGCTCCTCGCCTACTGGGGACGCGGCCATGTCCGCCGCCTTCGGACACACGAGCCTCGAAGGAGACATCGGCCAGGACAACGAGGCGCAGCACTACGAGGACACCTTGCGGCGGGGGGAGTGGATCGCCCACCCGACCATGGTGGCGGTCATGGCCCGGGAGGCCATGAAGCGGCTGGATGAACTGGAGGCCTTCGGGGTCCACTTCAGCCGGACCAGCGACAACCTCCTCTACCAGTACCGGACGCTCGGCCACACCTTCGCCCGGTGCTGCAGCCCGGTCGGCGGCGGCCACCACGAGATGGAGATGCTCCGCAAGGAGGTGCTGCACCGCCGAGTGCGGGTGATTGAAAACACCATGGTGACCCGGATTCTCCTGCGGGAGGGGGAGGTGGCCGGGGTGTACGCCATGGACGTCGAAACGGGAGAAGAGCGTATCTTTCCCTGCAAGGCGGCCGTGATCGCGGCCGGGAGCGCGACGCGGCTCTACCCCTACACGAGTTCGAACTACCACACCACGGGCGAAGGATTCCTCCTCGGCCACGAGGCCGGGGCGAAGCTTTGCAACATGGAGTTCGTCGAGTTCACGGTGATCCCGAAGGTGGGGCTTCGGATTCTCTCGGCGAGCGGCACCTCGCCTTTCATGGGAAGGGGGAGCAAGCTCTTCAACGCCCGGGGGGAGCGGTTCCTCGAAAGGTGGGACCCCGAGCAGCTCGAGAGGACGACGCGCGCCATCTTGACCCGGGCGATTTACAAGGAATTGGTGGAGGAGCGCGGCCCCGTATACAACGACGCCTCGGGCTTCACCCCCGAGATCTGGGACGAGTTCGAGTACAGCCAGGGGCAGATCCTTCACAAATTGCGGGCGACGGGCATCGATCCGCGCAAGGAGCGCTTCGAGTGGGTCCCCGCCGTGCACACCTACCTCGGGGGAATCCTCACCGACGAGCGGACCGAGACGGGCGTGCCGGGCCTCTTCGCCTCGGGCGAGAGCGCCACCGGCGTCCACGGCGCGAACCGCCTTTCCGACAACGCGATCTCGGAATGTTTGGTGTTCGGCAAGCGCTCCGGGCGCTACGCGGCAAAGTATGCGCGAAACCGCCCCGTGGCCGATGTTCCCGCCGCCGAGGTCGCCACCGAGCGCAACCGGATCCGGGGGATGTATTCGGCCGAGGGGGAGGACCCGCGCCGGCTGGAGAAGCACATCCGCGAGACGGCTTGGCGGTGCATTGGGGTGGAGCGGACGGAAAAAACCCTGCGCGATGCCGCCTCCGCCTTCGATGCGGCCCGCAAGGCCCCCGCCCGAGTCCGGAGCACCTCGGAGCTTCTCGTCGCACTCGAGGCCAATAACCTCGCGGCGGTCGGGAACCTTATCGCCCGCTCCGGCCTCATGCGCGAGGAGAGCCGGGGACAGCATTTTCGAGAGGATTTCCCCGAAAAGCGGGACGAGTGGCTCCGCTGGATCACACACCGCCGCGATTCCGAAAAACCTCTCCTCCAAGAGCTTCCCGCCGCCAATCCGGTCTCCTTCGAAGTCTCGCTGGCGGGGAATCTATCATGAGGCGGAACGCCGAAACCTCGCCGGTGGAAGACACGCCCGGGAGTCGGCACAACCACCGGGCCGGGCCGTGGGGGCGGGCTGAGAATGTGTCAACGGCGGACTGAGGTGAATCTGGACCGGAGGAGAAGATCATGTCGATGAGAATAATCTATCCCATCGGAGATCCGGAGGCGGGCTACGGCCGGCTCGCCGCCTAGTGGAAGCAAGAGATCGAAGGCGTAAACATCAAAGAAAAAGTCACCGTCCAGAACAGCCTCTACGATGATCGATCAAAAAAGAAGGATTATACAAATCGTTATCCAACGCGGTGGGCGTATAGGACAATTGGAAATCACCAATGTTTATTACGCAACTCTCCCCGGAACGCCATGGCCCTTGAATACGTGGGCATACACGGCTGACCTGCCCTCGATAGTGGCACCATCACTTATGTTAGTCCTTCAGCCACCTCCTCCAGGGTTAGCTAAAAGTTCTGGGCACAACAAAAAGAACCAGATATCGCAAAACCGCTATTGAGGCATTACGACCTAGCTGCCCCCCACCCAACCCCCCATCAATCCCCCAACAACAACTCCCCGCAATACGGGGCGCGGGTCATGTAGATGGGTTCGCCGTCGGTGACGAGGATGTGGTCCTCGATCCGGACGCCAGCGCCGCCGGGGACGCCGGGGACGAAGATGAGGGGCTCGACAGCGAATGTCATCCCGGGCTCGAACTTCACGCACTCCGCCCCGGGCATCACCTCGCCGATGTAGGGCGGCTCGTTCGGGGAGATGCCGCAGCCGTGGCCGATGAAGAGCTTTATGAAATTCTGCTCGAGTCCGGCCGAGCGGGCGACTTCCAGAAATTCCGCGGCCGCGTCCTCGTTGGTGCAGCCGGGGCGCAGCTTGGCGATCCCGGCCTTCAGGGATTTGTAGACGGTGGTATAGACCTTCTGCTGGGCGGGATGGGGGGGGCCGCCGGCGAGGGTAGTCCGGCCGCAGTCGCCGAAGTAGCCGTTCCAGCAGGCGCCGATGTCAATGAAGACGATGTCCCCGTTCCGGATGATCTTGTCGGTGGGAAAGCGGGTGGGAGGGGCCATGTGCTCGCCCGAGGCGACGAAGGGGGAGGCGAGGTGGGCGAACTCGCCGGCGTGGGTGAATAGGGTCTTCATGGCCTCGCCGGCGACGTCGAACTCCCGGACGCCGGGGCGGACGGCCTCGAGGGCGGTCTGGGTGACGGCGTCGGCGACGGCGCAGGCTTGGTGGAGGCAAGCGACCTCGTCCGGAGTCTTTCGGACCCGACTCATGTACATAAACCGTTCGCCGTCAACGAAGGTGGCCTCAGGCAGGTATTCGTCGAGCATGGCACGCTGGGTGAAGGTATGGCCGTCGAGGCCAATTCTCCCCCTCGCCACCCCCAACTTTTTCATCCGAGGGGCGATCTCGTCCCGCACGGCGTTCTCGACCAGGCCGGGCTCTTCCAGAATTCCGATAGGGATGTAGTCCTCGATCCAGGGCATGCACTCTTCGATGCGGTGCGACTCGCCCGAGGAGGCGAGTAGGGTGGGCGGGTCGTCCTGCGTGAGGAGGACGCCGAAAGTGGTCGAGGAGCGGTACTGGATCATGATGACGCGGGCGCTGGTGAGGTAGCGGACGTTCTCGTCCTTCCAGAGGATGAGAGCGTCGATGCCCTCCGCCTTCATGGCGGTCTGGGTTTTCTCCACTCGCTCTCGACGCATGCGGGCGAAATCGATCCGGTCCTCCCAGTCCACCATCATCCCGCCGCGCGCCCACGTGGGGTAGTCCGTCATTCGTCCGCCTCCTCGTTGCAGTTTTATGCCGACTTTTTTTGTACGCTTAAGTGGATGCGTTGACCTGCCCCCGACAGTGGTACCACTCC
>CAZUHN010000092.1:0-2006 GCA_964620535.1 uncultured Nitrospinaceae bacterium | reverse complement strand
AAGCTTGAACTGTAGCTTTTGGGCCGCCTCGTTATCTCCGCTGGTGCACACTTCGTAAAAATCGACGGCTTCCTTCCCCATCACTGGTGAATCTACGCTGCTCACAAACCCGTCCGCTCCCATAACGGCGGTGGGGAAACCTCGAATCATCGAGAGCCCATCGAAAATTTTCACCTCGTTCCGGCAAAGTCTGAGAGTGGCCACGAAATCCGAAAAATCTTTCGAGCTCTCTTTGACGGCAACCACGTTTTCAATCTTCGCAATTTTGGCCAGCGAGGTCGCAGGGATCGAAATGCCCACCCGCCCGGGATTGTTGTAGACCAGAATGGGGAGATCCACTTGCGACGAAACTTCTTGAAAGTGTTCGAATACCTCTCTTTCATTTGGCAGGGCATAGTGGGGGGGCGTGAGCATGAGCCCGTCGGCTCCGATTGCCTTCGCCTTCTTGCTGAGCGCAACTGCCATATCGGTATTCACATGCGCGGTGCCCGCGACAATCGGGACCCTTCCAGCCACGACCTCCACGGTCAGTTCGTACAACCGGACCCGTTCCGAGTCCGTCAGGGACGATACCTCACCCGTGCTCCCGGACGGGATGATGCCGTCGATCCCTTCCTGGATTAACAAATCGATATTTTGCTGGAATAGCGCCTCATCGACATCGCCATTTTGCTTGAACGGTGTCGTGACCGCCGTGAAATTCCCTCTCCAGCCAATGTCGTTTCGATCCATTTTCCGTTTCTCCTGGTTTCGGGAAGGATATGAATCGCGATTCATTTTGTTCCAAGCCGATTCGATGTCTTCCTGTGTTGCCTCTATATGTTACGGAAGGAAGAGAGGCTTGGCCAACGGGGCGGGGAAAGCTGGCTGGCCGGCGACTGTGCCGAAAGGAAAGCCTGCATCCTCCCTCGGAGAGCGGGCGGAATTTTCCGCCCAACGGCTCGCTTTTGAATCATCCACTTCGCCAGTCCCTGAAATGGCTCAAGCCTTGGTCTTCGGCTCCCACTCTTTCTGCTCCCCGAACCTTTCCCAGTGGGTCTTGAGGTGGGACGGATGGCGGCGATTGGGGCCGTATCTCACCCCCCGGACGCCGGGCCTCGCTTTTGCGTCCCCCTTCTTCAGGTGGCCGATGGCGATCAGCATGCAGGTGCGGTAGTAGTCGGGGATCTCGAGGTATGCTTTCACCTCGTTCTCACAGCGGGCGTAGAGGGTGGTCGGGACCGCTCCGAGGTCCCGGCTCATGCAGGCGAGCAAAATATTCTGCACCGCGAAATAGATGGATCCGTAGAGGGAGTTCATGGCTAGGACCGGCGCATCTTCATGAACGGCAAGGGTGTTCCGCTCGTCGGCCAGTATCATGATCATGAGGGGGGCCTGTTCGAAATTCCTTTGAAATGTGTCGATGTCAGACCCTTTCGATTCCATGCGCTCGGCCTGCCGCACCACGTCCGGATGGCCCTCTCTCTCGGCCAGCTGGAGTACGCTTCCGCAGTATATCTGGAAGCCCGCCACGTAGAAATCGCGCATCTTGCGCCTGGCCGCCGGGTCACGGATGACGAGGAATGCCCAGGGCTGCCGGTCCCCCCCGCTCGGGGCCTTGACGGCGGTGTCCAGCAGAAACTGAATATCCTCGTCTCTCACCGGCTTGTCGGAGTATTCCCGGATGGACCGCTGATTGTACAATGCTTCGATGAGCCTCCATTCTTTCATTGCGACCTCCTTTCATACGCCGACCGGTTACCGGCCGCGTCACACAACGCCCCCGTATCCTCCCGGCGGCGTTCCTCCCGAAATGAAGAAACTCCCATTCGGCCCGCTCCCCTATCCCACATGGCCGTAGGGGTGTCCACTAGGTAGAGCCAGTCTACCCCGGATTTCCCATATAGATTTGCGATTTCCACGCCCCTCAAGATTATTACGGTTTATAATTCAATCAGTTAATCCTTCCTCTCGCCCGCTGATGGAGAACACCCGGTGGGTGAAGCCGCGAAGAGCCCTCTGAGAGT
>CAZUHN010000091.1:0-1963 GCA_964620535.1 uncultured Nitrospinaceae bacterium | reverse complement strand
AGATGACCGCATAGAAAAGAAACGAGCGCTGGAGCCCCACGGTCTGGGCGATGAGCCCGCCCACGAAGGGAGAGAGGCTTCCGGCGACCTCGTTCGTGGAGTGGAGAAGCCCGACCGAACTGGCGCGGCTCTTCTCGTCGATCATCTCGGTCATCACCGAGAGAATAGGTCCCTGCGAGGGGCCGAGGGTGGTGGCGAGCGCCGCCATGAGCGCGAAAAACATCCACGCCGTGTCCGGCAACGGCATCAGGGCGAGAGCCAGGGTGCTTACCGCCATCATCCCGACGATAAAGCTCGTGTGCTTGAAGTGATCCGAGAGCTTTCCCATCAGGATCGAACTTCCCGTCCCGAAGAGATAGTAGCTGGTCACGACCCATCCGATGCCGGTGGTCTGGTAGCCGAAACTCTCCGCAAGCAGGAGCGGAAAAAAGGTCATCGTTCCCCGCCCGATCATGACCCGGCACGAGGAAAGCAAAAGAAGAAACATCAACGCCCGGTTCCTGAAAAGGCCTCCCAGGGTGGATTTCGCCTCCTTGGCCAGCGGGCCGCGCGAGACGGCGGTCTCCCTCGGAAAGACCATCCATAGGAGCGCCGCCCAGAGGAGGCCGGGCAGGACAAAAATCTGCGCCGCCGTGCGCCAGCTCATGAAAACCACCGCCAGCCATCCCACGATAACCGGCGTGAACACGCTCCCGAAGTCGCCACCCGCCTTGAAGAGGCCCATGGCGAAGCCGCGCCGCTCGGGCGCCTCCTCGGCCATCATCGCCACGGCGGCGGGATGGTAGGCCGAGCCACCGATTCCGCTCACGAACACCAGAAAAAGAAGGGTCGAATACTCAGCCGTCCATCCAAAAAAGAATACGGGCAGGGCGTTGATGACGAGAGAGAGGACGACCACCAGCCTTCGCCGCCCCGTGTAGTCGGCGGCAAAGGAGATGGGAAACTGAAACAGGCTGTTTCCGGCCGCGTAGGCGGTGACGATGAGGCCAGTCTGGGCGTAGGTCAGACCGAAATCGGCCACGATGAGCGGGAGCACGGGGGTGAGCACCCGGTTATAGACCGAGTTCACCGAGTGGCTCCCGGAGAGAACGAAAAGTTTGAAATTGGTTCCAAAGTTCATATGGTCGCGCTTGTCAGGAAACATCTCGGGAAAGTAGGTTAGTCCGAATCAAGATGAAGAGTGTAACACGAGGCTTCCAGCGAACGGAGGCAGCGGACGGAGGCAGGAGAGGGTTTATGGCCAATGAAAAGGTTCGTCTAGTGTTTGTGGGCCTCGGCAACTGGGGAACCCGGCTCGCCCGGGCGGCGGAGCGCGGCGAAGAGGCGGAAATCCTCCGTTGCTTCGCCCGGACCGAAGAATCGCGGCGGGATTTCGCCGAAAAATTCGGCTGCGCTCCGGCCGAGAGCCTGGGAGAGATACTGCGCGACGATTCGGTCGAGGGCGTTGTCGTCTCCACTCCGCACTCCACCCACGCTGAAATCATCCACCAGGCCGCCGGCGCGGGAAAATATCTTTTCGTCGAAAAGCCCCTCACGCTGACGGTGGAGGAAGGAAGGCGGGCCGTCGCCGCCGCCGAGGCCGCCGGTGCCGTCCTTCAGATCGGCCATCACCGCCGCCGGCTGGAAGCCACCCGTAAAATCCGCCGCCTGAAAGAGTCCGGTGAACTCGGAATACTCCACCAGCTCGAGGCCCATGTATACAACGCCAACCGGCAAAAACCCGCCGCCGGCTGGTACAACGACCCGGCCGAGTGGCCGCTGGGCGGGATGACGGGCCGCGGCGTCCACATGGTCGATAACTTTCACTACCTCGCGGGCCCGGTGAAGCGGGTCATCGCCTTCAGCAAAAAAAGTGCTCGGCGCGACACGGCTCGACGATATCACCTCGATCGGACTCGAGTTCGAGAGCGGCCCGCTGGGGTACATCGGCGTCTCCCAGGTCATTCCGCTTTCCATCCGGACA
>CAZUHN010000090.1:0-28704 GCA_964620535.1 uncultured Nitrospinaceae bacterium | reverse complement strand
ACTCTCAGAGGGCTCTTCGCGGCTTCACCCACCGGGTGTTCTCCATCAGCGGGCGAGAGGAAGGATTAACTGATTGAATTATAAACCGTAATAATCTTGAGGGGCGTGGAAATCGCAAATCTATATGGGAAATCCGGGTTACTATTTACAATGCGGGCCACCAGTTTTATTCGATTTGCCGGATTATTGCGAAGGAGCATGTGAAACATCCCTTTTCGGGTTCTTGACTTTCGCTCCAGATTTGCGATACAGATCATTTGTTCAATAATTATTAAGAGAGAGGAAACTTTTGCGTTTTCATTTACCTTTGAGGGGGGCAGGTGACTGTTTGTTTGCACTCCAGTTGCGCTCTAAACTCTCAAAATCCTATTAACCAGCCGTAATAGGGAGCGGGACTATGAATCGGATAAAACCGTGTGTGTGGAAGACCGCCGGACTTATGGTGTTGGCCATCCTTTCTGTCATCGCTGTGGGTGTCAGCGGGGCTTACGCCGCCAAGGAAAAGGTACTCATCGTGGCTCAGGGGGGCGACGTGGCCGCGATCGACAATCAGCAGAACGTGGGCCCTGCCAAGAATGCCCTGATTCAGATCTATGACTGGCAGAAGGTTCGATTCCGGATAGTCGCCACCCCCCCCTACACGGGCGGTTTTAACATCGTCCGTCGGAACGACCAAGACGTCCTTCCGGGAAATCTCTATGCATGGGCGAGAGTAAAGAAAAGATCGGATGGCACCTCCGTCAAGCGCTTCTTCCTCCGCCCGGGCATGTTGCACCACAGCGGGAACCCGGTCACATCCGCAGACTTCAAGTACTCCATCCTGCGCCGGTCAGCCTTCGGCCGGGCCGGCACCAACCAGAAATTCGGGATGTACCGTTACGACGGAAAAAAACTTCCGGGCACTCCGCGAAATATGACAGCACGTGAGAGCATCAAGCTCATCGATCCGCTGACATATGAGATTGATTTGCACAATGACAATCCCCTGCACTTCGGTCACTGGGCCCAGCGGATCATCTACGATAGTGTGGTAATGAAGAAGAACGCCACCAAGGATGACCCCTGGTCCAAAAAGTTCGCAGCGAAGAACGACGCCGGGTCCGGACCCTTCGTCATCGAAAAGTGGAACGTTGGGAACGAGATGGTGCTCAAGCGGTTCGAGGACTATTGGGGCCCCCGCCCGCCCCTGGACAAGATCATCTTCAAGACCGTCCCTGATCTCTCCGCACGCGTACTGCTCTTGAAGAGGGGGAACATCGACGTCGCCCTGGACGTCCCCTTCCGCGAGATCAAATCGCTCCGCAAGTCCCCGGGCGTGAAAGTGGTGGAAGCGCCCAGTACAAACCATCTCTTCATCGGGCTGAACCCCAAGATCAAACCCTTCGGCAACAAAGACTTGCGCCTGGCGCTGATCTATTCCTTCCCCTACGATGATGTAATCCAAACAATTTTCGGCGGGGCCGCCCGACGGCAGCACAGCTCCATCCCGACTCCTATGCAGGGTTCCCTCAATAAGCCCCGCTACTCCACCGACATGGCGCTGGCCAAAAAGCATTTTAAGAAATCCGGCGCAAAGTCGGGGCTGACCGTCACCATGAAATGGCAGACGGGCCAGGATCAGCACAAGCAAATCGGCATTCTGTTCGGGGAAAACCTCAAGAAGATCGGGGTCAACCTCAAGCTGCAGCAGCTTCCTAAAGGCCAGTTCCAGACGGGCCTACGAAAGCACACGCTGGGAATGTTTATACGGATGTACAACATCTGGATCAAGACCCCGGAACTACAGCACTTTGTCCTCTATTCCGCTGAATCGCACACCAACCCCATCGGCCACAAGACTCCGGGCGTGGACAAAATCATTTCAGATTCGCTTAATGTAGGCGCCAGCAAGAAGGCTGAGCTGACCGCGCAGGCGCGCGACAAGATCCTGGACGAGGCGATCCACATATTCATCGCGCACCCGGACTATCTCATACCGATGCGCAAGAACGTGGTGGGCTACGTCGCACAAAACACGGGACTCCACCACTTCTGGCTCATGGATAAGGTAGATTGGGTGAAGTAATTCAGTCGATATGCATATCCGGGCGGTCCCCGCTTAACTGGGCGGGGACTCGTCCGGATTTTGCTTCTCCTTCGCAGAAAATGTGCGCGCGCGATTGGATAATACAGTGAGCAACCCCATACTCAAGGTGGAAAAATTAGCCAAGAAGTTTTACGTTAAGCGTTCGATTTTCCAGAAAAGCGATGCGGTTAACGCGGTCAACGGCGTGGACTTCGAAGTCCTGGAAGGCACGATTTTCGGCCTGGTCGGGGAGAGTGGATGCGGAAAGACGACGATCGCGCGTTGCTTGGTCGGGCTGGAGCGTCCGACCAGCGGAAATATCTCGTTTCGTGGCGAGGAAATCGGGAGCCTTTCGCAAAAGGACTTCCGCCCGTACCGAAAAAAAATCCAGATCGTCTACCAGGATCCCTCCGATTCGCTGAACCCCCGCTTGACCGTCAGCCAAACCATCATGGAGCCGTTGAATCTTTATTCCGGGCTCCCCAAAGCCGACCAACAAAAGTTGGTGATGGAAACCATGGAGATTGTGGGGCTACGGACTCAACATCTAGAGAGGTTCCCGCATCAGTTAAGCACGGGCCAGCAACAGCGAGTCGGGATTGCCCGGGCGATTATTTGCCACCCGGATTTTGTCGTGCTCGACGAGCCTACCTCCGCTTTGGACTTGTCGGTGCGGGGCCGGGTGCTGGAGTTGTTGCTGGACATTCAACGGCGGTCCAATCTCACTTATATATTCATTTCGCACGATCTCGGCGTGGTGCGGTTCATCTGCCAGCACACTGCGGTGATGTACTTGGGATACATTGCGGAAAGCGGCCCTACCAAGGAATTGTTCAATAATCCCGAGCACCCCTATACGAAAGCCCTGATTTCAGCGATACCCAAGGTTCACGCCGGGAGTCGAAAAGAACGGATCATTTTGCAGGGAGAAGTGCCCAGTCCCATTAACATGCCCCCCGGATGCCCTTTCAGCAATCGTTGCCTCGAAGCCGAAGAGATTTGCTCTGAGAAAAGACCGAAGCTTCTTCCCACGAGTGAGGGCAGAATGGTGTCTTGCCATATGGTGCAACGCGAAGATGACAGTTTTCTGGCCAAAACCTCCTGACAGGAAGGGAGGAGTAGAGCACCGGGCGGAACAACGCCCCTGAGACTGACGGAGCGGATTTCGTGAATTTATTCTCTTACACCCTGCGAAGATTGATTGCTTTGATCCCGGTCGCGATTGGCGTTCTTGTCATTATCTTTGTCATCGGGCGGATCGTTCCGGCCGACCCCCTGAGTTTTTTCATCGGGCAAGAGTCGGACCAAGAACTTATTCGACGACTGACGAAGGAACTCCATCTTGACGATCCGATATGGAAGCAGTTTGTTTATTACCTGAAGGATATACAAAGCGGGAGCCTCGGGATGTCCTGGAGTACGAGGAATCCCGTCTCCTTCGATCTGGCGCAAAAACTCCCTGCAACGTTCGAACTAATCACAATCGGTCTGATCATCACGGTGTTCATCGCCATTCCCTTGGGGGTGGTCGGCGCGGTGAAGCGGGACTCGTACGCGGACCATTTGTCCCGCTTCGTGGCCCTGTGCGGGGTCTCCTTGCCGGGTTTTTGGGTGGGATTGTTGCTCATCTTCTTCTTATATTTCTGGCTGGGATGGTTCCCCCCGCCCATGGGGCGAATCGAGATGGGCATGAACGTGAATCAGATAACGGGTTTTTTCCTGATTGATACGCTTATTGCGGGGGACTTCAAAGCCTTCGGAAGCGTGGTCAGTTATTTGGCGCTTCCTGTCTGTGCGCTCGCCTTCCGCGCTCTGGCCCAACTGACTCGCTTGACGCGCTCATCCATGATCGAGGTCCTGAATAGCGACTACGTTATGGCGGCACGGGCGCAGGGCCTCCGGCCCAAGATGATCCACTACAAGTTGGCGCTGAAAAACGCCATGCTCCCTCCCGTTACCCAAATCGGGCTTCTCGCCGGCGCCTTGATCGGAAACGCGGTCATCATCGAGATCGTTTTCGCCTGGCCGGGGGCCGGAAGCTGGGCGGTGGACGCAGCGCTGGCGGGGGACTTCGCGCCGGTTCAGGCATTCGCCGTCATCGCCGCCATCGCGAGGGTGCTGATATTCCTCGTAGCAGACGTCTCGTACACGAAGCTCGACCCGCGAATCACATTTTGAATCGTTTGGATAAGCGTATTGCGTTCCGGCTCCGAAGGGAAAGGTCCAGGGCATGGGTCAAGTTCCTTCAACGTTGGAACGGTTTTTTCATCCTCTTTTTGATTTCATTATCCCAACAACGCACTTTATTATTCAGAAAATGTTAATTTCCCGTTGTTACTGCGAACCCATCCACCATACAGCCTGACACGCAAAAAGGGCCCGGAATGAAGTCAACGCAAGATCCCATCGAAATGGAGATAATGTGGCAACGGGTGATCAGCATCGCTGAGGAGTGCTGGATTACCATCTGGCGGACTTCATTTTCCGTGGTGGTGGGTGAGGCCCTCGATTATGGCTGCGCGATACTGGATAAGCGCGGGGGTGTCCTCGCGCACCCTTGGCGGTCGATGCCCGCCTTCAACTTCGCGCTTCCCTACTGCGCCCGGGCGGTCCTGCAGCGCTACCCCATCGAGACGTGGCGTCCCGGGGATGTCTTGACCACCAACGACCCTTGGCTCTGTGCGGGGCACCTGTTCGACGTGGCCGCGCTGACCCCCGTCTTCAACCGCGCAGGAAAGCCGGTGGCAATCATGGCCGCCATGGTCCACGTGGCCGACATCGGGGGGACCCGGGCACGCCATACCACGAGGGAGATCTACGACGAAGGTCTTTTTATCCCGCCGCTCAAGCTTTACAAAGAAGGGAAGCCGAACCAGCAGCTCATCGAGATCATCGAGAACAACGTCCGCCTGTCTCCCATGGTGATGGGCGACATTCACGCCATGGTAAGCGCAAACGAGGTGGGTGCAGAGTGCGTGAAGGTGTTCATGGAAGAGTACGGCCTTGATGATTTAGAAGAGCTCACCAGCGAGATTCAGACGCGGACGGAAAGGGCGGTGCGCGCGGGGATCTCCGCCCTCCCGGACGGAACGTACGAGGTGGAACAATGGTGCGATGGGATGGAGGAACCTTTCCGGTTCCGGCTGCGGGTCACGGTGAAGGGGGACAGTCTGGAGATCGAATTCCTGGATGTTCCCCCGCAACTCCCGCAGGGAGGGACCAACATCACTTACAGCATTTTGGTGTCCGACATCATCTATCTGATCAAGTGCATCTTGACCCCGGACGTTCCGGGGAACGACGGTGATTTCCGGCCCGTGACCGTGAAGGCGCCGGAGGGTAGCGTGTTCAACTGCAAGCGGCCCGCCGCGATCAACCAGCGCACGCGCAGTCTGTGGAACGTCTCCCCGGCGCTTATGCACGCGCTGGCGCCGATTATCCCGGACCGGATTCGGGCGCACACGGGCTATCCCGTGTCATTCAAGACCTACGGATATACGAGCGAAGGGGACGCCTTCAATGACCACATGTTTCAGGGCGGGGGCCAAGGAGCCTCGAGCCGAGAGGATGGTCAAGGCGCCGTGCTGTTTCCCACGAGTGCGGGGAACGTTTCGGTGGAAATGTTTGAGATGCGCACCGGATTCCTCGTCGAGGAAAAAGAATTCATCTCCGATTCAGGCGGCCCAGGGAAATACCGCGGCGCCCCCGGACAGCGGGTGACCATCCGGCGGCGCCCGAAAGAAAGCGGGGGCCAGTACTTCATCGGAGTCTGGCCGACCGGCTTACGCTATGACACGCCCGGCCTGAACAGAGGGGAACACGGCGGGCGAATGCGCCTCTACGGAACAGCGAGCCCCGGGGAGCCCGTACAGGATTACTTCGGGGGTGTGTTCGTCGACCTCGACGACAAAATGAGAATCACGCTGGATCTGCCAGGCGGCGCGGGATTTGGCGACCCGGCGGACCGGGATCCGGAGGCCCTCCGCCGGGACTTGGCAGAGGAACTCGTTACGCTGGAGGCCGCGCAGAGCCAGTACGGATGGAAAGCTGAGAAGAGACGATGATCGATGTCAAAAACCCCGTCAACCTGGAGATCATGTGGCAGCGTGTAATTAGCATTGTCGAAGAGTGCTGGGTCACCATCTGGCGGACCTCCTTCTCAGTCGTGGTGGGGGAGGCCCTCGATTACGGCTGCGTAATTCTGGATCCTCGCGGCCGCGTGCTGGCGCATCCTTGGCGGTCGATGCCCGGTTTCAACTTCGCCCTGCCCAACACGGCCAAGGCCCTCTTGGAGCGCTATCCGGCCGAGACCCTGAAGCGAGGGGACGTCCTCACCACCAACGACCCCTGGCTCGGTGCGGGGCACCTCTTCGACATTGCGGCGATGACGCCTATCTTTAACCGGAAGGACGAGGTGGTGGCCTTTATCGCCAGCATGGTCCATGTGGCTGACATCGGCGGCACCCGGGCCCGCCACACCACGCGCGAGATCTACGACGAAGGCCTCTTCATCCCTCCCCTCAAGCTCTACGACGCCGGCAGGCTGAACGAAGAACTGATCGAAATCATCGAGAACAACGTCCGGCTTTCCCGCATGGTGGTGGGCGACATCCACGCCATGGTGAGCGCGAATCAGGTGGGAGCGAAACGAGTGAAGGCGTTCATGGAGGAGTACGGTCTTGACGATTTGGAGGATCTTACCTCCGAGACCCAAGGACGGACGGAGCAAGCGATGCGCAAAGCTATCGCCGCACTTCCGGACGGGGTGTACGAGGCGGATCAGTGGTGCGACGGCCTCGAGGAACCGTTCCAGTACCGGCTGAGAGTCAAGGTTTCGGGGGATAGCCTGGAGGTCGATTTTGTTGACGTCCCGTACCAATTCCCCTACGGGGCGACCAACGCCACCTACAGCATTCTGATGTCCCACACAAACTACGCGCTCAAGTGCATACTGGCCCCCGGGGTGCCGGGAAACGACGGCAATTTCCGGCCTGTGACCGTCAAGGCGCCAGAGGGAAGCGTATTCAATTGCAAACACCCCGCCTCGGTGAATCAGCGCACTCACACCACCTGGACCGTCGCGCCCGCCCTGATGCAGTCGATGGCAAAGATGATTCCGGATAAAGTACGGGCCCATACGGGATTTCCCGTCTCTTTCAAGGCGTACGGCAGGACACGGAAGGGGGACGCCTATAACGACCACATGTTCCAGAGCGGTGGACAGGGGGCCTCGAGCCGAGAAGACGGTCAAAGCACTATTCTTTTCCCCACAAGCGCGGGAAACGTCTCTGCCGAGATGTTCGAAATGCGGACCGGTTTCCTAGTGGCGGAAAAGGAGTTCATTCCCGATTCGGGAGGGGCGGGAAAATATCGCGGCGCGCCGGGCCAGCGGGTCACCATACGGCGCCGGCCGAAGGAATCCGGGGGCCAGTATGCTCTTTGGGCGTGGCCGCAGGCGCTTTGCTATGATATCCCCGGTCCCTTTGGTGGCCAGCCCGGTAGCCGTATGCACCTGCAAAAACGGACGGCGCCGGGCGCTCCCGTTGAGGAGTTCTTCGAAGGCCTTTTCGTTGAACTCGACGAAACGACGGAGTGTACCCTCGAATTGCCGGGCGGATCAGGGTTCGGCGATCCGAAGGAACGTGACCCGGCGGCCATTCGGAGGGACATCAAAGAGGAATTCGTGACGCCCGAAGGGGCGCGGAGGGATTACGGCTGGGATGGCAATCCAAACGGTTCCTGAACTCCCAGTGCGTGGCCGGGATCAGGTCATGCACGATCCCGTCCACGTAGAAATCTTGTGGCAACGGATCGTCAACATCACAGAGGAAAGCTGGGCCACCATTTGGCGGACGGCGTTCTCAGTGGTAGTAGGCGAAGCCCTCGATTTCGCCTGCGAGATTCTCGATACCCAGGGCCGGGTGATCGCTACCGCCTGGGAATCGATGCCCACTTTCAACTTCGCTCTACCCAACACGGTGAAAGCGGTGCTCAAGCGATTTCCTCTGGAATCGCTGGAAGAGGGCGACGTAATCATTACGAATGACCCTTGGCTCTGCGCCGGGCACTTGTTCGACATCGCCGCTCTGACCCCTGTCTTCAACCGTGACGGCAAGCCCGTTGCGATCATGGGGAGTGTGGCCAATGTGGCCGACATCGGAGGCACCCGCGCCCGCCACACCGCGCGCGAGGTCTACGACGAAGGCCTCTTCATCCCCCCACTCAAGCTCTACCGGGCGGGCGAACTCAACGAGCAGCTCGTCGAGATTATCGAGAACAACGTCCGCCTTCCCTCGATGGCTTTGGGCGATATCCACGCTATGGTGAGCGCCAACGCTCTGGGGGCGGAGCGCGTAAAGGCGTTCCTGGATGCGTACGGGCTCGATGCACTGGATGGGCTCGCCGAAGAGATCTTTCGCCGGTCCGAGAGAGCGATGCGAGATGCCATCTCCGCCGTCCCGGACGGGGTGTACGAAGCCGAGCAGTGGTGCGACGGGGTGGAAGAGCCCTTTCGCTTCCGGCTTCAAGTTACGGTGAAAGGAGACGCGGTAGAGGTCGATCTTCTTGACGTCCCAGAGCAGTTTCCCTATGGTGGGACAAACGTTACATTGAGCATCCTGATAGCCGACATCACCTATCTGCTCAAGTGTATTTTTACTCCACAGATACCGGCGAGCGACGGAGACTTTCGGCCCATGACTGTTAGGGCGCCGAAAGGAAGCGTGCTGAATTGTAAGCGCCCTGCCTCGGTGGGGCAGCGCGTTCGGACCCTTTGGACGGTTCCACCCGCTCTCATGCGGGCCCTGGCCCCCGTTCTGCCGGACAGCGTTCAGGCGCACACCGGGTTTCCCGCCATGTTCAAGACGTACGGATACACAAGCAAAGGAGAGGCCTTCAGCGACCACTTATTCCAGGGGGGAGGACAAGGGGCCTCAAGCCGCAGGGACGGAGATCCCACTCTCCTTTTTCCGACGAGCGCGAGGAACACATCCGTTGAGATTTTTGAAATGCGAACGGGTTTTCTCGTTGAGGAAAAAGAGTTCATCCCCGACTCGGGCGGACCCGGCAAGTTTCGCGGCGCGCCGGGCCAGCGAGTGACCATCCGGCGGCGGCCGCGGGAGTCGGGCGGAAAATACCAGATAGGCGTTTGGCCAACGGGCCTTCGCACAGACACCCCCGGGCCGTTCGGCGGCCAGGCCGGGAGCCGCATGCGCCTCTATACCGTGGCCGCGCCCGGCGAGCCTTCCGTGGACCATTTCGGCAGCAGGGGGATTTTCGTCGAAATGGGCGACAAGATGGAGATTACGCTGGAATTGCCGGGCGGGGCGGGTTTCGGCGATCCGAAGGAGCGGGACCCGGAGGCTATCCGGAGGGACATTAAAGAGGGGATCGTTACGCCCGAAGGGGCTCGAGCGCAGTATGTCTGGGAGGATTACGCAGAGTGAGCACCTATTTTCTTGGCTTCGACATTGGCGGCACGTTCACGGATTTCGTACTTCTGGATGAAGACTCCGGCCAGACGTGGGTTCACAAGTGCCTTACCACCCCGGAGAATCCTGCCGAAGGCGCAATGGAAGGCATGGCCGCCCTGTTAAAGGATAGGGACCTCTCCATGGCCGACCTTGCCATGGCGATCCACGGGACCACGCTGGTGACGAACGCTCTGCTCGAGCGAACGGGCGCAAACACCGCCTTGCTCACCACAAAGGGCTTCCGGGACATCCTCCAGATGGGCAAGGAGCAACGCTATGATATCTACGACCTGTTTTTGAAGTTCCCCGAACCCTTGGTCCCGCGCCGGTGGCGCCGCGGCGTCCATGAGCGTCTGGACCGAAACGGCGAAGTGATCACCTCCTTGGACATGGACGAGCTTCGACGCGAGATCACGAGCCTGGGGGAGCAGGGCGTCGAATCCATCGCGGTTTCCTTCCTCCACGCCTACGTCAATCCGATGCACGAGCAGGCTGTGGCCTCGTTGATCGAGCAAGAGTTCCCCTCCATGATCTTTTCCCTTTCAAGTGAAGTGGTGGCCGAAATCCGAGAGTATGAGCGAACGGTGACAACCGTCGCCAACGCATACGTCAAGCCTCTGGTGTACCGTTACGTTGATTCCTTAAAGCATGGGCTAGTCGCAGGAGGATTTGAGGGAAAACTCTTCTTCATGAAATCCGCGGGGGGAACCGCGACGCCTCAGGTGGCCCAGGAGTTCCCCATACAGCTTTTGGAATCAGGACCCGCCGGGGGTGCCTTGGCGGCTGCGTTTTATGGGGACCAACTGGGACGGAAGAATTTGATTTCCTTCGATATGGGAGGCACCACGGCGAAGGCATGTCTCATCGACGAGGGTGTTCCCGCCGTTACCATGATGCAGGAAGCGGCACGGGTACACTTGTTCAAGAAGGGAAGCGGTATTCCTATTAAATCCCCGGCCATCGACCTAATCGAGATCGGCGCGGGGGGCGGGTCCATAGCGAACATTTCCAACCTCGGCTTAATGAAGGTGGGTCCGGAGTCCGCCGGCGCCGCTCCGGGTCCGGCCAGCTACGGCCTGGGCGGAACTTCGCCCACCGTCACGGACGCCAACCTGGTATTGGGTTACCTGGACCCGGACTACTTCCTTGGCGGGAAAATGAAACTGGACGTGGAAGCGTCGAAAAAAGCGCTGGGAAAAATAGCGAAGCCTTTGAAAATGAGCGAAGTTGAAACGGCGTGGGGCATATTCTCCATCGTCAATGAAAACATGGCCGCTGCCACCCGTATCCACATCATTGAACGGGGCCGGGATCCGAGGCGATACTCTCTCGTGGCCTTCGGCGGCGCCGGGCCGGCGCACGCTTGCCGCGTCGCGCGTATTCTGAACACCCCCGAGGTGACCATGCCCATCACGGCGGGGAATACCTCGGCTTTGGGCTTTCTGATCGCGCCGATCTCGTTCGACCTCTCCCGGTCATTTCCCACTGTGTTAGACGATCTGGATTGGGACGAACTCAACCAGCTCTATAAGGAACTGGAAGAGAGAGGAACCACCCAGTTGGTGGAAGCAGGGGTGGATCCGAACCAGATTATGGTCAGCCGTACGGCGGATATGCGCATGGAGGGTCAGTTTCATGAGATCAGTGTTCCCCTCCAGAACGGCGCGTTCGGCCCTGGCAAATTGGAAAGCATGAAGAAGGCTTTTGTCGACGAATATCGCCGGTTGTACAGTCACATTTTCGAGGGAAACCCGATCATGGCTCTCACGTGGCGGGTCCGTCTTGCCGGTCCCAAGCCGAAGATCTCGCTGGCCAAGAACGAAGCTGCGGACTCGGGCGGGAAGGGGGACGGCCGACAGGCGTTTAAGGGGATCCGGAAAGCCTACTTCCTCGAGGTGGGCGACTTTTCGGATGTGAACGTCTATGATCGATATCTCTTGCAATCCAACGACCGGATACCCGGGCCCGCGATCTTCGAAGAGCGCGAATCGACTGCCGTCATCGCACCCGGAGATGTCGCAAATGTGGACGACTACTTGAACTTGGTCGTTTCAATCGCGAACGGTGACATCACCTCATAGTAGAGGAGAATGAAATCGGGTCACCGCGCGAATTCCTTCATTCATTAAGGCGAACGGAATAATAAGGAGTTCTCCTGATGAAATTGTTCAACCGAATCATGGACTTCCTGCGCCTTGCCTTCTATCTGATGAAACGCAATCCCTTGAGTTTGTTTGGCACCATTGCCGTTGGCATTTTCGTCCTCATAGCGATTTTCGGTCCGATGTTAACCGCATTCGACCCGGTAAAGCCGGACATTAAATCAATCTCTCTCCCTCCCTCGGTCAAGCATTGGATGGGGACGAACGCCTTGGGCATGGATATATTCACACGAATCATTCACGCGGCACGTATCGATTTGTTCATTGCTATTTTCGCCGTGGGGGGCGCCGTCATTGCGGGGACAGTCTACGGAATGGTCAGCGCTTTTTACGGAAAGTGGGTGGATGAAGTGTTAATGCGGATTCTGGATAGCGTTCAGGCGTTCCCGACCATCATCCTTGCCATCGCCATTGCGGCCGTTCTGGGGCCCAGCACGCGAAACGTAATCATCGTGCTCGTCCTCATCAACTTCCCAATATACGCACGGCTGGTGAGAAGCCTGGCGCTTTCCTTAAAAAAATCTCAATACATCGACGCCGCCCGAACCGTCGGAAACAGGAACTTCAAGATCATTTTCAAACATCTTCTCCCAAACTGCCTGGGGCCGGTTTATGTGACAGGCTCATTGAACATGGGCTGGAGCGTCCTCCTGGCGGCCGGGCTGAGTTTCATCGGACTGGGCGTTCAGTCGCCCACGCCCGAATGGGGACTGATGATCAATGAAGGCGCCCGGTACATGGTGCTAGGTGAGTGGTGGATGGCCTTCTTCCCTGGGCTGTTCATCTTCCTGTTCGTTTTGTCCGTGAGCTTGTTGGGCGACGGCTTGCAAGACGTGTTCGATCCAAAAAGGAGGTAGAGCGAATGGAACGGGCAGTGAAAAATTCACCTCCTCCAGAGGCAAGTCAAGACGATGCTCTGCTTCGGATCGGAAATCTGCACGTCGTGTTCGATACCTACCAAGGCACCGTACACGCTATTTCAGGCGCGGATTTGATATTGTACAGGGGCAAGATCACGGGACTGGTAGGGGAGACCGGATGTGGAAAATCCGTGACGGCCAAATCGATCACGCAACTGGTCGGATCGCCGGGACGGATCGTTTCCGGCCGCATCACCTTGGATGGAGAAGATCTGCTACAGAAAACCGATGCGGAGATGCGGGACATCCGGGGCAAAACGATCGGGATGATTTTTCAAAACGCGCGCGCGGCCATGAACCCTGTCTTTACGGTTGAAGATCAGATGTTCTTTCTTCTCGAACGACACAAGGGACTGGACAAAACCCAGGCCCGGCCTATCTTGCTAAAGGCCCTTACCGAAGTGGGAATCGCCGATCCGGAAAAAAGACTGAGTAACTACCCCTTCGAGTTGAGCACTGGCATGTGTCAGCGGGTTATGATCGCAATGGCTCTCTCCTGTCAGCCTAAATTGCTCATCGCGGATGAACCCACAACGGGGGTGGACGTCACCATCCAGGCCCAGGTTTTGGATTTGTTCGCCAAGCTGGCCTACGAGCATGGTACGACCGCATTGATCATCACCCACGACTTGGGCGTCGTCGCGGAAACTTGCGACTACACTGCGGTCATGTACGCCGGGAAGGTGGTGGAGTTTGGTACATCCGAGGATATTTTCGAAAATCCCCTGCACCCGTATACTCGGGGATTGGTTGAATCTTCGTTCACCGCGGATGAAGACGACGAGCTGCACTACATCCCGGGCACCGTCCCGGACCTGATCAATCTGCCGGCAGGGTGCGCCTTCGCGCCGAGGTGCAGTGCGAAAGTGGATATCTGTGAAAAGGAGACGCCTCCGTTGTCGAGCAAGAGGATGCACAGCGCGAGATGTTTCGTCGTGTAGGCGCACATTGAGGGGAAGGATCTCGATTGAACGGATTTTCGTGGTTCCGTGAAGTTGCAGGAGCGAGGATCTATTTTTTTCCTCACAGGGCCACATTCCATTATCTTAATTCGCAAGGCGGGAGGTGAAGAAATGCGAGGAGTATTCGAGGTCGGCGACACCAAATCCAAACCGGGAGAAATCGTAAAGGGTACGCTAGGTTCTGTGGAAATATCGGATGGGACCAAAGCGACGACCCCCCTGATCAACATCAACGGGACCGAGGACGGCCCGGTCTTAACTGTCGTGGGCGGCGTTCACGGCTACGAACTCAGCCCTATCGGCGCCCTTTTGGCCGCCGCCAAGAGCATCGATCCTCGGAAGTTGCGGGGTGCGTTCCTCGGCATTCCCATCGGAAATCCCCTCGCGGTCCGCGATGGCGTATACACGACTCCGACGGATGGTCTGAATTTGTCTGGCCCTTGGTATCTTCCCGCAAAGGATCAGAGTACCGCTTATATCACCCAAAGGATGGCCTACCAGATTAATAAAGCTCTTGAGCCCGCCGACTACGTTCTCGACATGCACGCGAATCCGTACCCCTCCATGCCCTTCGTTCTGATAAATTATGAAATGTGCAAGGACGAAAAGACCAAGGCGGAAACCAAGCGCATTGCTGAGGCCTATGGCGTTACCGTGATCAACAACCCACGAAAAATGGCCTCAAGCATGCGGGACATCTGCGGCAGCCACGGCAAGCCCTCCCTGACCCCGGAGTTGGCCGGGAACCGGTATATGTTCGACAGCATCATTGATGTTGGGAAAAAAGGCATCTTGAATGTAATGAAAGCTATTGACATGATCGACGGTGAACCCGAGCAGCAGGACGTAAAAGTCATCCCGGGAGACCTATTGGGCAGGGGCCAACTCTGCTGCCAGCGGGGAGGATTCATGTATGTCATTAAAGAACCCGGCGAGCCAGCCTCCAAGGGCGAGACCGTTGTCGAGATTACCGATGTTTATGGGGACGTCGTTGACGAGGTAAAAATGCCGATTGACGGTTACTGCTGGTCCTTCACGGGTGGGGCCAACGGCGTTCACGCCGTCTCGGAAGGACAAAGGGTGGCCTACATTTTCACCGAGCGCAGCAATGTGCCGGATGAGCAAATTTTTGTGGAGAAGGCATAAGATATACTTTTGCCTGCCTGCTGAGGAGAGAACCTGCCATGGATCGAAACGATATTGGCTGGAGAGGAAATTTTACCGCGATCATCACGCCTTTCACCCAAACCGGAGATATTGACGCGGAAAAATTTCAGCAAAACATTGATTCGCTGATTCAGGAAGGCATCGACGGTATCATCGCCACGGGTTGCACGGGAGAGTTCTGGTCATTGACGGACGAAGAAAAGATCCGGCTCTACCAGTTGGCCAAGGAGTCGATCGCCGGACGGGTTCCCCTTCTGGGGGGAACTTCCCACATGCTCACGGAACACGTCATCGCTCTCAGCAACCGAGCCAAGAAGGAAGTGGGAGTTGACGGGATCATGGTGACCCCTCCTTTCTACATCCTGCCGAATGAAAGGGAAATTTACGAACACTATAGCCAGATCTCCACTCGGGTGGGGCTCCCCATCCTGATCTACAACATTCCCAAAAGGCAGGGCGTGACGACCTCCCCGAAACTGCTGGTCCGGCTTTCCGACATCGACATGGTCGTCGCGGTGAAGCAAAGCTCGGGGGTTTTCGAGGACGTGGTGGAAACCATTGGACTCTGCGGCGAAAAGATCGTCATTTTCTCCGGTCATTCGGTGACGCGGGGCTTCCCCTGCGTCGCGATGGGAGCGGACGGCTTCGTGAGCAGCGTTGAACCCCAGGTAATGGGGAAGGAGGCGGTCGACCTCTACGCTTTGAGTGCTAGCGGGGACACGGAACTCCCGCGGAAGCTACAGCACAAGCTCATCGATCTTGATGAGGCTGTTCACGGGATCGGCACTTTCCCGTCCGCACTGAAGGTCGCGATGAACCTTCTCGGAAGGCCTGGAGGATTTCCGCGCAGTCCAATCCTTCCACTGACGGGCGAAGAGACTGCAAAGCTCGAGTCCGCCTTGGAGCACATCGGCCTCCTGCAGCCGACTTTTAAATAGGCCGGGCGAAAACACAGATTCAGAACCGTGCGAACAAGCCATCGATTTGCGATTCGACAGGGCAATTGGCGTGAAATGACGGTTCGCCTTCCGGGCAGAGGGGGGGGCTCGCATGCAATGGACGGATTCCGAGATCGTGGTCGTGGGCGGAGGCATCATGGGGATTGCCACCGCTTTTTACCTCCGCCGTTTCGGCCGTGAAGTCATCCTGATCGAGCGGAAAGGAATCGGCGAGGAAGCGTCCGGCCGGAACGCCGGGAGCCTTTCGATGCAAAACAAGCCTTTCCCCCTCATCCCGCTGGCCAAGGGCGGGATGGAGGTTTGGAAAGAGCTGGACACCGAGCTCGGAGGCCTGGGGCTTAAGCAGAACGGAGGTTTTCGCGTCGGGGAGACCGAGGAAGATCTTGAAAGACTTCGTGTTGCCCTTGAGGTGCAGAACGAACACGGCCTCAACGTCAGGCACCTCTCCGCCGGGGAAATTCAGGATGCCGCCCCCTATCTTTCTCCCTCATTGACGGGCGCGAACTTCTGCCCGACCGACGGTTTCGTGGACGCGCTGACGGCAACGAAGCAAATTGCCGGTAGGTCCCAGAGAGAGGGTTTGAAAATCCTTACCCACACCGAAGTTACCCAAATCGAGGCGAAAGACGGGGAAGTACGAATCTGGACCTCCGCCGATGGAGGTTTCCGCTGTCAGCGCGTCGTGGTCGCGACTTCAGCCTGGACCCGGAAATTGGTTTCCTCGCTCGGTCTGGACCTCCCTATCAGTTTGAGCATTTTCCAGCTAATCGTTACCCCGAGGCTTTCGCCATTCATCCATCATATGATCACCCATGTGAAGGGTCACCTTACCGTGAAGCAACTCGGGGTGGGCAGCGTTTTGATTGGCGGCGGCTGGAGAGGGAAAGGAAATTTGGAAAAGGATCGGAAGCTTGTCAATTACAACAGCATACTCGGGAACGTGTATGTCGCGGCGAAAGTGATCCCCAAGTTGGCGAACACGGTTGCCATACGGATGTGGTCCGGTTTCGACGGCAGAACCGAGGACGAACTTCCCCTGCTCGGACCCCTTCCGGGAAAGGAAAACGTGCTGCTGGCGGGGAACAGCTTCGGCGGTTTCACCGTGGGGCCGTACATCGGAAAGTTATTGGCGCAAAAGATCCACACGGGGCAGTCGGAGGTTTCTCTAGAGACCTTCTCTCCGGCGCGTTACCTCTAACCACAAGAGTTTATCCAAGAGGAAGAGGCAGATGGCAACAACTGGTCTGAATATATTGGTTTATAACCCCGGAAAAACAGATGAATATTTAAGTTATCTTTCTGGCCGCGTCCGGGACGCAAACTTCATTCCTTGTTACGACGAAGACGAATTGGGCAGGCGGATCGGCGAGGCGGAAATCCTTTTTGTCACGAACCAATTTCCCGTCCGGCACCTCGCGAGCGCCAAAAAGGCAAAATGGATTCAAACGACCTCGGCGGGCGTGGAGCGGTTAACCCTAGATCCGCACTTCCCAACCCATGTGACCCTGACAAGGGTGACAATGGGTTATGGCGAAAAGATCGCCGAATTCGTCATCGGCTGCCTCCTGGCCCTGACCCAGCGAATCAGCGAAATTATAGACAACCAGCGGTCCAAAGAGTGGCGGCGGGTGAACATGACGTGGCTCATGGGGGAGACCCTCGGGGTGGCGGGCCTCGGCGCGGTCGGCGGGGTTATCGCCCAGAGGGCGAGCTGCATGCAAATGCGGGTGATCGGATACAACCGCTCCCACAAAGATATTCCGGGCGTCGAGAAATGCTATCTACCCGGCGAATTTGATGCTTTTCTGAGCCAGGTGAAGTATTTGGTCATCGCCTTCCCGGTGACAGAAGACACCCGCGGCATGTTCGGCATGAACGAATTCAGGAAGATGCGGCGAGACGCCTACCTGGTCAACATTGCGCGAGGTTCTATTGTCAAGGAAAGTGAATTGGTCGCGGCCCTGAAAGAGGGAGTATTCGCCGGGGCCGTCTTGGACGTTTTCGAGAAAGAGCCGCTCCCCGAAAGCAGCCCGCTCTGGGAGATGGACAACGTCATTATCAGTCCCCACGATTCCGGGCCCTCGCTGGTATCGGATAACGCGGACTTCTTTCTCGCGAACCTCAAACGGTACCGTGCAGGAGAGCCTCTGGCGGCCGTCGTGGACATGGGGAAAAAATATTAACTGGCCCGTAATGGAGGAGAAGTCCTCGATGCGGCCAAGATGCCCTGCCGAAGAGATAAAAAAATGAACGAGAAACACGACGTCGTGGTCATCGGAGGAGGGGTCATCGGAACGGAGATGGCCTATTTTCTCTCCGAAGAGGGGGTGGACGTATGCCTCGTCGAGCAGGCAGGGCTGGCCTCCGGCACCTCGGGCGCGACAATGAGCAACCTTACCCTGCACAACCGCATGCCGGGTCCGGAGTGGGATCTGGCCATGGAGAGCAGGGAGGTCTACAAAAACGCGAAAGAAACCCTTGGCCACGACTGCGATTTCGAGTTTGTTTCCAGCTTAATGCTGATCGAGAAGGAGGAGAACATCCCTTGGGTGGAGGGGAGGGTGGAAAAGCAACGGGCGGCCGGCCTCGATATCGAAATGATCTCCCGAGAAGAGCTTCGGAAGATCGACCCTTACGCGAGTCTGGATCTGGTGGGGGCGGCGTTCTCCCACTCCAGCGCCTGGGTGAACAGTATGCTTCTCTGCAACGCCTTCGCGGAGGCCGCCCGCCGGAACGGCGCCCGTATATACACCGATGCGCGGGTGACGGGCATCGCCGTCGAAGGGGGAAAAGTAAAGGGAGTCCAGACGACCACGGGGAACATCGCGTGTGATATCGTCGTCAACGCAGCAGGTCCCCAGGCGGACGCCATCGGTGAGCTCGTCGGCTGCCGGATTCCCATCCGTTGGAACCGGGGGACCCTCGTCGTGACCCAGCCCCTGCCTTATATGGAGGTGCGGTTGCGGGGAGAAGGCGTCGATCACGCAAGGAGTAAGGCGAAGCGAGAGGCCTATTTTGCTTCGGAAAGCGGAGAGAGAGAGATGGACCCGGACATCAAATACGATATCCATTTCACTGTGACCCAGACCAAATCCGGAAATTTGCTCATCGGCCGGTCCGGCGAGGATCATCCGAAAGATCGTACCGTGCAACTGGGCGCCGTGATGGCGATCGTCAAGACGAACGTCCGCTTCGTCCCGGCGCTGGCCAAGGCCACTGCCATCCGGATTTACGCCGGGATCCGCCCCTATAGCCCGGATTTGCTCCCCCTGCTCGGGCCCCTGGATGAGCCGAAGGGCTTTTTCCTTGCCTGCTGCTTCGGGGACAAGGGCGTCGGCCTGGGGGCGGGAAGCGTGAAGCATGTGGTACGGTCGATCGTGGACTCGGACCATCGGATACCGGACGCGCTCCGTCCCGATCGTTTTCAAGATAGACAAGTAAGTTTGACGTAGTCCAGGGCGGGTTCCGGAACTCCGAGTCCGCTATTTGCGTTTTCTTTTTATAAAGGAAAGATAAAATGGCCGGAAATGAATTTCCTGTCGGTTACGGCATGACCGCCGAGCTGCTCCCGCTCTTTCGTGAAGAACTCCAAGCCTGCAACGTCAAGGAGGGCGAAACAGTCGCATTGCTCTCCGATTCGATTACGAATCCGCACTACCCGGCGGCCTTTCTCGGTGCGGCCAAGGACCTGGGCGCCTATACATTCGAAATCCGCGTTCCGTTCTTCACCAAGGGGAAGCGGAAGCTCCTCCGCGCGGCTAGCGACGATGTCATTCCCCCCAAAGGGCCGATGGAGGCGATGAAGGCAGCGGATATCGTAATCGATCTCTCGACCCTCGGCTGGCTTTACACGAACGTGCACAACGAGGTCCTGGATAGCGGTACCCGGACCATGAGCTGCACCCAGCCCCCCGATGTATTGCGCAGGCTGACCCACAGCCCGGAGGTCAAGGCGCGATCGCTGGCGGGAGCCGCCGTGCTGGAAAAGGGCAAGAAGCTGCGCATGACTACCCCCGCGGGGACCGACCTCACCTTCGATAAAACGGGCCGGAAAGCCTTGGCGCAGTACGGCGCCTCGGATATTCCCGGCCGATGGGACAATTGGCCCTCGGGCCAGATCGCTACCGCGCCGATTGAGGGGTCGTGCGAGGGGGTCCTCGTCATCGACGTGGGGGACGTCATCCTTCGGATATTCCGGTACGTATCGGAGCCGATCCGCTGCACCTTCGAGGGCGGAAAAATGGTCAAAATCGAGGGTGGGGTGGACGCCTTCCTCCTCCGGGAATACATGGGACTGTGGGATGACGAGAAGGCTTTCATCCCGGCGCACATCGGCTGGGGGACGGACGACAGGTGCATCTGGTCCGAATTGACGCTGCCCGGATTCGGGGGAGGAATGGACGCCGAATCCTACTACGGGGACATCCTCTTCGGAATGGGCTCGAACTACTTCAGAGGGCTGGCCGGAAAGAACGTGACCCTGGGCCACATTGATTATTGCATGCGGAATTGCAGCTTCTGGGTGGATGACCTTCAGATTTTGAAGGACGGGGAAATTCTCCCTGACAATTTAAAATAAGCCACAATTCGCTGGGCCGTGCTCCCGAAAAGTTGGAGTCCGTTATGTCGATGCAAGAGGCAATTTTCTCCGCTGTGGACAAGTTGATGCCGGAGTTGTGGGAAGTCGCGTGCTTTATCCACCAGAACCCTGAGCTCAGCTACAAAGAATATCAGTCGGCGAAGAGACTGGTTTCTTTTTTGCAGGAAAAGAACTTTCAGTGCGAAGAGAGGGTGGCGGATCTCGAAACCGCCTTCGTAGGACACTCGGGCCCTCGAAGAGGGCCGGCGGTCGGTTTCGTGGCCGAATACGACGCTCTTCCTGAACTTGGCCACGCCTGCGGGCACAACATGATCGCAGCTTCCGCCGTCGGGGCCGCGGTGTCCCTGATTCAGGCCGCGCCCGAACTGAAGGGACAGGTCGCGGTGATTGGAACTCCCGCCGAGGAAGTCCCGGAGCCCCCGGCGAAGCAGACCATGCTGGACAAAGGTGTCTTCGACGGGATCGACGCCGCGTTGATGATGCATGGAGGGGACCGTACTGTTACGGGATACAAGTCCCTTGCAATCGACTCCTTCGAGTTCGAATTCAAGGGGAGGCCGACCCATGCCTCCAAGTACCCGCACTTGGGGCGAAGCGCCCTCGACGCCGCCGTGCTGACCATGAACGCGCTGGAGTATTTGCGGGAGCACGTTCGGCAGGACGTCCGGATCCATGGCATCATTGTGGACGGGGGCTCTCGGCCCAACATCGTCCCGGAAACGGCGAAGTTGAACTATTTCGTTCGCTCCCTCGATCGCTCGTATCTGAATGAGATCGAAGAGCGCGTCTTCAACTGCGCCCGCGCCGGCGCCCTGGCGACAGACACTGAACTGACGATCAACATTTTAGGAAGGAACGATAACAAGATCCTTTCGCCGCCGCTGGACAGCCGACTCTTAGAGAACGCAATTAAGGCGGGAGCGGAGAACGTCATGGAACCGGAGGAGGAGATGGGCTCGACTGATTTCGGTAATGTGAGTCAGCACCTTCCCGCCTCCACCCTGAAGTCGGCGTTTGTTCCCAAAGGGACACCCGGCCACACCAAGGAATGGACGGAGGCAGGCACCAGACCGAAGGCCCGAAAAGCGGTTGAAGTCGCCTGCAAGGCGATGGCGCTCACGGCCTACGAACTCCTGACCGACGAAGCTCTCCTGAAGGATGTAAAAGCCGTTTACGTCGAAAAGGACTGATCGGATGGGAATCCAGGAAACTATTTTTTCAACTGTCGATCAGCTTATGCCG
Source organism: uncultured Nitrospinaceae bacterium (assembly GCA_964620535.1). GTDB lineage: Bacteria > UBA8248 > UBA8248 > UBA8248 > UBA8248 > CAZUHN01. Next base: position 7,155 of record CAZUHN010000090.1, on the reverse strand, counting down.
GAGATTTTGGAGATCGCGGACTTCCTGCACGAAAACCCCGAAGTGAGCCACGAGGAATTTCAGGCCTGCCGGATGCTGGTGGAATACCTGCAGGCCAAAGGTTTCCGTTGCGAGGAAAAAATTGCGGGGTTTGAGACGTCCTTCTTCGCCCGCGCCGGGGAGCAGCGACGCCCGGCGGTTGCGTTTATCTCCGAATACGACGCGCTTCCTGAACTCGGCCATGCCTGCGGGCACAACATGATTGCGGCCTCCGCCGTCGGGGCTGCGGCGGCACTGAACCAGGTCGCCTTCGAATTGGCGGGGCAAATAGCCGTCATCGGCTGCCCGGCCGAGGAAGTGCCCCATCCGCCCGTAAAGAAAATTATGCTGGACGAGGGCATCTTCGACGGGATCGACGTCGCAATTATGATGCACGGGGGCGACCGGACCACCACGGGGTACAATTCCCTGGCGAACACCGCCGTGGAGTTTTCCTTCAAAGGGAAGCCGACCCATGCCTCAAAATATCCCCATCTCGGGCGGAGTGCCCTCGACGGCGCGCTTTTCACCATGAACGCAATTGAATTTCTGCGCGAGCACGTCCGCCAGGACGTGCGGATCCACGGTGTGGTCGTGGACGGAGGCGCGAGACCGAATATCGTGCCGGAAACGGCGAAGCTGGCTTATCGCCTTCGCGCCCTCGACCGGAAATATTTGGATGAGATCGAAGAGCGTTTTTTCAACTGCGCTCGCGCCGGGGCCCTGGCCTCGAGATGCGAAGTCTTGATCGACGTGGTGGGGCGGAACGCCAACAAAATCCTGACCCCGATCCTAGAAGAGCTGTTGCTCGAAAATGCGGTGAAAGCGGGGGCGATGAACGTGATGGAGCCGGAGGAAGAAAAGGGTTCAACCGACTTCGGCAACGTGAGCCAGCGGATTCCCTGTTCCACCCTGAAGACGGCGTTCGTTCCTAAAGGGACGCCCGGCCATACCAAGGAATGGACGCAGGCCGCCGCCGGGCCCGAGGCCCGAAAAGCTATCGAAGTTGCCAGCAAGGCACTGGCCCTTACCGCCTATCAGCTCTTGACCGATGAAGATTTGATGCAAAAAGTAAAATTCCAGTATAAGGAGCGCAACTCCCTGTAAATCCATCGAATTCAAAACTCATGCGGGGATCGATCCGATATGATGAAACGAATGGAGAAGGTGAAAAGAAAAGATGCCTTTACGATTGAGGTTGATGGTGCTCCCGTGACAGCGTACCCGGGGGAGACCCTTGCTGCGGTTCTGATGGTGGCGGGAAAAACGGCAATGCGGAAAACCCATTTGCTCCAGGCGCCTAGGAACTACTATTGTGGCATTGGCGCTTGCAACGAATGTCTTGTCGCGACCGAAGACATGAATGAGGTCCGGGCCTGCCAGACATTGGCGGAGCCCTCAATGAAAATAATAACGTTCCGATAGAATTCACGTGTGAGGAATCATTGAAAAAGTTAGAATTTGTCATCATCGGGGCGGGTACGGCGGGCCTCAGCGCGGCCATCGCCGCGGCGAAGTGCGGTGTGGACGTCACTATCATCGATGAGAATCCTTGTATCGGCGGCCAGATTTTCCGTCAAATGTCTCCTGAGCTTCAATCCGAAGTTTCCCTCAGCACGCAGGATAAAGATATTTTCGTTAACCTCAAAGAAGGGTTCGACACTGCGAATGTACGCCACCTTCGGAAGACCACCGTATGGGGAATTTTTGAAGAAAAGACTATCGCCACGGACAACCCGGAATATCCTTTGATCCAGGCGGACAAAATCCTCATCGCGAGCGGGGTGTATGAAACTCCATTCGCAATCCCCGGCTGGACGCTGCCTGGCGTGATGGCCCTCGGGGGGGTCCAGACCCTTCTGAAGAGCCAAGGGGTGATCCCGGAGGGGCGAGTGCTCCTCGCGGGGACGGGGCCGTTCCTTTATTTGGCGGCGTCGCAACTGATCAAGCAGGGGGCGAATGTGGTTGAGGTTCTCGAGGCCTCGTCCCGGGTCAACCTGATGAAGCGGGGCATGCAGCTTTGGCGATATCCCGCCTTGGCATGGAAGGGACTCGAGTATCTTTCCATCATCCGAAAGCACAAGGTCCGGATTCGCTACAACATGCTCCCGGTCGAAGCCCGGGGAGGAGATAGGCTGGAAGAGGTGGTGGCCGCCCGAGTGGACGACCAGTGGAATCCGCTGCCGGGAGGGCGGGAGACTTTCAAGGTGGATTGCCTCGGCCTCAATTACGGCTTCACGCCCTCCACCGAGTTGACTCACACTGTCGGCTGTGAACACGAGTGTCGTCCCGAAATGCGATATTGGACACCCAAGTACAATGACTCTCTGGAAACGACCCAGCCCGGAATATTCGTCGCCGGCGACTGCATTGGGGTCGGGGGGGTGAAAACCGCCATGCTCGAAGGGGAAATTGTTGGAACCGAGGTAGCGCGGCAGTTGGAGAGGTTCGCTGAGGAAGAGGCGAGGGGCAAGCTTTCTAATATTCGAACCAAATTAGCTCGGTATGATTCATACAAGAAAATGTTGAAGGAAATTTACGAATTTCGGCCTGGACTCTTGAAACTGCTCACCGACGACACCTTGGTCTGCCGGTGTGAGGAAATTGATTTTAAAGGCATTAAGGACGCTATTGAAAATAAAGGCATATCGCATATTGATCCCTTGAAAAGATTGCTGCGAACCGGTATGGGCCGGTGCCAGGGGAGATTCTGCTATCCCACCTTATTAGGGATCATCTCCGGCTCGCTCGGCATCGAAACGGCGCGCCGACAGGATTTTTCGGCCCGCCCGCCGGTGCGGCCCCTTCCTTTGAAGGTGGTTTTGGGCATGGCTTTGGAGGCCGACAAGATTGGTACCCTTCAGAAGTGACGTGTTCCGCTGTAATCTGTCCAAGTCGAAGGAGAGGATATTCTGTACTCTTTTGCTCCGGGGTTGACTGACTATGGAGGTATTCAAAGAGAGAGATAAGACGCAAGAGAGGGGCAGGGTGAAAGCGGGAAAGTGGACCTCCCGGTTCCTCATCCGCCCCCTGCCGTTGGAATGTTTTGTGAGGGCTTGTGAGTGCGTCAATTTCCCGGTTCCCGAACACCCCCCCGTATTAATTTGAAGTCCCGGCACAAATTAGCGGCACCCCCAAAAAGGGTTGCCCTAAATTATCGCGAGAGGGCCAGAAAATGATCGAATTAAAAGGAGTGATCCCAGCGTTGACCACCTCATTCAAGGATGACCAATCTCTCGACCTGAAAGGTTTTTGTGATTTGATGGAATTTGTCATCGAAGATGGCGTCCACGGCATTGTCGTGAACGGATGCACGGGCGAGTCATGGGCTATCGAAGAGAACGAGCGGGCCGCGCTGTTTGAGGCAGCCGTTCGCCAAGCGAAAGGCCGCATTCACGTCGTCGCCGGTTGCGGGGCCATGCTGACCAAACAGGCGATCATCAAGGTGCGGCAGGCCGAAAAAGCCGGTTGCGACGCCGTTATGATTCAGCCGCCCTGGTACGTGATGCCAAACCTGGATGAAGTATATGAATATTACTTGAAGATCATTCAGGCCACCGATTTGCCCGTGATGGTTTACAACATTCCTAGGCGCACCGGGATCCATCTCAGCGTTGACCTCGTCGATCGCTTGGCCGACGAACCGAAGGTAATCGCCCTGAAGGAAAGCTCGAAAGACTGGATCGTCCTTTCGGAGATGATCCGGAGGTGTAAGGACCGACTCAACGTCTTCGCGGGTTACGCCAACCTTTTGGGGCTGGCCGCGATCTCAGAGGGGGCCGTCGGCTACGTTGACTCGTCGACGCCGGTGCTGGGGCGGAAATCGCTCGATTTTTACCGCGCCGCCACCGAAGGCGATCTGGAAACGGCCCGATGGCTGCAAGCGGAAATGGCCAAACTGAACGCCGGATTCTTTGGGGTGGGCACCTTCCCGGCCGGTGTGAAGTTCGCCCTTGACCTCCTGGGGAGGCCGGGCGGCATGGTGCGCGATCCGATCAAGCCGCTCAACACCGAGCAGCAAGAACGCGTCAAAGAGGTGTTGATATCAGCGGGTATTTTACCTCCGAAGAAATGTCTTCGAGAGACTGCATGAGGGATGGCGATATGCTCGACGCGGCCGTTATCGGCGGAGGCTAATGGGATGCACCACCGCCCTTCACCTCGCCCGCGGGGGTATGGGCGTCTCGCTCTTGGTGCGACGCGGTCTATGTATGGAAGCCTCGGGAGTCAACGCCGGTACGCTCACCTTGCAGGCCAAGCAGGTGGCATTGGTTCCCTACGCCCTGCGGGGGTATCAGCTTTGAAGGACGGCTTCCGAATGGTTTGGGATGGACGTAGGCGTCCGCCACAAGGGCGGGTTCATCCGCCCCCGCTTTTCTGCCCCCTCACACCCTATTAGCGACCGGCGTTTCGACTTCAAATCTAACTGCAAAGCTGACAAATGGTGATGTTTCTGTCAATGAATGATTGCGGTGTCTGACCCTAATACCAAGAACGAAGGGTTTGGGGACCCATGTTCGGAGAGGAGCGTCCGCTTTGCCACCTCCAGCCATATCGACGCCGGTCTCGCTGTCCCGACCGCCGGCTCCGGGCTTCTTGCGGATGACCTCTTTCGCCCCTTCCCTGGTATACGAAATGGGCCACTTAGCTCTTGGCGGGCCCTTTTTTGGGCAAGGGGGCAAATAGACTCAAGAGCGAACCCGCCACGATCAGGGTGCTGGCGATGAGCAGGAGCGTGTCGATGTTCGCCCCCAGATCCAGGAACCAGCCGACGATGCCGGGGCTCAAAGCCGCGGCGAGGATCATGATTGTGAAGGCGAGGCTGCGGATGGCGCCCAGGTGGGCCGTCCCGTACACCTCCGCCCAAACGGCGGACCGCACGTTCCGCCCCACTCCCATGGTGATCCCGATCAAGCCGAAGGAGACGGCCCCCGCCCAGGGGCTCCGACTCCCGGCCAGCAGGGCCGCGGCAAGGGCCATGGGTATGACGTGGAGGGGGAAGATTGCACGCGCCGTGAAGCGGTCCACCGCCGGCCCGACCAGGAAGCCTGAAAGGCTCTGCACGATGGCGAACACCACGAAGCAGTAGGCAATCCATCTCGGGCTCCAGCCCTTGTGGGCTGAAAGGCTCCCCTGGTGGAATAGGAGGCCGCCGAAGAAAAACGACGCGCACACCATCAACGGTAGCACTGAATAGAAATAGGGGGATCGAAAAACTTCCCGCCGGCTCATGTGGAAGGCGGGTCCCCCTGCTAGGCTCCCCGGCGCCTCGGCGGGCGGGAACTGGAAGTCGACCTTCGGTCGGATAAGTAAGTCGCTGAAGGGCAACAACACCAGGGCGCACGAAAGCCCTAAGAGGAAAAAACTGAGGCGCCAGCCGACCCACCCGATCAGCCAAACGGACACAACCGGCAAGACGGCCGCCCCCAGCGAATAGCCCAGAGAGGTGATCCCTAGGGCCTTGCCCCGGAGAGGGCCGAAGTACCGGCTGATGGAGATGGACTCGATGTGGGTCATCATACCGTGGCCGGAAAGGCGAAGGCCGAACATCCCCAGGAAGAGAAGGGGCACCGTCGCCGCCCAAGCGGTGAGCCAATAGGCCGCGATCATGAGGAGTCCGACGGCCAGACTGTAGAGGCGTAGGTTGAATTTGTCGATGAGGCGCCCGACGAAGAGGAGGAGGGCAGCGGCCACCAGGGTGGCGATGGAATAGAGCGTTCCGAATTCGGTCCGCTGGAGCTGGAAGGCCTCCCGGATGTGGGGCACGAACAGGGCCATGACGAACGATTTCCCCAGGTTGGAGAAGAAAGATTGCAGAACTCCGAAGGTGAGGAGGCGGGGGTGGGTTCGGATTATGTCGATATAGCTTCGCATGGCTGCGACCGTCGGGTGCCTTTCAAGATGTGGTGGGTCTTCTTATCGCCATTGTGGACCTCATTCCGCACCGCGGGCAAGGTGACCTGACCCGATATTTGTGCCACTTCCTATGAGAGTCACGGAAGAATGAACTGGCGAATCCAGTACGGGTTTTCATTCAGCCATTGCTTCACGTTCCGGGATAGATGGACGAGATGGCCATCTACGATCAGATACACCTTCCTCTTCGCTTGTCGAGCCAAACGTTCCAAGAAGCCCACAAATACCTCGGTGCAAAACCGTTTTTCGTACGTCATGAAACTGAACCGCCTCCGGGTTGTAACGGCAGAGATCATGCTACCGCTCAAAGGATACAATTCTACGAAGTACTCTAGCATATCGCTTTTTAAGCCATACAACTGTCCTATGATATGGTTGGGGCGAAGCCACATTGTTGAGTCCCAGTAGATTTCGGCACCCTCGCGCTTCGCCCGCATGTGGAGCATGGGAAACTCTCTACTCAGCCACCGGCGAACGGACTTTGGATTTTGCTCGAAAGCACTATGAAGCGGACTCTGCGGCGTGAATCACCACCGTTTTGGTATCGCCCCGCCGTCGAGATAGAAAATGGAACACCGAAGACCATTATGAAGGGCAGACGCACCGCCTCCCTTGTCCAAAGGGGAAAGGGCATGTCAATATCCTCCGGCCATTTTTTCGTCAGGGAACTGACGATTTCCTTCGATTGATGAAGTGTAAAGTATCCCCCCCGGGGTCGTCCCCGTCGCTTGCTGAGTAAAGCATGCGAACCTTCCAGTTTGAATTTTTTGATCCACCCGCCAACAGACTTTCCGGTGATTCCGAATCGAGAGGCGACCTCTTCGCGTGGTTGTCCTTCGAGGACGGCCTGTGCGGCTTTGCAGTGGAGGTCTTGTTGCACTTGCGAAGATAGGGAGCGGAAGTTTCTCATTTCCATGTGTAAAGCATAAAGTTTGGGACAATAAATCGGAAGTATTTGTTGCACAGATTAGCAACAAAAAAATCGCTTTTCCGGAGAGCAACGGACTGAATTTACCCATCCTGTCCAATAAATCGATTAATTTTTCACGCAGACCGTTCCTGGTCAAAAACTCCTCTTATTACCCCGGATTTCCCATATAGATTTGCGATTTCCACGCCCCTCAAGATTATTACGGTTTATAATTCAATCAGTTAATCCTTCCTCTCGCCCGCTGATGGAGAACACCCGGTGGGTGAAGCCGCGAAGAGCCCTCTGAGAGT
>CAZUHN010000089.1:0-4163 GCA_964620535.1 uncultured Nitrospinaceae bacterium | reverse complement strand
AATCCTGGTACGAGACCGCATTTGACGAAGACTACTCCATCTACCAAGCCGCCGAGGAGGGCTGGACACCGGTTCAAGCCCTATCGGTAGAAACCTTTTTCAACCTGACCTCCCGCGCCCGTATCCTCGATATGGCCTGAGGATACGGCCGCCACTCCAAGCTCTGGCAGGAAGAGGGCCACTCCGCCGAGTCCGGGCCGAAAGACCTCTGGGTGCGGAGGGATTTTCGGCACCTCCCCTTCGCCTCCATCGGGTATTTCGAGAGCCATCAAGAGGATGGCGCCGCCCTCCAGAAGGCCCTCTGCGTCCTCGGGTCGCGCGGGGGATTTTACCTCGACCTGAAGAATCCCGCACATCTTCGCGAAAATTTCCGGGAAACGGGGAGCCTCACCGTGGGCGAGGCCGTGGTCAGAGAAAGGATCCGGATCGCCGAGGCGCCTGGGGGCCCCGCGTCGAGATGAACCGGGAGTTGACTCGCCCCGGCCAGCCCCCCCGCCGGAGCCGCTACTCGATCCGCGTCTACGATCGGGGCGACCTCCAAAGCCTCCTCGAAGAGGCGGGCTTCGTCAACATCGGTTTCTGCGGCAACTACGACGGCGCCCTCCTCGCCGACGAGACACCCCGCCTCATCGCTACCGCCCACAAGCCAGGCCCCCGGCCCCGCTAGCGGTAGGTCACTTCCCCGCACCGCACCCAGAGGAGCCTCCCCGTCGCGTTCCACACGTACTTTCCAATAACCTCGACCGCATCCCCGAGGGCCGCCGATATCCGGAGGGCGAGATCGATGTTGTATGCGACGAGGAGGGTCAGCCCGTCCGCTATGCGAATGACGAAGCGCTAGTGCCGGTCCCCTCGGGCGTCGTCCTTCAGCAGGCGGATCACCATCCCCCGCGCCGGAAGCTCGCCCACGCGATGAGGAAGAAAAGAACAAAAAGAAAAGGCATCCGCGTCCGCACCCTTCACGCCTTCATCGGCTCGTGCCGGATGCGCCGGTGGTACTCCTGAAGGGACCGGACCGCGACCCGCCCGTTCCGCATCGCGCGGATGGCCCGGGTGGCCGCCTGGGCGGCCGAAAGGGTGGTGCAGTAGAAGATATTCCGCAGCAGGGCCGTCCTTCGGATCGAGTAACTGTCCTGGATGGATTTCCGGCCCGAGGTGGTGTTCACCACCAAAGCGATCTCGCCCGCCTCCATCTGTTCCACAATGTGGGGGCGCTTCCCCTCGATCACCTTGTAGACGAACTCGGCCTCGATGCCGTTCGCGAGCAAGGCCGCCCGCGTTCCCTCGGTGGCCACGATCTCGAAGCCGATCTCCACCAGCGACTGGGCGATGGGGAGCATGGCCTGCTTGTCCTCGTCCCGCACCGAGACAAAGGCTCGGCCCTCCCCCGGCAGGGGGGACCCCGCCCCCTCCTCCGCCTTGAGGAAGGCGGTCGCGAAGTCCAGGCCCAGCCCCATCACCTCACCCGTGGACTTCATCTCCGGCCCCAGGATGACGTCCACCCCGGAGAACTTCTTGAAAGGGAAGACCGCCTCCTTCACCCCGAAGTGGCGGTACGCGGCGTCCTCGGTGAGGCCCATCTCCTCGAAGCGCCCGCCCGCAATCGCGCGCGCCGCCAGCTTGGCGAAGGGGCGCCCCACCACCTTGCTCACGTAGGGAACCGTCCGGCTCGCCCGCGGGTTCACCTCCAGAACGAAGACCTGCCGCCGATGAACGGCGAACTGCACGTTGATGAGACCCACCACGTCGAGTTTCCGGGCGAGGATGCGCGTCTGGCGCTTTATCTCCTCCACTACGTCGGGGCCTAGGGTGTAGGGCGGCAGGGAGCAGGCCGAGTCCCCGCTGTGGATCCCCGCCTCCTCGATGTGCTCCATCACCCCCGCGATCACCACCCGCTCCCCGTCCGAGACCGCGTCCACGTCCACCTCGACGGCGTCGTCCAAGAACCGGTCGATGAGGACGGGGTGCTCCGGCGAGGCCTTCACCGCCTCGCGCATGTACTCCTCGAGCTCATCGCGGCCGTGGACGATCTTCATCGCCCGCCCCCCGAGGACGTAGCTCGGGCGCACCAGCACGGGGTAGCCCACCGACTCGGCCACCCCGACCGCCGAGGAGAGGTCCGCCGCCGTCCCCGAGGGAGGCTGGGTGAGGTGCAGCTCCTGGAGGAGTCTCCGGAAACGCTCCCGGTCCTCGGTCAGGTCGATGCTCTCGGGCGAGGTCCCCAGGATGGACACCCCCGCTTCCAGAAGGGGAATCGCGAGCCGGAGGGGGGTCTGCCCCCCGAACTGTACGATCACCCCCAGGGGCTGCTCCCGCTCCACGACGGCAAGAACGTCCTCGAGGGTAAGGGGTTCGAAGTAGAGCCGGTCGCTCGTGTCGTAATCGGTGCTCACCGTCTCGGGGTTGCAGTTCACCATAATGGCCTCGAAGCCCGCCTCGGCGAGGCCCTGCACCCCGTGCACGCAGCAGTAGTCGAATTCGATGCCCTGCCCGATGCGGATGGGCCCACCCCCAAGAATGATGATCTTGGGCCGGCCGGTGGGGCGGGCCTCGTCCTCCGTCTCGTAGGTGGAATAGAGATAGGGCGTGAAGGCCTCGAACTCGGCGGCGCAGGTGTCCACCCGCTTGAAGACGGGTTTCACTCCGAGCAGCACCCGGGCCGCGCGCACCGCCTTTTCGGGAACGCCCTGCCGCGCGGCCAGGTCCAGGTCCGAGAAGCCGTTCTCCTTCAAGAGGCGGAGTCGCGGGCCGTCCTCCAGCAGGTCCGCCGCCCCGGCCTCGGCCTCCAGCTCGACGAGGTACTCCACCTGATCCAGAAACCAGGGATCGACCCGGGTGATCCGGTACAGGTCATCGGCCGAAAATCCCCCGCGCATTGCCCGCGCGATCTGCCAGAGCCGGTCCGGTCCGGGGACCGAAAGCCCCTCCTCGATCTTCTTCCGGAGCGCCGCGCCCTTCAGCCCCTCCCATTCCCCCTGGTCCGGGTCGGCGAGCCCACTCCTCCCGATCTCGAGGGAACGCACCGCCTTCATGAGAGACTCGCGGAAAGTCCGCCCGATGGCCATCACCTCCCCCACCGAGCGCATCTGGGTGGTGAGGACGGGCGGGGTCTCGGGGAATTTTTCAAACGTGAAGCGCGGGAACTTGACCACCACGTAGTCGATGGAAGGTTCGAAGGAGGCGGGCGTCTGGCGCGTGATGTCGTTCCGGATCTCGTCCAGGGTGAGTCCGGCCGCGAGCTTGGCCGCGATCTTGGCAATGGGAAAGCCGGTCGCCTTGCTGGCGAGGGCTGAGCTCCGCGAGACCCGCGGGTTCATCTCGATGACCACCATCCTGCCGGTGTCCGGGTGGACGGCGAACTGAATATTCGAGCCCCCGGTCTCCACCCCCACCCGACGGATGATGGCGATGGCGGCGTCCCGCATGGTCTGGTACTGGCGATCAGAGAGGGTCTGGGCCGGAGCCACCGTGATCGAATCCCCAGTGTGGATCCCCATCGGGTCGAAGTTCTCGATGGAGCAAATGATGGAAACGTTGTCCTTGAGGTCGCGCATGACCTCGAGCTCGAACTCCTTCCAGCCCAGAACACTCTCCTCGGCCAGGACCTGACGGACCGGACTTTCCGAGAAGCCCCACTCCAGTAGGGCCTCGAAATCCTCCTCGCCGTAGGAGACCGCCCCCCCGCTCCCCCCCAGGGTGTAGGCGGGCCGAAGGATGACCGGGAAACCCAGCTTCCGGGCGGCGGCTCGGCCCTCCGCGAGGGTGCGGACCACCGCGCTCCTCGGGACCTCCAGGCCGATCTCCTCCATGGCCCGCTTGAAGAGCTCTCGGTCCTCGGCGCAGCGGATGGCGTCGAGCTTGGCCCCGATGAGCTCGACCCCGAGAGAATCCAGGACGCCTCGCTCGGCCAACTCGACCGCGGTGTTCAGCCCCGTCTGCCCCCCCATGGTGGGGAGGAGGGCGTCGGGGTTTTCCGCCCGCAGGATCTCTTCGACGACGGAGGCCGTCACGGGCTCGACGTAGGTCGCGTCCGCCATCTCGGGGTCGGTCATGATGGTGGCCGGGTTCGAGTTGACTAGCACCACCTCGTAGCCCTCCTCCCGGAGCGCCTTGCAGGCCTGGGTGCCCGAGTAGTCGAACTCGCATGCCTGGCCGATCACGAT
>CAZUHN010000088.1:0-15552 GCA_964620535.1 uncultured Nitrospinaceae bacterium | reverse complement strand
CTCCTGGACAGTCGGATGATCCAGGCAAAGCACCGAGAAGCCGTAGAAAGGCACTTGGTTCACAAATTCCAGGAAGGCAGCCTTGATGGCTGCGAGATCAGGGTAAAAGTCAAGGTGCTCGTCGTCTATGTTTGTCACGATGGCGATAGTGGGTAATAAATGCAGAAACGTGCCGTCGCTCTCGTCCGCTTCCGCCACCAAATACTCGCCTGTCCCCAGCCGGGCGTTCGCGCCAAAAGCGTTGATCTGGCCGCCTACCACGACTGTCGGATCAAGTCCGGCGGTAGCGAGGATCGTTCCGATGAGGGAAGTAGTGGTTGTCTTCCCGTGGGTGCCTGCCACCGCTATGCTATATTTCATCCGCATGAGTTCGGCGAGCATTTCGGCCCGGCGGATAACCGGAATTTTCCGGCGAAGCGCCGCTGATACTTCGACGTTCTCCTTCGTTACCGCCGAACTGTAGACCACAACATCCACGTCCTTGATGTTTTCCGCCTTGTGTCCCAGGGTCACACGTGCTCCAAGCCCCCGAAGGCGAAAGATAACCTCGCTCTGGGAAATGTCCGATCCGCTCACCTCGTATCCGAGGTTCAACAGAACTTCGGCGATTCCGCACATCCCAGTCCCGCCGATTCCGACGAAATGGATCCGCCGGGAGTGGCGCTGCATCGGATGAGATTCGGTAGTCTGCGCCATCATTTTATGGCCCAAGCTCCTATCATGCCGCTCGTGCCACCTGCCGGCAGAGCATCACGACGGTTTTCGAAGAATTCTCCCGTGCAAGACGATGAGAATGGAGAGACATTTTGGCCAGAACCGAGCGGTTCCGCTGCGCCTTGCGCCATAAGTCCGCGAGAATTTCGCCAGTGAGATCGCTCTGGGAAATCACCCAGGCGCACTCCCTATCTTCGAGGAGGCGGGCGTTAGCCTGTTGATGTCCGTGGGCGGCAAAGGGAAGCGGAATAAGAATCGCCGGCAAGCCGGCCGCGGTCAGTTCTCCGACTGTCATCGCCCCGGCGCGCGCCACTGCGAGGTGCGCCCACCGATAGCGCGCGGGCATGTCGAACAAATACGACTCCACCTCGGCCTGGGCGTTCACTCTGGCGTAGGCCGCGCGAACCGACTCGAGATCGACCTCCCCCGTTTGGTGAACGAACTTCATCTCTTTCAATGCTTCACCGAGAAGGGACAGGGCTTCCACGACGGTCTGGTTGATTGCCTCTGCTCCTTGGCTTCCTCCGAACACGAGGATCCGAAGTTGTCCCTCCCAGGAGGAGGCGTCCCGCTCGAGGGGAGCCGCGAATTCGGCTCGTAACGGCATCCCCGTCTCGACCACCTTTCCGCTTTGGAAATAGCCCGCCGCCCCAGGAAGGACTACCGCCACACGACGGGCCAGTCGGAAAAGAAATCGGTTGGTTAGCCCCGGTACCACGTTTTGTTCCAACAAAACGACGGGCCGCCTGAGCATCCAAGCCGCTACAACCGCAGGAGCACTCGCATATCCTCCCACTCCCAAAACGACATGGGGGCGGAACCGGCCGACTATCCGAAGAGATTGAACAAGACCCCAAAAAAATTTTGCGAAAGCTGAAATTTTCTGCGGAAAGGATCGCCGCATGATGCCGCCCGCCGATATTATTTCCAGAGGAAGATCCTCCTCTGGCAAGACTTTTGATTCGATTCCCCGTGCAGTGCCGATAAAAAGAACCTGAAAGTCTTCCCCTTCTCCCATCCAAGAGTGAGCCACAGCGATCCCCGGGTAGAGATGGCCTCCTGTCCCTCCTCCCGCGATGAGAAGACGCATTATTTCCCCCTCCAACCGAACCTCTTGATCCGGCCTCCCGGTGTGCCAAAGGCGGCATCCATGGGAGTAGATGCAGTTTCTTCAGCGTGGGCCCCGCTCTTCGAAGCCACTGAAAGGAGCATGCCGATGGCGGCGAGTGTAACGACGATGGAAGTCCCGCCCAGGCTGACCAAGGGGAGGGGCAATCCCGTCGTTGGGACAAGGCCCGTCACCACCGCCATGTTGAGTAGTCCTTGAATGACAACAAGCAACGTAACGCCAGCAGCCAGTAGCGCACCAAATGGATCTTTGCAACGGTGAGCGAGCACGAGGCCCCGGCTGAGAATGAGAAAAAATACCGCCCCCACAGTGAGGGCTCCGATGAGTCCGAGTTCTTCTCCCACTACGGCGTAGATGAAATCCGTGTGCGGCTCGGGGAGATAAAAAAGCTTTTGCTTCCCCTCTCCCAGCCCGAGGCCCGCAACCCCCCCGCGTCCCAGAGCCAGTAGAGACTGGATGAGTTGATATCCGACTCCTCGCGCTTCATCGAAGGGATGGAGGAACGCCAGCACACGCTTTTGGCGCCAGGGCGTAGAAAACACCATCCAATACATGATCGGCGCGCATGTCATGGCGAAACCTGCAAGATGTACCCATTTCGCCCCGGCGAGAAAGAAGAGCAACCCCGCCGTGGCCGCAATGAGCATTGCCGTTCCCAGATCGGGCTGGATGAGGATGAGAGAAAGAACGAAACCCGTCAGCAAGATGGGCGGAAGAAATCCGTATTTAAAATTCGAGAGGCGCTCTCCCTTTACCGTAAGAAAATGTGCGAGGAACAGTACGAGACCCAGTTTCGCCACCTCAGCCGGCTGGAAGGAAAAAGGGCCAAACGATACCCAGCGACGGGCCCCGCCGGCCGCCCGCCCGATTCCAGGGACAAAAACAAGCGCGAGAGCGACGATTGAAATGACGAGAGCCGGATAGGCCAAATTGGAAAGAATGCGGGAATCCAACTTCGTGAAAAATAGCAAAACAGCGAAGCCAATTAACATCCACAGGACGTGACGCTTCACAAAGAAGAGGGAATCGTTATAACGGTCCAGGGCGAGGATATTGCTTGCGCTGTAAACCATCACCATCCCGAAAGCGCTCAGGCCCACTGCGCAAAAGAATATGATGGGATCAATATCGCGCCACTTCAGCATGGGATCTCCTCTTTCTCTAGAGCCCGAACTGCTCCACAAAATACGTCTCCCCGGTGTTCATAGTCGCGGAATTGATCGAAACTCGAACAAGCTGGCGAAAGGAGGACCGTCTCCCCTTCTTTGGCTTCATCGGCGCACCGGCGCATTGCCTCCTCCAGTCTTCCCGCGCGCTCAAGAGGAACGAGTCCCTCAAAGAAGCGGGCAAAACGTTCCGCTGCATCTCCGATGAGGTACATCCTCCGCACGCGCTCTTTCACCGGTTCGGCCAGGGGAGAAAGATCACTTCCCTTGTCAGTTCCTCCGGCGATGAGGAGCACTCTTCCCTCTATGCTCTCAATACTCCTTGAGGTCGCCCCCACATTGGTCCCCTTTGAATCGTTTACCCACTGGACCCCGCGTATTCGTCCCACCGTCTCCATCCGATGGGGAAGGCCTCGGAAACGGCGCGCCAAGCGTTCCATGGCCTTCGGGGTTACACCGAGGCAGTGGGCCGCTGCACAGACAGCGAGAAAATTTTCAAGATTGTGAACCCCTTTCACCGAAAGGTCTGCCACCGCGCAAATCCGATTCCGACAACCGTCATCCACGATAAAAACCTCCCCTCCCTCGACAAACGTGCCACGCTCGGGGGCGATCTTTCGACTAAAGGCAAATGCCGTTTGGGCGCCGCTGGTCAGATAGCGCGCCGTGAGGGGATCGTCCGCGTTCAACACCTTAGCGTCCCTCTTCTTTTGGTTTGCGAGGATTCTTGCCTTGAGGGCGACGTAATCTTCCAGGTCGGGGTGCCGATCAAGGTGATCCGGAGTGACATTCGTGATAACCGCTACCTTGGGCCGTAGGGTGGGGGCCCATTCGAGCTGAAAACTGCTCACCTCGCTCACTAGGAAATCAGCGCTTTCACCATCGTTTTCCACCAGTGAAATGAGGGGATTCCCGATGTTTCCACCCACCGGGGCCCGGAAACCAGCCTCCCCCAAAACTTCTCCCAACATGGCGGTTGTTGTGGTCTTCCCGTTCGTACCTGTGACTGCAATTATCGGCGCAGCAGAAAGCCGGTATGCGAGTTCGATCTCGGTGATCACCTCGGCGCCCGACGCAATGGCGATCGCGATATACCGGTTCGTCGCCGGAATCCCAGGGCTCACGATTAAAAGGTCGGAACGACGAAATGTTTTCTCTTTGTGGCCTCCGAGTTCGAGCGCCACTTCAGGTGGAATCTCCTCCGCAAGCCCAGCAGGCTCGGTCAGGTCCGTTCCGACAACGGTGGCTCCCCGCCGAACCAAGGCGGCCGCAACCGCCCGCCCTGTGCGGGCCAATCCCATGATCAATACCCGTCGCGAGGGGAGGTCCTCTACCCACGACGCATCCAATGCGCCCATCGCTAATGCCCTCATCTCAGCTTCAAAGTGCTGAGGCTAAGCAGTGCGAGCACCACAGAAACAATCCAAAACCGTACCGTCACCTTGGGCTCTGACCAGCCCTTTTCTTCATAATGGTGATGCAGTGGCGCCATCCGGAAGATCCGCCTGCCGGTCATCTTGAAAGAAACCACCTGGATGATGACGGAGAGCGTCTCGATGACAAAGAGCCCGCCAACGAGAAGAAGAAGAAGCTCCTGTTTGATCGAAAGCGCCACGGTTGCGAGAGCCGCCCCAAGAGGAAGCGCTCCCACATCCCCCATGAAAACTTGGGCCGGATAGGCATTGAACCAAAGGAAGCCCATCCCCGCGCCGAACATGGCGCCGCATAAAATTGCCAACTCCCCTCCGCCTCTGACGGGAAGAATGAGAAGGTACTTCGATATTTCCGCATGTCCGGCCACGTAGCTGAAGACCAAGTATGCCCCCACGGCCACCATGAACGGGCCAATGGCCAGCCCGTCAAGGCCGTCGGTGAGATTGACGGCATTGCTCGTCCCCACGATGACGAGCGCCGCAAATGGAATGAACCAAGTCCCAATGTCCGGCTGAAGATTCTTGTAAAAGGGGAACATAACAACGGGCCTGAATTGATCGTTAACCATTCCGCTGAAGAGCCCGTAACCGGCCACAAGTCCGATAGCAAACTGTACGAGAAATTTGCGGGACGGCCTGATCCCTTTTTTGTCCCTTAGAATCACCTTCTTGTAATCGTCCACGAATCCGATAATGCCAAACCCGATAAGAACAAACAGAGTGAGCCAGACGAAACCATTGTTAAGGTTGTTCCATAATAGGACTGGGAGAATAACGGAGAATAAAATAAGCAAGCCGCCCATGGTCGGAGTTCCCTGCTTCGCGATATGGTTGCGGGGTCCGTCGTCCCGAATTTTTTCTCCAACCTGGAGGCGCCCCAGGGCACGGATCAGGGCTGGCCCCAGGAGGAGGCTTAGGGTCAAGGCGGTGAGCGTCGCCACTGCAGTCCGGAAGGTAATGAACCGGAAAACGTTCAGCACCGAAAGATCAACACTTAATTCAACGAAAAGGGAGTAAAGCATCAGCCCCGCAAAGCCTCAATGGTGCGCTCCATCTGCATAGAGCGAGATCCTTTGACCAAAACCCAATCGCCGGGACGAAGCTGTTCCGTGATCCACACACCAGCATCCTCAGGATTGTTGAAATGGTGCACTTTCTCTTTTGGCATTCCCGCCTTGCGCGCCGCTGCGGCGGCTAGGGCCATTAGGGGTCCCACTCCAACGAAGAAATCCACACCCACATTGACTGAAGCCGACGTCCGCCCCACCTCTCGGTGCGCTGATTCTGCGAACGCTCCGAGTTCCTTCATATCTCCGAGCACTCCGAACAACCGACCGGGTCCTTTCAACTCGGCAGCGGTTTCGAGAGCAAGATGGACGGAGACGGGATTCGCGTTATATGCATCATTCAAGAGATAGCATCGTCTTTTCGCAGGGATGTCCTCGATCTCAAGACGCATTCGCGGAACTGTGGCGCAGGCCAATCCTCGAATTACCTCATCCAATGAACATCCAAGGAGTGAAGCGGCGGCGGCGGCGGCCAAAGCGTTTAACACGTTATGCCGCCCTACAGCCGGAAGGATAATCTTTCTCTCTTGATCGTTCATCTGAACAATGAAATTTATTCCTTCAAGCGCGGAGATCTTGATATCTTTCGCGCGAATGTCGCATTCTCCAGAAAATCCGAACAAGACTACTTTTCCTCCTGCATCTTGATACCGACGTGCAAGAGAGAGGCAATGCGGATCGTCTCCGCACAGTACCACGCAGCCTCCCTGACCCATCGCCTCAAGCGCCTCCCCTTTGGCGTCGCGAACAGCCTCTACCGATCCCAACCCCTCGAGATGTACCGGGGCGATATTCGTGATAACCACTACTTGTGGATCCGCGATCTCCGTCAACCGAAAAATCTCACCAGGCTGATTCATTCCCATTTCCAGAACCGCCTTTTCGTGTTCCAAGCCCATTTTAAATATCTGGAGCGGAAGGCCCACGAGATTATTGAGGTTGCCCTCAGATTTCAGGGTCTCTCCTCCTTGGGCCAAAATCGCCCCAATCATTTCCTTGGTAGTGGTTTTACCATTGCTCCCCGTCACAACGACCACAGGTATTTCGAACGTCGATCGGTGGTAGCGTGCGAGATCCCCCAGAGCACGAAGAGAGTCGGAAACCTCTATGGCGAAGGCGTCCTCTTCCTCTGAAACCTTCCATCCCGCATGGACAAGTACACCTGCGGCGTTCGCCTTTAGCGCCGCTTTTAAAAAGTCGTGACCGTCGAAATGCGGACCAACCAGCGGAACAAAAAGCTCTCCCGGCCCGATTGTTCTCGAGTCGGTGCTGACGCCAGCCGCCTCCATCGTCGGCTCACCCCAACACAGCCGCCCCTTTACGGCGCTCAAGATCTCTCTCACAGTAAAGTCTGCCGCCACGCCCACCTCGCTCATCGCCCGAATCCCAGATTACGAATCGCCTCACGCGCCTCGTCTCGGTCGTCAAAAGGAATACGATCTATTCCGATAATTTGGTAAGTTTCATGGCCCTTCCCCGCGATTAGAACAGTATCGTCCTCTTTCGCCTCCTCTACGGCGGTCCGGATAGCTTCCCGACGATCCACGATTGTGCGGGAGCGCTCCTCTCCCCCCGGGACGCGATTGGTTCCCTCTTCCACATCGCGAAGAATTTCCGCTGGATCTTCGGTCCGAGGATTGTCCGAGGTCAGGAAAACCAGATCGCTGGCCCGAACCGCCGCGGCACCCATCCGGGGCCGCTTTTTTTTGTCACGATCACCGCCACATCCCATCACGGTGATAAGCCTGCCTTGGGTTATTGGCCGTGCAAGTTCAAGCACACGGGCAAGAGCATCCTGCGTGTGCGCATAGTCGACAACCACAAGGAAAGGCTGGCCCTCGTTAATCCGTTCAAATCGCCCAGGAATGCTCTCCAAGGAAAGAACGCCGGCGGCAACCTCCTCCGCCGAAAGGCCGAGAGCCAAGCACGTCGCGGCAGAGGCGAGGATGTTGCCTACGTTATGCTGACCAAGAAGAGTGGTTTCGATCTCAATTCGTCCTTGAGGATGGCAAAGGGCAAATCGCGCTCCTTGCGCTGAAAATAAAATATTCTCCGCCCGAACGATTGCATCTTCCCCAGACCCGTAGCCCCAGATCTCGCCGACCGCGTCGCTCGCAATCCACCTTCCATATTCATCGTCCAGATTCAATATGGAAGCGAAATGAGGATTCTCGGTGAATAGACTTCGCTTCGACAGGAAATAACTGTTCAGGTCACCGTGAAAGTCGAGATGATCCTGCGTAAGATTGGTAAACACCGCTGCCCTGAAGTTACAACCCAGAACCCGCTTCAGAGAAAGTGCATGGCTCGACACCTCCACCACGGCATGGCTCGCGCCCGCCTCCAACATTTCCTGCAACGAAGCCTGGAGATCAGGGGCTTCGGGTGTGGTACGCGGTCCTTCAAATACCCGATCACCCACACGGTAGTGAATCGTTCCTATCAAGCCAGATTTCAATCCTGCTCTCCGAAAAATCGCATCGATAAGATAGGTCGTTGTGCTCTTGCCATTTGTTCCCGTCACCCCGACGAGGACAAGTTCGCCCGAAGGATGTCCATAAAAGGCATCCGAGATGAGGGCCAGGGCAGTTCTCCCGTCGGGCACCAATAGCCGGGGCGTCTCGTCGGGGATTTCAGGAATTTCCTGCTCCAGGGCCAAAGCCATTCCGCCAGCCTTCAGTGCGTTGGAAACATATGCATGACCGTCGGATTCGAACCCCCGTAAGGCTACAAAAAGATCACCCGCGGATATTTTTCGGGAGTCGTAAGCGATTCCACTCACCTTAGCGTTCTCAGCTTTAATTACGCGACAACCGGGAACCGCCCGGGCCAATTCTGCCAGTTTAATGGTTCGTTCCTGCGTCATGGCTATTGCGCTCAAGGCGCACTCCCCCGTTGACTTCGACTTGAAAGATTTTTCTCGACAACAAGATTTCCGTGTAACACCTGGCGAACGCTCGCTACGATATTGAGAACTTTTTCGCGAAGGGCTGTCCTCCGCGGAACAAAAGATTTTCCGGGCAAGAGGGAGGTGCCAGAAACGGTTAACACCTTTGCTCCTTCTGGCGGAACGCGCAGGTAACGAAGAGATTGCCATGCGATTCGTTTCCAAACTGGAGCGGCCACCGTACCTCCCCATGCCCCTCCGGCGCTTCTCCCTTCATCAATAATCACAAGAAGGGCAAAGCGTGGATTTTGGTAGGGGACGAAACCCAGAAAGGACATGACAAACTTCGATTGGCTATACGTTAATGAATTGCGATCGAACTTTTGGGCGGTTCCCGTCTTGCCGGCCGCTCCATATCCTTTCACTTCCGCCAGTTTCCCTGTCCCTCTGGTTACAACGTCCCGCATGAGCGCGGCCAGTTGTTGTGCCACGCGTGAGGTGACGACACGAAATACCCGGGAATAATCTGACACCCGCCCGATTCGGCCGTTCCGCTCTACCGCCTCTACAATGTGAGGCGACGGCATGATGCCCCCGTTGGCGATTGCGGCCGCCACCATGACCATTTGAATGGGAGTCACTCCCACTTCCTGTCCAATTGCCACGGCTAAGAGCGAGGTCTTCGACCACTTTCTCAGGGATCGCAGTATTCCACCCGTTTCTCCTGAAAGGCCCACTCCAGTCGGCCGGCCAAATCCGAATCTGCGGATGGTCCTATAGAGCCTTTCCGATTTCACATCCAAGGCCATTTTATAAGTGCCAATGTTTGATGATTTCACGATAATTTCGCGGGCACTGAGCCATCCAAATTTATTGTGATCGCGAATTGTGCGACGAGTGCCCGGAATACGGAATTTGCCGTTTTCCGCAAAGAAGAGTTTTTTTAGGCTGCCGCCCGCCTCCAAATAAGCAGCCGCCGTTATTAACTTAAAAGTTGATCCTGGCTCATACACCTCTTGTACTACAGCCTGGCGCCAAATTTCTTGGTCGTATTCAGAGTAAATGTTCGGATTAAAACCGGGTACTTCTGCCATTGCCAGGACGCGCCCCGTCCGGGGTTCCACCATGACGCCTATGCCCCGGCGTGCTCCCACTTTCCGTACTTGGGCAGCTAATTCCTTCTCGACAATATATTGAAGAACCTCGTCGATCGTAATGTGAAGGTCGCTCCCCCGCTTCGGCGACAACAATGGGATGGCTTCAGGGTGCACTAAACGCCCCCTTCCGTCCCTTTGTATCCGGATTCGTCCCATCTGGCCCGCCAACTGCTTCTCATAGGCAAGCTCAAGGCCCGAGAGACCGTTTTCGTCAATCCCCACAAAACCCAACAAGGAAGACGCAAGCTCTCGCTTGGGATAGAAGCGGCGGCTTTCCTTCACAAAACCGACTCCTTCAAGATTCAAAGAAAGAATATTTCGTACCTCCTCTGGGGTCACCTTTCGCTTTAGCCACACATATCGACGATCACCGCGCAACTTTCGCTCAAGATCTTTGGATGACCCACCGAGAATGGAGGTCAACGCAACGGCTACTTTCTTGGGTTTTTCGGTGGCACGTGGGTTTGCATAAAGAGATGGAGCGTCTACACTTACCGCCAGAGGACGACCTTTCGCGTCTAGAATCTCCCCTCGCTTCGCGCGAATAGGCAAGGTTCTCCGGAGCTGACGACCCGCGTAGGCGACTAGAAATTTTCGGTCGCGTATGTGGATGGCCAATAGCTTAACTGTGAGCGCAGAGAACCCCAAACTCACAATAAAGCCACACACGATGAGCCGGCGTAAAAACCCATGCGCCATGTCCCGCATCCTGCTTTAGGCGGTTAAGGCGGATACCTGCAATTTGGTGAACTACCGTGTACCTGACGAATATACTTTCACATAGACCACTTGGTTCGAGCCCGGGAAGATCATCCCCAATTTTTCCCGGGCGATTTCCTCGATTCTATCAAGCTGCCGTAAAGTAGCTTCTTCTATTCTTAGTTCCCTTCGCTCTTGAATTAATCGAACTCGCTCTCCTTTGATTCTCCCGGTTTGATAACCGAGCCTGACAAGTTCAAGATGAGGCCATACAAGTGCCAGGGCGCTGACCGCTACGATTCCAATATATGCAACGGCTTTCAGGGGGAGTATCTCCTGACATCCGAACTTTCTTAGGTGATGGAATGCTGCTCTTCGCACACTCGACATCGCTCACCCCGAACCTTGCTTTTCTGCCGCACGAAGTTTCGCGCTCCGCGCACGAGGGTTCGTTGTCAACTCTTCCTCTCCTGGCCGTACAACCTTCCGTGTGATAAGGCGAAGAGAAGAGAAATTGTCCATCCCACTTGAAAGCTCTCGGAATATATTCTTTACGATGCGGTCCTCTAACGAATGGAAACTGATTACAACGAGCCGCGCTCCCGGCCTCAATATATCAACCACATCTTTCAGCGTTCTTTCCAAAGCTTCCAACTCTTCGTTCACGGCAATTCGGAGCGCTTGAAAAGTACGTGTCGCAGGATGAATTTTTTGCCTACCCCTGCTGCCTCCGCCGCCGCTCCGAGCGACAGCGGAGGCAACGATCGCCGCGAGCTCATCACAACGCTCGATGGGCTTATTCTCGCGGGCCCGCCCGATGGCCCTCGAGATGGAGCGAGAACGACGTTCTTCACCATAGAGATATATGATATCCGCGAGTTCTACTTCCTTAAGCCCGTTGACCAGATCTGCTGCTGTAGTCCCACCGCGAGGATCCATGCGCATATCGAGGGGATCAGAGGAAGTCATCCGAAATCCTCGTCCCGAAGTGTCAAGTTGAATGGATGAAAGACCAAGATCAAAAAGTGCTCCGTCGACCGAATCGAATCCTTCCTCAAAAAGTATTTTCCCGATATCGGAATAATTCGCGTGATGGACTCGTGCGTAACGACCGAACTGAGCAAATTTTTTCCTACAAATTCTGACAGCGTCCCCGTCCCGGTCACAGCCGATCAGCACACCCGATGGCTGTATCGCATCCAGCAACGTGAAACCGTGTCCCCCTCCGCCCAAGGTTAAATCTAAGAACACGGCTCCTGGCACCGGAGACAGAAAGTCTATGACTTCCTGCACCATGACCGGAACATGAGACGCAGTCATAATTCCCTCTTTAGATAAACGAAAAGCAGGGGCTTGAGAGTTTCTTGTGTAATTCAAAACCAATGAGCCACTCCCTCCAAAGAACTCAGGCCTAAAATTCCAAATTGATTAAGCCGCTTTCAGGTACCGATTCCAGGATTCCTTGATTTTCATTGACCTGGGATTCCCATTTTTCCCGGCCCCATATTTCGAATTTATTCTCAAGCCCTACAATAACGGCTTCCTTCTCAATTCCCACTCCTTCCCGCAGGCGAGCGGGAAGAAGAATCCGCCCTTGTCGATCCATTTCACATTGGGTAGCCCTGGCATACATGCTTCGTATATATCGACGAACTTCGTCGCGGTGCGTTTGGAGTCCATTGAATTTCTCGCTGAAACGCCTCCGCCACTCTTCCTGTGGATAGGCGAATATACATCCGTCCATGTCCAGCAAAATGATCTGATCCCCGTATGTCGCGCTCAGGTATTCCCGAAACCGGGCAGGGATGCTAACGCGCCCTTTCGCGTCAACGGAGACGATATGGGAACTGATGAGCATTCCGCGCTCCCCACTTTTCCCCACATTTTCCCACTTAAAGGACATTTATATAGATCCGAAAAAAGCATGTCAATGAAAATATTCCTGAATCCAAAGAAAAACAATATTTTCCCCAAACCAGCCGAATTGAAACATCAAGGTTTGCTGGAAAGGAACTTCTTTTTTTGGTGACAAACGTGTGAAATTTTCCGGAAAGGGCTATTTAATCTATTGTTATCAAAGGAATTGTTAATTCGAAGGCAATCTTACAAGGTGCAGGATGTTACCTTCTCAACAAGAATTTCGATCTCAGTCTCATTAAATTAAAGTCATAGGAATCGAATATTTAGCGAAAGCATGCTCTGACAAATCGTTTTTCTCCCTTAATTTCCCCATTTAATGGCAAACGCAAGAAGCGAAATTGTCTCGACAACCTCCCCTGCAGCGCCATATCCATCCCCGGTACCACCTCCAAGTTTTCTTCCCAATACTCTTTTCGCAAAAAGAGTAACCGCCCCCGCGACAACCCCTACCAGAATCCCTCCAAAAAAATCGAACACCAACGAAGCCACAAGCGCCCATCCTACCGCAGTATATCCATGGCCCGGATCCGCCGCCTCAGCGAAAACCGATCCCGTTCCTCCCTCGGACCGCGCATAGGGAAGGGAAACCATTAGATATGCCATTGCTGCCCGGGAAAATGTGGGCGCAAGAAGCAAAGCGGCCCATCGTCCCTCGCTTGGCAAACTTTGCAATGCGGCAAATTTCAAAAGGAGTATCCCGCAGATTGCCATCGCTCCCATCGAGCCAGTAACCGAGTCTTTCATGATCCTCAGGCGACTCTCGGCATCCACACCTCCACACATCGCGTCCGCCAAATCTGCGAGGCCGTCCAGATGAAGACCTCCAGTGAGAACGACTAGCGCGATAACGAGCAGACCGTCACGGACCGAAATCGGTGCCAACCATCCCACAAAAAAATCTATGAAGACGAGCAAAACACCGAGTGAAAGACCAACAAAGGGAAATCGAGAGACAGCCGCAGCGAAGTCAAAAGCGTCCGGCTCCTCAGACGCTCGAGGCCATGGAAGAATAGTTAAAAACCGGGCAGCCAGAAAAAACGAACTCATTTTTCCATTTTCTTAGGATAGAGTTTATTAGACTCACGTCCACTCACGCCCGCTTCCTCGAAAGTGGCCATCTCCCGAAAAGCCCGAAGGGCGCTCCGCATTATATTCATTGCCAGAATCGCCCCGATACCCTCACCCAAACGCATCTCCACCCGGATAGGCGGCTTCCAGCCAAGAGATTCCAGTTGGAGTTTGTGGCCAGGCTCTGTCGAAAGGTGCCCTGGAAAGCAGTAATCCATCGCGGACGGGCAAAAGGCCCTGGCTAGCAACGCCGCAGCGGTTCCCACGTATCCATCCACAAACAGGGCAATACGGGCTGAAGCCCCCCCCAAGATCGCCCCTACAAGCGCACCAATTTCAAATCCACCCACTTCAGCGAGAATTTGCAGGGGATCTTCCCAGATATTCCCGACCCGCTCTAGGGCGCTCGCAATAACCTCACGCTTATTCGCTACTCCCTCCTCTTTGAGTCCTGCCCCGGGTCCGGTTAGATCTTCCACAGACAAATTGAGAATCCCCGCGGAAATTGCCGTCGCAGAGGTCGTGTTGCCAATTCCCATCTCGCCGAGGGCGAGAGTCGTCGTGCCTTTTATTGCTAACCCCTCCGCGACTTCATAACCCGTCACAAGAGCACTCTCCGCATCCGCCCTGCTCATGGCGGGACTTTTCAGAAAATTGTTGGTTCCCCGGTCAATCTTCTTAACGAGTAACTTTTCTATTCTGTGCCAAATTCCCTTTTACCCCCACGTCCACCACCAAGACTTCGGCACCAACCTCCTTGGAAAAAGTGTTCACAGCGGCGGCGCCCCGGAGAAAATTCTCCACCATTTGGGCCGTCACTTCGCTCGGAAATGCGCTTACCCCCTCCTCGATCACACCATGATCCCCGGCAAAGACAATCGCTGCGGGTCGGAATTCCGGAGGTGGAATCATTCCAAAAATGGCACAATAGCAAGCTGCCCACTCTTCCAGCTGGCCAAGACTCCCCTTCGGTTTGGTCAATAGGTCCAAGCGGTGGACTGCCGCCTTCATAGTGATGGTCGAAAGGGGACCAACGGATCGCGTGAGGTCATCCAAAGACACGTTTCCTTTCGTTATTAAAGCGAACAAAGCAAAAGGAGGGGAAAATCAGAAGCAATGCTCTTTGCCCGGAAATTTTCCTTCTTTCACTTCCGCGCAATAGCGCTCAATCGCCGTGTGCGCGGTTTTACCCAAATCGCCATACAATTTGACGAACTTTGGAGTGAAGTCCTGGAAGAAGTGGAGCATATCCTGCGTCACGAGAATCTGCCCGTCACACGCGGGGCCCGCCCCGATCCCAATGGTCGGTATGTCCACCTCGCGGGTTATGCGCTCGCCGAGAGATGCGGGAATGCCCTCCAAAACAAGAGAAAACGCACCTCCCTCCTGGACCGCCAAAGCGTCACGCAGCACCTTGTCGGCGTCTGCATCAGACTTCCCCTGTATCCTGAAACCCCCGAATTGATGAATGCTTTGCGGGGTGAGTCCGACATGGCCCATCACCGGAATTTGGCAGCCGACGAGAGCTTTTATCTCTTCCTTCACCCGCTCCCCCCCCTCCAGCTTGACCGCCTCGGCCCCGGCTTCCTGAACAAGTCTGCCCGCATTTTGGAGGGTTTTCTCGCGGCTCACGCCGAAGGAAAGAAAGGGCATATCCGCGACGAGAAGGGCCCTGGGATGAGCGCGGGAAACGGCCTTGGTGTGGTGCAGCATGTCCTCCAGCGTCACCTTGGTGGTGTCCGAATAGCCGAGAACCACCATCCCCAAGCTGTCTCCCACCAGGAGGATATCCACCCCCGCCCCATCGGCAATCTGGGCCGTTGGGTAGTCATATGCAGTGAGAGCGGTAATTTTTTCCCCGCCCTTGTGGGCCAGGATGGTGGCGGTGGTAACTTTCTTCTTAGATTTCGTCCCGTTGCCGGAAGGCCGGCCGCTCATGGTCGCTCCCTCGTGAAGGTGAACGCCGCGCATCGAAGGCAGGGCGGAAAACGCGCCGGATTCCAGGGAAAACACCCCTTCCGGTGGCCGTCCGGGTCGCGGGCGATCCCGGCAGCAGGTCTCAGGCTAGAGAGCAGGTAACGGGATGTCAACAGGAACCTTCGCGAAAAAAACCCGGAATTCGCGATCCATGCACGTCCATTTCCCGCTTTTTTCCGCCCCCGGGCCAATGGCGGCCCCCCAGAGCCGATGGCGAACCCCCGAGCCGAAAGGGCCTTTCACTCCTCCCCCCTAGGGCGCGCCCCCCCCCGCCCCCCCCACCCCCCCGCCCCCCACAGCGCCCACCCCCGCCGCCCGGCCGCGCCCGGCAGCCC